>DASPJX010000244.1:0-11434 GCA_035628395.1 Burkholderiaceae bacterium | reverse complement strand
GGTTTAGGGGGCGGCGGATCGGGGCGCAGGCCGGGCGCGAGCCGGGGCGTGGCGACGGGGCGCGACGACGGGGCGCGACGGCGCGGCGCGACGACCGGCCGCGCCGCCGCGCTCACTTCCCGGCGAGCCTGCGCATCAGCTCGACGCCCGTGCCCCGGTTGACGAACTCGGTGGTGTGGACCTTCGACAGGTCGACCTCGCCCGCCTTGAAGAGGCCCGCGCGGACCATCTTGTCGTGGAAGTCGCGGATCCGGGCCGGATCGATCGCGCCGATGCCGCGCGTGCGCGCGTCGCCCGAGTCGACGATGCCGAGCTCCTTCAGCTTCGCCACGCCGCGATCGAGCTCGTCCTGCGTGACCTCCGGGTTCTCCCTGCGGATCAGCGCGTCGCCGGCGCCCCGGTCGCCGTGCAGGTACGCGACCCAGCCGAGGATCGAGGCCTCGACGAAGCGCCGCACGAGGTCGGGCTTGCTCGCGACCAGGTCGGGACGCGTCTCGATCGTCGTCGAGTACGTCGACCAGCCGTGGTCGGCGAGCAGGAAGAGCTTCGGCGCGAAGCCGGCGGTCTTCTCGATCGAGATCGGCTCGGCCACCGCGTAGCCCTGCTGGACCGCGCGCTTGTTCGCGAGGAACGGCCCGCTGTTGTACGTGTAGGGCCTCAGCTGCTCGTCGCGGAAGCCCTCGCGCTTCATCCACTGCCAGAAGCTGAACTGGCCGTCCTTGGCGACCAGGATCACCGGCGCCTTCTTCAGCTCCTCCCAGCTCGCGTACTGCCCCGGGTGCGCGAGGAACACCTGCGGGTCCTTCTGGAACATCGCCGCGACGACGACGGTCGGCACGCCGTTGCGGACGTTGTCGAAGGTGTGCAGCAGGTTGCCGGTCATCAGGAAGTCGATCCGGCCGGCGGGCAGCAGCGGCCGGTTGTTGACCTGCGGGCCGCCCTGGCGGATCTCGACCTCGAGCCCGTGCTTCGCGTAGGTGCCGTCGGCGAGCGCCTGGTAGAAGCCGCCGTGCGCGGCCTGCGCCTTCCAGTTGGTGGCGAACGTCACCTTCTCGAGCGACTGCGCGCGCGCGGCGCCGAGCGGGGCGAGGCCCGCGCAGGCGAGCGCGGCGGCGCCGCGCAGCGCGCGACGGCGCGGGGTCGGGACGGGGGCGGATCGGTGCATCGCGAGGGGTCTCCTTCGGTACGGTTCGGATCGGTCAGGCGTCGGGCAGCTCGCTGTCGTGCCAGCGACGCAGCAGCCGGCGCGCGAGCGCGTCGAACACCGCGAAGATCGCGATGCCGACGAGCGACACCAGCGCCAGCGCGGCGAACATCCGCGGGATCTCGGTGCGGAAGCTCGCCTCGAGGATGCGCGAGGCGAGCCCGGTCTCGCGACCGGCCGCGCCCGCGGCGAACTCGGCCACCACCGCGCCGATCAGCGCGAGCCCCCCCGCGATCCGCAGCCCGGCGAGGAAGTACGGCAGCGCGCTCGGCACGAGCAGCAGCCGCAGCCGCTGCCAGCGGGTCGCGCCGTACAGCGCGAACAGCTCGCGCAGGTTCGCGTCGGCGCTGCGCAGCCCGACCACGGTGTTGGCGAGGATCGGGAAGAACGCGACGATGAACGCGCAGATCAGCAGCGCCGCGGTGGTCGACTCGACGTAGATCAGGATCAGCGGCGCGATCGCCACGATCGGCGTGACCTGCAGCACGATCGCGAGCGGGAAGAGCGCCGACTCCACGCGACGCGACAGCGCGAACACCGCCGCGAGCGACGTGCCGCCGATCACGGCGAGCGCGAGCGCGCCGACGGTGATCTTCAGCGTGAACCACAGCGAGGGCAGCAGCGAGGGCAGGTCCTGCCACAGCGTGCTCGCGACGCGGCTGGGCGCCGGCAGCAGCCAGGCGGGGATGCCCCGCGCGCGCACGATCGCCTCCCAGGCGAGCAGCACCGCGAGCACGACCGCCACCGGCGCGACCGGCGACGCGCGGCGCGCGCTCATGCGTGCGCCGCCCGCAGCGCCGCCGACGCGCGCACGCAGTCGCGCGCGTAGGCCGGGTCGGCGCGGAACGCGTCGCCGCGCGGATGCGGCGCGTCGACGCGGATCGTCTCGACGACGCGCCCCGGGCGCGCGCCGAACACCGCCACGCGCGTCGACAGGTAGATCGCCTCGTAGACGCTGTGGGTGACGAACACCACCGTCAGCCGGTGCGCGTGCCACAGCGCGAGCAGCTCGTCGTCGAGCCGCCCGCGGGTGATCTCGTCGAGCGCGGCGAACGGCTCGTCGAGCAGCAGCACGTCGGGCCGCGTGACGAGCGCGCGCGCGATCGAGACGCGCATCCTCATCCCGCCCGACAGCTCGCGCGGATAGGCGCGGGCGAAGCCGCCGAGGCCGACCTGCTCGAGCGCCGCGTCGACGTCCTCCCGGACCGCGTCGGCGCCGAGCCCCTTCAGCCGCAGCGGCAGACGCACGTTGTCGAACACCGTGGCCCAGGGCATCAGCGTGGGCTCCTGGAACACGAAGCCCGGGCGCAGGCCCTCCGGCCGGCGCACCGTGCCGGCCGTGGGCCGCGCGAGGCCGGCGAGCAGGCGCAGCGCCGTGCTCTTGCCGCAGCCCGAGGGGCCGAGCAGGCTCAGGAACTCGCCGCGCGCGATCGACAGCTCGAGCCCGTCGAGCGCCTGCACGCCGTTGGGGAACCGCATGCCGACCGCGTCGAGGGCGAGCAGCGGGGTCGCGGTCGACGGAAGCATCCGGCGATGGTAGCCGAGCCCGCGCCGCCGCGAGCCGATCGGCCCCACGGCGACGCGCGGCGGGGCGCGGCGCTCAGAGCTCGCGCGAGGCGTTGCCGCGGCTGCGGTAGAAGAGCGTCGCCGCCTCGGTGCGGTTGCGCACCCCGAGGCGCTGCAGCAGCTCGCGCACGTGCGCCTTGGTGGTGTTCAGGCTGATCCGGTAGCGATCGGCGATCTCGATGTTCGACAGCCCCTCGGCGATCGACTGCCACATCTGCTGCTGGCGCGGCGACAGCTCCACCGGCCCGCTGCGGGGCGGCTCGGCGCCCGCCTCGTCCCCGGTCGCGACCCGAGGCAGCCGGCCGTCGAGCACGAGCGCGAGCGCGTCGAGCAGCGCGCCGGCGTGCTCGTTCTTGCAGACGAGGGCGGCCGCCCCGAGCGCGGTGGCGCTGCGGCGCAGCGGCGCGCTGTCGAGCCCGGTGAACACGACGATCGGCACGTCGGCGCGCAGCGCGCGCAGCTCGCTGATGCCCTCGAGGCCCGCGACGTCGGGCAGCCGCAGGTCGAGCACGGTGGCCACGAGGTCGGGCTCGTCCTGGTAGATCACCTTCGCCTGCCGCAGGTTCGCGGCCTGCAGCGCCCGCACCTTGCCGAAGCGGGCCTCGATCAGCCCCCGCAGCGCCATGGGGATCACGGGATGGTCGTCAACGATCAGCACGACGGGACTCATCGGCGCTCACCTTGCTGGGGATCGGGCGGGTTGGAGGGAGGCGACGGGGCACGCAGCGCCGCCGCGGCGCGCGCGAGCGCCTCGATCGCGGACCAGTCCTCGCGGGCGACGACCGGCGCGGGCGCCGGCCAGGTGCCGCCGACGGCGGCGACGTTCGGGAGCGCGAGCCAGTCGGGCGCGCCGCGCGCGTCGATGCCTCCGGTGGGACAGAAGCGCACCGAGGGGAACGGGCCGGCCATCGCGCGCAGCATCGGCAGGCCGCCGGCCGCCGCGGCGGGGAAGAACTTGAGCAGCGAGAAGCCCTCGTCGAGGGCCGCCATCACCTCGGTGGGCGTCGCGACGCCCGGCACGAGCGGCACGCCGCGCTCGCGCGCGACCGCGGCGATCCCGCGCCCGAGGCCCGGCGACACGAGGAAGCGCGCGCCCGCCTCGAGCGCGCGCGCCGCGTCGTCGGCGCCCAGCACGGTGCCGGCGCCGACGCGCGCCTCCGGGACCTCGCCGGCGATGCGGCGGATCGCGTCGAGGGCCGCCGGGGTGCGGAGCGTGATCTCGATGTCGCGCAGCCCGCCGGCGACCAGCGCCCGGGCGAGCGGGACGGCATGGCGGACCTCGTCGAGCACGACGACCGGGACGACGGGACCGGAGAATGTGTCCGGACCGAAGCGATCCCGTGACATTTCACCTGACGACATCCGGCGGACCGTACACCACGGCCCAGCTCCGGGCAAGCCGACTGGGCGGGTACGGCCCCCCGGCTACATCGAACGGGCTAGCCGGAGCCGCCGGGGGCGTACCTCGGCTCCCGGGAAAGCGGAATGCTCAGGCGCGGCCGCGGCGATGCGCGTCCAGCCGCGCCAGGATGCGCAGCGTGTAGCCGTCGTCGGGGGCCTCGACCCCGCCGACCGCGTCCTTGATCAGCTGCAGCGTGGTCAGCCGGTCGCGCAGCCCGGACGAGCCGGGCGCGTCCGCGCGCAGCGCGTCGAGCAGCTCCGCCACGCGCTCGGGCGGGAGCTCGTCGTCGAGGAAGGCGGACAGCAGGTCGTCGTTCATCGGTACGGGAGCCTTCTCACCAGCGGCGCGAGCGGGTCGGTTGGAGCATCGGGCGGATCGCCGCGGCGATCGCCTCCCTGCCCCGAAAGATCAGCGACTTCACGGTGTTGACCGGCAGGCCCATCGTCGCGGCGATCGACCGGTAGTCGAGGCCCTCGATCTCGCGGCGCAGGATCGCCTCGCGCTGCCGCTCGGGCAGCGCGTCGACCGCGCGACGCAGCGCGTCGAACAGCTGCCGCGCGGCGACCTCGTCCTCGACGCTGTCGTGCGCGCCGACGCGCTCGAGGGCCGCGACGCTCGAGGGCGCGTCGGGGTCGGCCGGCCGGTCGTCGAGCAGGTTCTGCCGGTTCCGCAGGTAGCTGCTCGCGACGTTGCGGCAGATCGTGCGCAGCCAGGGCCAGAACCGGTCGGGCGACTGCAGGTCGGGCAGCCCGTCGTGGGCGAGCAGGAACGCATCCTGCGTCAGCTCCTCGGTGACCGCCGGATCGTGGACCAGGCGCCGGATCTCGGCGGCCGCGCGCCGCTGGAACTTCACGACCAGCAGCTCGAACGCGAGCGCGTCGCCCGCGGCGGCGCGCGTCGCCAGCGCGCCGTCGGCGGTCGAGGGCGGCTCCGCGTCGGAGGGCGCGGGGGGTCGGGTGATCACGGTCGAGGCGCGCATCGCGCGCTGTAGGACGCGACGCCGCGGCGGAAGTTGCAGGACCCGGGGCGCGCAACTTTCGGCGCCCCCGGGCGTCGTGACGGGCAACGGGCGCGGCGCCCGACCCGGACCCGGCCACTCGACATCCGCGCGCCCGCGGCGCGCCGACGGAGGACACGACGATGGGCATCACCTGGCAGGTGGAGCTGAACCCCGACGTGACGGTCACCACCGACGGCACCCGTTGCCGGATCGGCGGCGTGGTGACGGTCAGCTTCCTGATCGACGAGGTCGAGTTCGTCTGGTGCGAGGCGCCCGGGCCGGGCATCGACCCGACCGGGCTGCTCGACCTGCGGCTCAAGGACCGGCCCGAGACGCTCGCCTCGATCCGGATGAAGCGCCGGGAGGCGCTCCAGGTGCGGACGATGCTCGAGTCGGGCGGCCCCGCGCTGCATTGAGCGGCCCGTCGCGCGTCAGATGACCGAGGCCGAGCAGCCGTCCATCGGCACGATCGCGCCCGACACGTAGCTCGCCGCGTCCGACGCGAGGAACAGCGCGACCCGCGCGATCTCGTCGGGGTCGGCCATCCGGCCCATCGGGATGCGGGCGAGCTCCTCGGCGAGCGTCTCCTCGCGGCTGCGGCCGCTCGCGCGCGCGGCGACCGCCAGCCCTTCCTCGACCCGCGAGGTCAGCGTGAGCCCCGGGTTGATGCCGTTGATCCGCAGCCCCTTCGCCGCGTAGGCGCGCGCGTAGCCGACCGTCGCGAGCATCAGCGCGGAGTTGGCCGCGCCGCCCGGGATGTGCATCGGCGAGGCGACGCGCCCGCCCTGCCCGATCACGTTGACGACCGCGCCGCGGCCGCGCGCGGCCATCGCGCGCACGACCGGCTCGAGCACGTGCATCGTGCTGAAGTACTTGGCGTCCATGCCCTGGCGGAAGGCCGCGGCGCCGAGGTCGGCCGGCGCGAAGCGCCGGGCCGCGCCCGCGGAGTTCAGCAGCACGTCGATCGGGCCGAGCTCGCGCTCGACGCGCGCCACCACGCCTTCGGCGAGGGCGGCGTCGCTCAGGTCGGCCGGCATCGCGCGCATCGCGAGCCCGTCGGCGGCCATCGCCGCGCACGCCGCCTCGAGCGCGGCCGCGTCGCGGGCCACGCCGGCCACCGTGGCGCCGGCCTGCGCGAAGCGCCGCGCGCAGGCGAGGCCGATGCCCTTGCTCGCGCCGGTGACCAGCGCGATGCGTCCCTTCAGCGAGATCTCCATCGGTGTTCCTTGGTGGGGTGCGTCGATGCCCGTCGTCGGGGCCGGGCGCGCAGTGTGCCACCGACGCGATGCCCCCGCGGCGCGGCGGGCGATCGGCCGCGCTCGGCGGGCGCGCCGGGCGGCGGATTCCGGCACGCCGGGGGGTCGCGCTCCGGTACGATCGGCGCAGGGCCGCGGGCCCGCGCCGAGGAGACGACGATGACCCCGAGCACCGGCGAGGCGACCGAGCTTCGCGCCGAGCGTCGCGGCCACGCGCTGTGGCTGACGATCGACCGCCCCGCACGGCGCAACGCGATCTCGCCGGCCGTGATCGCCGGGCTGTCGGCCGGCCTCGCGCTCGCCCGCGACGACGACGCGATCCGCGCTGTGGTGATCACCGGGGCCGGCGACCAGGCGTTCTGCGCGGGCGCCGACCTCGCGAAGGGCTCCGGCTCGTTCCAGTTCGACCCGTCGCGCCCGCACCTCGAGTACGCCGACCTGCTGCGGACGGCGTGGTCGTGCCCGGTGCCGATGATCGCCCGCGTCAACGGCCACTGCCTCGCCGGCGGCATGGGCCTGTTCGGCATGTGCGACATGGCGGTCGCCGCCGAGCACGCGAGCTTCGGGCTGCCGGAGGTCAAGATCGGCGTGTTCCCGGCCCAGGTGCTGTCGGTGCTGCAGCACCTCGTCGGCCCGCGCCTGCTCGCCGAGCTGTGCATGACCGGCGAGCCGATCGACGCCGCGCGCGCCGAGCGGATCGGGCTGGTCAACCACGTGGCGCCGGCCGGCGAGCTCGACGCGAAGACCGAGTGGCTGGTCGAGCGCGTGACCTCGAAGTCGCCCACGGCCAACCGCCGCGGCAAGGCGATGATGCGCGCGGCCTTCGACATGAGCTTCGAGCAGGCGATCTCGTTCCTCGAGGGGCAGATCGTCACGCTCGCGCTGACCGAGGACGCGAAGGAGGGCCGCGCCGCGTTCGTCGAGAAGCGCCCCCCCGCGTGGACCGGACGGTGAGGCCGCGACCGTGAACCCGCCGAGCGGCGGCTGGAGCCCCGAATGACCGACACCCCGACGCCCGTCCCCGACGCCGCGCTCGACGGCCCGGCGATCGCCGCCGAGCTCGAGCGGCTGCTCAGGCTGCGCGCGCTGCCGATCGCGATGCAGCGCTTCGACGACGCGGCCGCGATGGAGGCGATCCCGCGGATCCGCCGGCCGAAGGCGGTGCACACCACCGACCAGATCGTCGCGCAGGCGGCGCGCCTCGGCTGGACCGTCGGCATCACCGGCGACGACCTCGTCGGCGCGCAGTGCCGCACCGTCGTCGGGCTCGGCCCCGCCGACGACGCGTGGCGCTCGGGCGCGCAGATGGTCGGCGTCTGGTACGCGACGCCCGAGGACGCGCGCGCCCACCAGGCGGCGATGCACGTGCCGTCGCGGGCCGCGGCGCTCGCGGTCTCGCCGCTCGCCTCCGGGCGGCTCGCCGCACCCGAGATCGTGCTGTTCTGGGCGACGCCGGGCGCGATGATCTACTTCCTGAACGGCCTGCAGTGGAGCGGCTACAAGCGCTTCGACTGGAGCGTCGTCGGCGAGTCGGCGTGCGCCGACTCCTGGGGCCGCGCGCTCGCGACCGGCGAGCCGAGCCTGTCGATCCCCTGCTTCGCCGAGCGCCGCTACGGCGGCGTGCTCGACGAGGAGATGCTGATGGCGATCCCGCCCTCGTACCTGCCGAAGGCGATCGCCGGCATGCACGCGCTCGCGCGCAACGGCTTCCGCTATCCGTTCCCGCAGTACGGGATCCAGCAGGACGTGCGCGAGGGCATGGGGGCGAGCTACCCGAAGCCGGCCTGAGCGCGACGCGGCGCGCGCCGCCGTGACGCGCCCCCGGGCCGGGCGCTAGACTCCGTCGCCTGACGCCGGCCCGCGACCGGTGCCTCTCCCAGGAGACCTCCGATGACCGAGCACGACCGCTTCCGCGCCGCCCGCGACCTGCTGCTGTCGCACCGCACCGCCTACGACGACGCCGTCGCGGCCTTCGAGTGGCCGCGCCTCGAGCGCTTCAACTGGGCGATCGACTGGTTCGACGCCGTCGCGCGCGGCAACGGTTCGCCCGCGCTCCACATCGTCGAGGAGAGCGGCGCCGAGGCGCGGCTGACCTACGACGAGCTGTCGCGCCGCTCGTCGCGGGTCGCCAACTTCCTCGCGGGCCTCGGCGCGAAGCGCGGCGACCGGATGCTGCTGATGCTCGGCAACGAGGTGCCGCTGTGGGAGACGCTGCTCGCGGCGATCAAGCTCGGCGTCGTCGTGATCCCGGCCACCCTGCTGCTGTCCGGGCCCGACCTGGCCGACCGGATCGCGCGCGGCCGCGTGCGCTGGGTGCTGACCAACGCCACCGGCCTCGCGCGGGTCGCCGAGGTGCCCGACGGCGCGCTCGCCGGCGTCGGCCGCATCCTCGCCGGCGGCACGGGCACGCCGCCCCCGGGCTGGATCGACTACCGCGACGCCGACCGCGCCCCGGCCGAGTTCGCGCCGCCCGATCTCTCGGTCGACGAGCCGCTGCTCGAGTACTTCACCTCGGGCACCACCTCGAAGCCGAAGCTCGTGCGCCACACGCGCCAGAGCTACCCGGTCGGCCACCTGAGCACGATGTACTGGCTCGGGCTGCAGCCGGGCGACGTGCACTGGACGATCTCGTCGCCCGGCTGGGGCAAACACGCGTGGAGCTGCTTCTTCGCGCCGTTCAACGCGCAGGCCTGCGTGTTCATCTACAACTACTCGCGCTTCAGCGGCCCGGCGATCCTCGACGTGCTGGTGAAGCACCGCGTGCAGACGCTGTGCGCGCCGCCGACCGTCTGGCGGATGCTGATCCAGGAGAGGCTCGCCGACTGGAAGGTGTCGCTGCGCGAGGCGATCTCGGCGGGCGAGCCGCTGAACCCCGAGGTGATCGAGCGGGTCCGCGACGGCTGGGGCCTGACGATCCGCGACGGCTTCGGGCAGACCGAGACCACCGCGATGATCGGCAACCCGCCGGGCCAGCGCGTGCAGCCGGGCTCGATGGGCCGTCCGCTGCCCGGCTATCCGGTGGTGCTGCTCGATGCCGACGGCAAGCCGGGCGACGAGGGCGAGATCTGCATCGACCTCTCGAGCCGGCCGCTCGCGCTGATGGAGGGCTACGCCGACGACCCCGAGAAGACCGCCGACGCGATGCGCGACGGCCACTACCACACCGGCGACGTCGGCACCCGCGACGCCGACGGCTACATCACCTACGTCGGCCGCGCCGACGACGTGTTCAAGGCCTCGGGCTACCGGATCAGCCCGTTCGAGCTCGAGAGCGCGCTGATCGAGCATCCGGCGGTCGCCGAGGCCGCGGTCGTGCCCTCGCCCGACCCGGTGCGCGGCTTCGTGCCGAAGGCCTACGTGATCCTCGCGCCGGGGCACGCCGCCGACGCCGAGACCGCGAAGTCGATCTTCGCGTTCCTGCGCGGCCGCGTGTCGCCGTACAAGATGATCCGGCGCATCGAGTTCTCCGACCTGCCGAAGACGATCAGCGGCAAGATCCGCCGCGTCGAGCTGCGCGGCCAGGAGAAGGGCCGTGCCGAGGGGGCCGCGCGCAACGACCGCGAGTTCCTCGAGGAGCAGTCGCGCTGAGCCCCGCCGCGCGATCGCCGGGCGCGGCGGACGGCCCGCGCGCCGACGGCCCGACCCGGGCGACCGTCGTCGATCCGAGGCTCGACGCCGTCGAGGCCGCGATGCGGCGGTACGTCGACGCGGGGCTGCTGCCCGGCGCGTCGTGGGCCGTGCTGCGCGACGGCGAGCTCGTCGACGAGCGCGCGGTCGGCTTCGCCGACCTCGAGGCCGGCACGCCGCTCGCGCGCGACCACCTGTTCCGCGCGTACTCGAACACCAAGCTCGTCACCTCGTGCGCGGTGCTGATGCTGCACGAGGCGGGCGCGTTCGACCTGGACGAGCCGATCGGGCGCCGGATGCCGCAGCTCGCCGACCGCCGCGTGCTGCGCCCCGGCGCGAGCTCGCTCGAGGACGTCGAGCCGGCGCGCTCGCCGATCACGATCCGGCAGCTGCTCGCGCACTCGTCCGGGCTGTCGTACGGCCTGCTCGATCCCGGCACGCCGATGTACGAGGCGTACGCGGCGCGCCGGATCCTCGGCTCGTCGACCACGCTGGCGACGATGGTCGACGCGCTGGCCGACCTCCCGCTGTCGTTCCACCCCGGCACGTCCTGGGAGTACTCGATCGCGACCGACGTGCTCGCCCGGCTGGTCGAGATCGCGAGCGGCGAGCCGTTCGACGCGTTCCTGCGCGAGCGCCTGCTCGGGCCGCTCGGGATGCGCGACACCGGCTTCTTCGTGCCCCCCGCCGACGCGCACCGGCTGTGCGCGCACTACGCCGGCGCCGATCCGCTGGTCCCGATGCGGCCGGGCCTCTCGCGGCTGGACGGCCGCGAGTACCGCGACGCGTTCCTCGGGCCGCGGCCGCGGCTGTCGGGCGGCGGCGGGCTGGTGAGCTCGCTGCCGGACACGACCGCGTTCGTGCGCGCGCTGCTGCCCGGCGGCGCGATGCCGCTGTCGCCGCGCATCCGCGCCGAGATGATGCGCAACCAGCTGCCCGAGGGCCTGTGGATCCGGCTCGGCGCGAGCCGCGCGGTGCGCGGCAAGGGCTACGGGCTCGGCGGCGCCGTCACGGTGCGTCCGTCGTCGATCGATCCGCCCGGCAGCGAGGACGAGTTCCAGTGGGGCGGCCTGGGCGGCACGCACTGGTGGATCGCGCCGCGCCAGGGCCTCGCCGCGGTCGTCATGACGCAGCGCCACCTGGGCTTCTGGCATCCGTTCTCGTTCGAGTTCAAGCGCGAGGTCTTCGCGGCGCTGGCGCCGACCTAGGCCGGGCGGCCGGGCCGGCGCTCCGGTGACCGTCGTCGCTCGGGGACGGCCGCCGCTGGGAAGGTCGCCGCCGGGGGCCGCCGCCGCTTGGGGACCGCCGTCGCTTGCGGGCCCCCGCCGCTTGCGGACCGTTTTCGCTCTCGGAACGCCGCCGCTTGCGGAATGTCGCCG
>DASPJX010000243.1:0-9541 GCA_035628395.1 Burkholderiaceae bacterium | reverse complement strand
CCGCGTGGGCCTCCGCGTGCGCTCCGCGCGGGCTCCGCGTCGGCCTCCGCGAGGGCCTCCGCGCGGCCCCTCGCGTGCGGCAGGCGCCGGCGGCCGGTGCCCGCCTCGGCCCGCCTCGGCCCGCTTCGGCCCGCCTCGGTCCGCCTTAACCCGCCTCAACCCGCCTCGGCCCGCCTCAGCCCGGCGGCACGCGGCGCGCGCGGCCGCGCTCGAGCCGCCGGAACAGCCAGCCGCGCGCCGGCTCGCGTCCGGTGCGCACGAACGCGATCGGGCTCGGGTCGAGCAGGAAGCGCCGCTGCAGCGCCTCCACGCCCTCGTCGCCCGCGATCAGCAGCCGGTCGCCCGGCTGCAGCTCGAGCTCCGGCTCGGGCATCGCCACGTCGCGGCCGCTCGTGGGCCGGCGGTCCAGCACCTCGCCGCGCACCGGGGTGCGGGCGCGCGCCGCGAGCGCCGCGGCCGGCGGCGTCGGGTCGGCGCGGCCGCGCGCGAGCAGCAGCGGCACCGCGCGCAGCCGCACCGACGGGTCGCGCGGATCGAGCAGCAGCTCGCCGACGCGGGGCGGGGCGTCGCCCTCGAAGGCCTGGCGCAGCCCGGGGCGCGACAGGTCGCACTCGAAGGTCCAGACGCGCGGCACCCGGTCGCCGAACGCCGCCTCGAGCTCGGCGATCGCCTGCCGGGCGACGGCCGCGCCGTCCTCGCGCGCGAGCGCGAGGAAGCGCTCGAGCAGCGGGGTGGTCAGCGCCTGCAGCACCTCGTGGACCATGACGTCGCTCTGCACGAAGGTGGCCGTGGGCGCCGCGGCCTCGAACAGCGCGCTGTTGTAGGCCTTGTTGCGCCGGACGACGATCGCCGCCCGCGGCGCGACCCGGCGCGCCATCGCGATCACCGCGAGGTTCGAGGTGTCGCTGTCGGTGCCCGCGATCACGCCGACCGCCCGCTCGACCCCGCACTCGCGCAGGCCCTCCTCGGGGCCGCCGCAGCCGAGCACGCGGTCCCCCGCCCCGTCCGGGGTCGCGACGCCGGGATCGAACGCCTGCCACGACTGGCCGGCCTCCTCCAGCGCCGCGGCGAGCGGCTGCCCGAAGCGGCCGTAGCCCGCGAGCACCCAGTGGCCGCGCGGCAGCCGCAGCGGCTCGGGCCGCTGCGTGCCCGGCGCGCCGGTCAGCCACTCCTCGAGCTGCAGCACCTCGGGCGCGCCGAAGCCGAGCCCGACGTTGGTCGCGAACGTGCGGTACGGATTGATCACCTGCACGTCGCCGAACGCGGCGAGGTTCGCCTCGACGACCGGCTCGACCACCCGCGCGATCACCCGCGTCGTGGGGTCGAGCACGCGGGTGCCGATCGCGATCGCCTGGTTGGCCTCGTCGTCGCCGGTCAGCGCGATCACCGCCCTGCACTCGGGCTGGGCGATGCCGGCGTCGCGCAGCACCTCGGGCCGGCGCGCGTCGGCCGCGAGCACGAGCGGCACGGCCCGGAACGGCTGGATCTCGATCGGGGCGAGCCGCAGGGGATCGGCGTCGACGATCACGATCCGCGCGCCGAGCGCGTCGAGCGCGGCGGCGATCGCGTGGCCGCTGCGCCCGTAGCCGCAGACGACGCAGAACGGCTCGCGCAGCCGGGCGACGCGACGCACGAACAGCCCGCGGGCCGTGGCCGCGCGGAACGCGGCGTCCTGCGACAGCGCGAACACCGTGCCGATCGCGTACGCCCAGCCGACCACCGACAGGTAGATGGCCGCCGTCACCCAGAGCCGCTGCGCGTCGGTGAACGGATACGGGATCTCCCCGAAGCCGATCGTCGTCGCGGTGTAGCTCATCACGTACAGCGCGTGGAAGAAGCTCATCCGCCAGGGCCGCCCGTCCGGGTCGACGCCCGGGATCGCGACCAGGCCGGCGATCGAGACCGCGTACACCGCGATCAGCACGATCAGCGGCGCCCGCAGGCGCCGCAGCACGAGGAACAGGACCTCGGCCATCGGGCGCGCTCAGCGGCTCGCGCGCAGCGTCTCGCCGATCAGCAGCACCAGCGACATCAGGTTCGCGACGAGCGCGCCGCCCGACAGCGACACGATCGTGGCCATCGTGCCCGGCGTCATCTCGGCCTTCGCGACGTGCGCCGACCAGGTCCAGACGAGCGCCGCGGCGAGCAGCTGCAGGCAGGCCGCGAGGCTGGTCGCGAGGTGGGTGGCGCCGATGTGCGTGCGGTCGCCGAACTTCAGCACCAGCGCGATCAGGTTGACGACGACGGTGGCGAACAGCTCCGCGGGATGGTGGAGCTCGGGGCGGGTGAGGTCGCCGACGAAGAAGCCGAAGTTCAGCGTGCACGCGAGGATGACGAAGAAGCCGAAGACGACCTTCTCGAGATTCATGGCGGCGCCCGTCGTTGCGACGCGGCGATCATCGCACGCCGCCCGGGGCCCCCGCGCTCCGCCGCGGCCCCGCCTGCCGTAGGATTCGGCCCGGGACGGGGCCGTGCCGGCCGGAGGAACGCGTGGACCGCTTCAAGCAGATCGAGACCTTCGTCGCGGTGGCGGCCCGGGGCACGCTGTCGGCCGCCGCCGCCGCCGAGGGCGTCGCCCCCGCGGTGATCGGGCGACGGCTCGACGCCCTCGAGGAGCGGCTCGGCGTCAAGCTGATGGTGCGCACGACGCGCCGGATCACGCTGACCTTCGAGGGCAGCGCGTTCCTCGAGGACTGCCAGCGCATCCTGCGCGACTACCACAACGCCGAGGCGTCGGTGTCGCTCGGGGGCGTGAAGGCGAGCGGCCACATCCGGGTGAGCGCGCCGGCCGGCTTCGGGCGCCGGCACGTCGCGCCGCTGGTGCCCGCCTTCCTCGCCGCGCATCCCGACGTGACGGTGTCGCTCGACCTGTCGGACCGGCTGGTCGACATCGTCAACGAGGGCATCGACGTCGCGGTGCGCATCGGGCAGCTCGACGACTCGAGCCTCGTCGGGATCCGCCTCGCCGACAACCAGCGGGTCGTCGTCGCGAGCCCCGGGTACCTGGCCGCGCGCGGGGTGCCCGCGCATCCGGACGAGCTCGCGCGCCACGCGTGCCTGACCTTCGGCGCGAGCGGCAGCCAGCAGCGGGGCTGGCTGTTCGAGATCGACGGGCGCGTCGTGCCGGTCCGCGTCTCGGGGCCGCTCGAGTGCAACGACGGCGCGGTGCTGCACGCCTGGGCGCTCGCCGGCCACGGGCTCGCCTGGCGCTCGATGTGGGAGGTCTCCGGCGAGCTCGCGCTCGGACGCCTCGTCACGGTGCTCGACGCGTTCCGCGCGCCTCCCAACGGCATCCACGCGCTCTTCGCTCAGCGCAGGCACCTGCCCCTGCGCGTGCGGATGTTCATCGACCATCTGAAGCACACCTACGGCGACCCCGAGTACTGGAACGCCGAGGCGTCCGCGAGCAACCCGGACTGACCCGCGCGTTCACCGCGCGACCCGTCGTTCCGCCTCTCACGCGGTTCTCCGCCTCGACCGTGGGGCGGATGCGACGGGCATCGCACTTGCATCCGATAGGGCACGACCTCAGCCATTCCGGCTGGGACCGCCACGACGAGAACCCGATGAACCGAAACGTTGCCGAGACCCGGGACGCCCCCGCCGCCTTCGCCGAAAGCCGCCCCTCGCAGGACCGCATCGACCGAGGTCCGCGACGATCCACGAACCCGGTCTCGTCGACGCTCCGAATTCCGTCCAACGGTACGCAGACCCCGGTCGTCGCGCAGGCCCTCGCGCTCGACGACCTCGCCCACCGCCCGGTCATCGTCCACTGCCATCTGCGGTGGGACTTCGTCTGGCAGCGGCCGCAGCAGATCTTCTCGCGCCTCGCCGAGCACCACGCGGTGCTGTTCGTCGAGGACCCGATCCACGACGACGTCGGGACGCCGGAGCTGCGCGTGACCGAGCCGCATCCGGACGTCGTGCGCGTCGTCCCGGTGGTGCCGCAGGACTTCGAGCGTCACACCGACGCGTACTGCGACGTCGTCGCACCGATGCTCGAGGCCGCGCTCGCCTCGCATCCGCTGATGGCCGGCCGCTTCGACGGCGCGCTGCAGTGGTTCTACTCCCCGATGACCGCGCCCGCGTTCCTCGGCCGCTTCGGCACGACCGGCGCGATCTACGACTGCATGGACGAGCTCGCGAACTTCCGCTTCGCGCCGCCCGACATCGGCGAGCGCGAGCGCCACCTGATGCGCCACGCGCGGCTCGTCTTCACGGGCGGCCACCAGCTCTACGAGTCGAAGTCGAAGCTGCACGGCAACGTGCACTTCTACGGCTGCGGCGTGGACGTCGCCCACTACGGCCGCGCGCGCGCGGCCGAGACCCCGCTGCCGCCCGAGGTGGCGTCGCTGCCGCGCCCGATCCTCGGCTACTTCGGCGTGATCGACGAGCGCGTCGACTACGACCTGATCGCGCGGCTGTCGCGCGAGTTCCCGAACGGCTCGATCGTGATGGTCGGCCCGTTCGCCAAGATCGACCCCGAGACCGTGCCGCGCGCGCCGAACATCCACTGGCTCGGCCAGCGCCAGTATCAGGACCTGCCGGCGCTCGTGAAGGCGTTCGACGTCTGCCTGATGCCGTTCGCGCTGAACGAGGCGACCCAGTTCATCAATCCGACGAAGACGCTCGAGTACATGGCCGCGGGCAAGCCGATCGTCTCGACCGCGGTGCCCGACGTGCTGCGGCTCTTCGTGCCGATCGTCGACGTCGCCCACGACCACGACGCGTTCGTCGACGCCGCGCAGCGCGCGTGGACGGCGCCCTGCGCCGACCTGCTCGCCAAGGGCATCGACCGCGCCGAGCGCGCGACCTGGGAGGCGATCGTCGCCGCGATGCGCGGCCACCTGATCGACGCGTTCAGGCCGGCCCGCGCCGCGAGCGCGCCGGTCGGCCGGGTGGGTGCGTCCGCCCTCGCGCTCGGCGAGGAGTGAGCCCATGGCAGCCTCCTCCATCGACGTCCTGGTGGTCGGCGCCGGCTTCTCCGGCGCCGTGGTCGCCGAGCGGCTGGCCGAGCACGGCCTGCAGGTGCTGGTCGTCGACAAGCGTCCGCACATCGGCGGCAACGCGTACGACCGGCCCGACTCGCACGGCGTGCTGATCCATCCGTACGGGCCGCACATCTTCCACACCAACGCGCAGCGCATCGTCGACTACCTGAGCCGCTTCACCGAGTGGCGCCCGTACGAGCACCGCGTGCTCGCGAAGGTCGGCGAGAAGCTCGTGCCGATCCCGATCAACATCGACACCGTCAACGAGGTCTACGGACTGCAGCTCGACGAGTCGACGATCCAGGGGTTCTACGACTCGGTGCGCGAGCCGCGCGAGCGGATCGAGACCAGCGAGGACGTGGTCGTCAACGCGGTGGGCCGCGACCTGTACGAGAAGTTCTTCCGGGGCTACACGCGCAAGCAGTGGGGGCTCGACCCGTCGCAGCTCGCCTCGTCGGTGGCCGCGCGGATCCCGACCCGCACGAACCGCGACGACCGGTACTTCACCGACGCCTTCCAGCAGATGCCGGCCGACGGCTACACCCGGATGTTCGAGCGGCTGCTCGACCATCCGAACATCCGCGTCGAGACCGGCGTCGACTTCTTCGAGGTCCGGGAGCGGGTCGCGGCGCGGCACACGGTGTACACCGGCCCGATCGACGCGTGGTTCGGCCACCGCTTCGGCAAGCTGCCGTACCGGTCGCTGCGCTTCGAGCACGAGCACCTGCCGGACACCGAGTGGTACCAGCGGGTCGGGACGGTCAACTTCCCGAACGACCACGAGTACACGCGCACCACCGAGTTCAAGCACCTGACCGGCCAGCGGCACGCCGGCACGTCGATCGTGCGCGAGTACCCGACCGCCGAGGGCGATCCGTACTACCCGGTCCCGCGTCCCGAGAACGAGGCGCTGTTCAAGAAGTACGAGGCGCTCGTGGCGGCCGAGACCGACGTCACCTTCGTCGGCCGGCTCGCGCAGTACCGGTACTACAACATGGACCAGTGCGTCGGCGCGGCGTTGACCGCCGCCACCCGGATCCTCGAACGCATGGACGTGACCGCAATTGAACAGACCTGAGACCCCGCGCACGCCGCCCGAGCTGTGGGGCGGCGTCGAGTGCACCGTCAACCGCGTCGGCGACGCGTTCTTCGACCAGCTCGAGCGCAACGGACACGCGCATCGTTTCGAGGACCTCGACGCGTTCGCGACGCTCGGGCTGTCGGCGATCCGCTACCCGGTGCTCTGGGAGCGGACGTGGCCGGATCCGGCGCGCGATCCGGACTGGAGCTGGAGCGATCCGCGGCTCGCGCGGCTGCGCGAGCTCGGCATCCGGCCGATCGTCGGCCTCGTGCACCACGGCAGCGGTCCGGTGCACACCAGCCTCGTCGACCCGGCGTTCCCCGAGAAGCTCGCGGCCTACGCGCGCCTCGTCGCGGAGCGCTATCCGTGGGTGGACGCGTGGACGCCGGTCAACGAGCCGCTGACCACCGCGCGCTTCGCGGGCCTGTACGGGGTCTGGTACCCGCACGGCCGCGACGAGCGGACCTTCTGGCGCGCGCTCGCCAACGAGTGCCGCGCGACGGTGCTGGCGATGCGCGAGATCCGCGCGGTGAACCCGCGCGCCCAGCTCGTCGCCACGGACGATCTCGGCCGCAACTGGGGCACCGCCGGCATCCAGTACCAGGTCGAGTTCAACAACACGATGCGCTGGCTGGGCTGGGATCTGCTGTGCGGCCGCGTCGATCCCGCCCATCCGCTGTACGAGCGACTCGTCTCGATCGGTGGCGCCGACCCCGACGAGCTCGCCTGGTTCGTCGAGAACGCGTGCGTGCCGGACGTCATCGGTGCGAACCACTACATCACCAGCGAGCGCTGGCTCGACGAGGACATGCTCGCGTGGCCGGCGCGCAGCCACGGCGGGAACGGCCGGCACCGGTACGCGGACATGGAGGCGGCGCGCTGCTTCGCCGAGCCGCCTCCCGGGCTGCGGTCGCTGCTCGTCGAGGCATGGGAACGGTACCGCCTGCCGATCGCGATCACCGAGATCCACCTCGACGCGTGTCGCGAGGACCAGATGCGGTGGCTGCTGGAGAACTGGCGCGCCGCGGTCGCCGCGCGCGACGAGGACGGCGTCGACCTGCGCGCGGTCACCGTCTGGTCGCTGCTCGGCACCTGGGACTGGAACTGCCTGCTGATCGAGTGCCGCGGCTACTACGAGCCCGGCGCGTTCGACATCCGGAACGGGACGCCGCGTCCGACCGCGATCGCGCGGCTCGCGCGCTCGCTCGCCGCGGGGGTCGTGCCCGACGAGCCGGTGCTGCACGGGCCCGGCTGGTGGCACCGTCCCGATCGCTTCCTCGGTCCGCCGGTGGCGATCGCGCACGATCCGAAGGACCGTCCGCGCCCGGCCCCGTCGGGGATGACGGACGTGCCGCCGCTGCTGGTGACCGGCGCGACCGGCACGCTCGGGCGCGCGTTCGCGCGGATCTGCGCGCGCCGCGGGCTGACCTGCCGGGTGCTGTCGCGCGCCGAGATGGACATCGCCGACCCCGACTCGGTCGAGCGCGCGCTCGACGCCCACCGGCCGTGGGCGATCGTCAACACCGCGGGCTACGTGCGCGTCGACGAGGCCGAGCAGGACGTCGAGCGCTGCTTCCGCGAGAACACGGTCGGGCCGCAGGTGCTCGCCGCCGCGTGCGCGCGGCACGGCATCGCGCTGATCAACTTCTCGACCGATCTGGTGTTCGACGGCGCGCGCAACGACCCGTATCTCGAGCCGGACCGCGTCGCGCCGCTGAACGTCTACGGCCGCAGCAAGGCCGAGGCCGAGGCGCGCGTGCTCGACGCGCATCCGCACGCGATGGTGGTGCGCACCAGCTCGTTCTTCGGGCCCTGGGATCCGCACAACTTCGTGCACCACGCGATGGAGGCGCTGCGCGAGCGGCGGCCGTTCGTGGCGGCCGACGACCTGGTCGTGTCGCCGACCTACGTGCCGGACCTCGTCGACGCCTGCCTCGACCTGCTGATGGACCGCGAGTCGGGCATCTGGCATCTGACCAACGGGCAGCCGGTCACCTGGGTCGAGCTCGCGCGGCGGGCCGCCGAGGCGGCGAACGTCGAGCACGAGGGGCTGATCCTGCCCGCGAGCTGCGCGGACCTCGGCTGGCGGGCGCCGCGTCCGCGCTACAGCGCGATGGACAGCGGCCGCGGCCGGGTGATGCCCCGGCTGGACGACGCGCTGCGACGCTGGGTCGAGCAGCGCGAGGCGGCCTGAGCCGGCGCGCCGGGCGGCCCGCTCCCGGTCGGGTCCGCGGGCCGCGACGCCGCGCCGCTCAGCGAGCCGCCTTCTCGAACGCGTAGACGGTGGTCTGCCGGTAGACGCGGCCCGGTCGCAGGATCGTGTCCGGGAACTCGGACCGGTTGGGCGAATCGGGGAAGCGCTGCGCCTCGAGGCACAGCCCGCCGTGCTTCGGCCACGGCACGTCCCCGGGGCCGCGCAGGGTGCCGTCGAGGAAGTTGCCCGAATAGACCTGCACGCCCGGCTCGGTCGTCGCCATCCGAAGCTCCAGCGCGCCGTCGGGCGCCACGAGCGTCGCCGCCGGCCGCAGCGGCCCGGGCGCGTCGGCCAGCACCCAGCAGTGGTCGAAGCCGCCGCCCGCGCGCAGCTGCGGGTCGTCGCCCGCGATCGCCTCGCCGATCGGCCGCGGCGCGCGCAGGTCCATCGGCGTGCCGGCGACCGGCCGCAGCTCGCCGGTCGGGATCAGGCCGGCGTCGACCGGCAGGAAGCGCTCGGCGCGCACCCGCAGCCGGTGGCCGAGCACGTCGCCGCCGGGCTCGCCGAGGTTGAAGTACGCGTGGTGCGTGAGGTTGACCGGCGTCGGCGCGTCGGCGGTCGCGGTCCAGTCGAGCCGCAGCGCGTGGCCGTCGAGGACGTAGCGCAGCTCGACGTCGAGCGCGCCCGGGTAGCCGTCCTCGCCGTCGGGGCTCGTGCACGACAGCGTCAGCCACGGCGCCGACGACTCGCCGGGCGCGAGCGCGCCCTCGCCGGCGCGCGCGCTCCAGGTGCGCCGCGACAGCCCGCGCTCGCCGCCGTGCAGGTGGTGGCCGGCCGCGTTCGCGGCGAGCGCGTACGCGCGGCCCTCGAGCTCGAAGCGTCCGTGCGCGATCCGGTTCGCGAAGCGGCCGACCGCCGCGCCGATGTACGGGTGATCGCCGAGGTAGCCGTCGAGGGACTCGAAGCCGAGCACCGTCTCGCGCGCGCTCCCGTCGGCGAGCGGCATCCGCAGCGACGTCAGCGTCGCCCCCCAGGTCGAGATCCGCGCGATCGCGCCCGACGGATGCCGGAGCGTCCACAGCTCGACCGGCTTGCCGTCGGGGTCGGTGCCCCAGGGCTGCGAGGACACGGGCCTGAGCACGTCGGGCCCGGTCAGGCGCGCGGCGGCAGCGCGCCGCCGTAGGTGGCGTTCGCGGCCGCGTCGCGCGCGGCCGCGTCGGTGGTGGCGCCGTCGGGCGCCGGCCCGCCGGGCGCCGCGTCGGCGGGCGGCTCGGC
>DASPJX010000242.1:0-6088 GCA_035628395.1 Burkholderiaceae bacterium | reverse complement strand
GCGCGCGCCGCCGCCGCGGCCGCCCGCCAGGCGGGGCGCACTCCGCCTTCCTCGAAGGCCGCCGCGCCGAACGCGCGGGCCGTCGCGTCGGGCGCGCCCGCCGTCACCCCCGTCTCGAGTCGCGGCGGGTCGGCGCGCCCCGCCCCGTCGGCCCGGGCGGTCGACGTCGCCGCGCTGCTGCGCGCCTCGCCGTGGACGCCGGTGGCGGTGCGCGGCGAGCCGAGCGCCGAGCGGGTGGGCCTCCGGTTCCACGCCGACGGCGTCGTCGACGTGCTGCGCGTACGCACCGGCAGCGGCGCCCGGATCGCGCCGATGACCGGCGCCGCCGGCGCCTGGCGCGTCGAGGGCGGACGGCTGCAGGTGGCGGTGGTCGCCGACGCGTTCGTCGCCGCGTGCAGCGGCGCGCCGCGCGCCGACGGCGCGCTGGTGCTCGCCTGCGAGGAGCGCACCGCGCCCGACCGGCTCGCGGCCGCGGCGCGCACCGACTTCGCCCGCACGCTGCTCGAGGACGTCGGCGCGAACGGCGGGCGGCCGTCGCTGCTCGCGATCGCGAGCGACCGCGCGGGGCGCGCCTCCGACGCCGGCGACGGCATGGGCGTGGCCGCGCGGCCGCGGATCGAGGCGACGCTCGCCGGCCTCGGCCCCGCGGCGTGCCGGCCCGGGCCCGGGCGCCCGCCGGTGCCGTCGGCGGGCACGCGGCTCGGCGACTGGTACGCGTTCGACGTGCGCCGCTTCGAGGCGGTCTCGCCGCTGTCGGGGCGCATGTGCCCGCAGACGAGCGCGCGCGCCGCGGCGCTGTCGGCCTGCAGCGGCGACTCGTGCCGCAGCGTCGGCGGCTGCCCGGCGGGCCAGGTCTCGGCGCTCGCGGGCCTGCCCGGCGTCGACGCCGGCTGGGTCGGCTGCGACGCCAACCCGGTCGCCGCGCGCGAGCGGGCGCTCGCCGCCTGCCGCGCCGACCTCGGCTGCGACTGCCAGGTGGTGGCGCTGTCGGGACGCAACCTGAACACGCTGGGCGGCGGCGCCTGCCCGGTGCCGTCGCAGACGCGCGCGCCGGCCGAGGCGGGCTGACGGCGCGGGGGGCGCGTCGGGCGCGTCGCGCGCCGGGATGCGTCGGGTCCGTACCGGGCGTCGACTCCGTTCGACGCAGCGAGTCCGTTCGACGCGGCGGGTCCGTTCGACGCGGCGGACGCGCCGAGGCATCGCCCCGGCCGGTCGCCTCCGACGAACGCCTCAGCCCGCGTCCGCCTCGTCGAACAGCCGGACCAGCCAGTCGGCGAACGCGTTCACGTGCTTCAGCCGCGCCGAGTCGCGGTTGACGATCAGGTAGTAGCCGAACCCCGAGGGCACCGGCCGCCCGAGCGGCGCGACGAGGCTGCCGCGCGCGAGGTGCTCGCGCACGTAGATCGTCGGCGCGAGCATCGCGCCCTGCTCGCGCAGCGCCGCGTCGAGCGCCTGGTGGGTGAAGGTCAGCGTGAGGCGCGTCGCGTCGGGCACCGGCAGGCCCGCCGCCGCGTACCAGCGCTGCCAGTGGCCGTCGTCGTCGACGAGCAGCGTCGCCGCCGCGAGGTCGGACGGGTGCGCGATCGGCCCGATGCGGCGCTCGAGGCGCGGGCTCATCACCGGCACCAGCCGCTCCTCGTGCAGCAGCCGCAGCCCGCGCGGCGCGCGATCGTGCGGGAAGTAGCGGATCGCCAGATCGATGCCCTCGCGCTCGAGGTCGCGCACCGTGTCCGACGCGTCGATCCGGATGTCGACGGTCGGATCCTGCCGCGAGAAGTCGGCGAGCCGCGGCACCAGCAGCAGCGACGCGAGCGACGCCGCGGTGGTCAGCGACAGCCGCCGCCGACGGCGGTGCCCGCGCACGTCGTCGACGCCGCGGTCGATCTCCTGCAGGCCCGCCTGCACCGCGCGCTGCAGCCGCTCGCCCGCCTCCGTCAGCGCGAGGCTGCGCACGCCGCGCCGGAACAGCGCGCGGCCGACCTGCTGCTCGAGCCCGCGGATCTGGCGCGACACCGCCGACTGCGTGAGCCCCAGCTCGTCGGCGGCGAGCGTGAAGCTGAGCAGCCGTGCGGCGGCCTCGAAGCCGCGCAGGCCGGCCAGCGGGACGGGGCGGATCCTCGAGCTCGGCATGCGGCGCAGTATGCATGCGTTTTCCTCATGCGTGCACGGCGCGTTTTGCGTTTGTCGGGCCGCCGGGCCGCGCCGACACTGGTCGTCCGGGCGATGCGATCGTGCGCCGCCCAGCGAGTTGAGGAGCCCGAGATGCGCACCGTCGAACCGTTCGTCGTCCGTCACCCGATCGAGCCCCGTGCGCGTCGCGCACCGGCCCGAGAGACCGGCGCACGCGCGGCGGCGGTCCGTGCGGTCGACGCGTTGCCCGGACTGCTCGCGGCCTCGTCGGCGCTGCTCGCCGGCCTCGGGCGGCTCGCGCTCGCCGCGTGGCGCAGGCACCGCCGGATCGCCGCGGGGCTCGCGCAGCTGCGCGAGCTCGACTCGCGGATGCTGCACGACCTGGGGATCGATCGTGGCGAGATCGACCGGGTCGTGCGCTCGGGGCGCGATCGCTGAGCCGGGCCCCGCCGACGGCGACGCGCGCCGCGCGATCGGTGCGCGGCACCCGACGCGGTGCCGCCGGCCCGACCGGCGTGCGCGGGCGACGCTCGGGCCGTTCCCGGGCGATGCCCGGTCGGCCTGCACCGGGCGACGCTCGGGCCGGCCCGCCCCCGCGCGTCAGCGCAGCGCCCGGTTCACCGCCTCGAGCGCCGCCGCCCCCGGCACGAGCTCGGCGTCGCCGAGCCGGTTGAAGGGCGTCGCGACCGTGTTCAGGTGCGCGTGCAGGTCCTCGGGCTCGGGATCGACGTACAGCAGCCCGGTGACCACCTCGCCGCGCGCCTGGTGCTTGGCGATGTAGTCCATCACCGCCACCCGGTCGGTCGGATCGAAGTCGGCCGCGAGCCGGCGCAGCCGCATCACGGTGCCGTCGGCCTGCGGCACGTCGATGAAGCCCCCGGGCTCGACCTCGCCCTCGGGGGAGCTCGCCAGGTCGATGAAGTCGATCCGGTTGACCGCCTCGTTGTGCTCGCGCACGTGGTCGTAGCTGCGCGTGCTGCCCGCGTGGTTGTTGAACGCCACGCACGGGCTCACGACGTCGATGAAGGCCGCGCCGCGGTGCTCGATCGCGCCCTTGATCAGCGGCACGAGCTGCGTCTTGTCGCCCGAGAAGCCGCGCGCGACGTAGGTGGCGCCGAGCTGCAGCGCGAGCGACACCATGTCGATCGGCGAGTCGGTGTTGACCACGCCGCGCTTGGACTTCGAGCCCTGGTCGGCGGTCGCCGAGAACTGGCCCTTGGTAAGGCCGTACACGCCGTTGTTCTCGACGATGTAGACCATGTCGACGCCGCGCCGCATCACGTGCGCGAACTGCCCGAGCCCGATCGAGGCGGAGTCGCCGTCGCCGGAGACGCCGAGGTACAGCAGGTCGCGGTTGGCGAGCGCGGCGCCGGTGAGCACCGAGGGCATCCGCCCGTGCACGGTGTTGAAGCCGTGCGAGTTGCCGAGGAAGTAGTCGGGCGTCTTGCTCGAGCAGCCGATGCCCGAGAGCTTGGCGACGCGGTGCGGCTCGATGTCGAGCTCCCAGCACGCCTGCACGATCGCGGCCGAGATTGAGTCGTGGCCGCAGCCGGCGCACAGCGTCGAGATCGCGCCCTCGTAGTCGCGCCTGAGGTAGCCGACCTTGTTGCGCGCGAGCGTCGGGTGGTGGAGCCGGGGCTTGGCGAGGTAGGTCATCGGCGGTCTCCCTTCGGGGCGGGGGCGCGACGGGCGACGCGCTCGCCGCGGACGCGACGCGCGCCGCGCGCGGAGGGCGCGGCACCGGTCGCGGCCGCGGTGATCCGCGCGATGATGAAGCGCGCGGTGATCGGCGTGCCGTCGTAGTGGAGCACCGGCACCAGGCGGGCCGGGTCGAGCTGCAGCTCGTTGACGAGCAGCGAGCGCATCTGCGCGTCGCGGTTCTGCTCGACCACGAACACCGTCTCGTGCTCCTCGCAGAACTCGCGCACCGACTCCGGGAACGGGAACGCGCGCAGCCGCATCGTGTCGAGCGCCACGCCGTGCTCCTCGAGCACCTCCAGCGCCTCGGCCATCGCCGGGCTGGTCGAGCCGAAGAAGATCGCGCCGTACGGCGTGCGCTTCGCCGCGCGCCGCACCACCGGCTGCGGCACCAGCGACTTCGCGGTGTCGAACTTCCGCAGCAGCCGCTCCATGTTGTACACGTAGTCGGGCCCGGCCTCGCTGTACTTCGCGTACGGGTTGCGGGTCGTGCCGCGCGTGAAGTAGGCGCCCTTGGTGGGGTGGGTGCCGGGATACGTGCGGTACGGCACCCCGTCGCCGTCGACGTCGAGGTAGCGGCCGAAGTCGCGGCCCGCCTCGAGCGTGTCGAAGTCCATCACCTTGCCGCGGTCCATCCGGCGCGCGTCGTCCCAGGCGAGCGGGCGGCAGAGCCGGGTGTTCATGCCGATGTCGAGGTCGGTCATCACGAACACCGGCGTCTGCAGCCGGTCGGCGAGGTCGAGCGCCTGCGCGGTGTGCTCGAAGCACTCGGCCGGGTCCTCGGGCAGCAGCATCACGTGCTTCGTGTCGCCGTGCGACGCGTACGCGCAGGCGAGCAGGTCGGCCTGCTGGGTGCGCGTGGGCATCCCGGTCGACGGGCCGCCGCGCTGCACGTTGACGATCGTCACCGGGATCTCGGCGAAGTACGCGAGCCCGATGAACTCCGTCATCAGCGAGATGCCGGGCCCGCTCGTCGAGGTGAACGCGCGCGCGCCGTTCCAGCCCGCGCCGACCACGATGCCGATCGAGGCGAGCTCGTCCTCGGCCTGCACGATCGCGTGGCGCGCGCGCCCGCTGTCGGGTTCCGTGCGGAACTTCCTGCACCACGACGCGAAGGCCTCGGCGACCGAGGAGCTCGGCGTGATCGGGTACCACGCGCAGACGCTCGCGCCGCCGTAGACCGCGCCGAGCGCGGCCGCCGAGTTGCCCTCCATGAAGATCCGGTCGCCGACCGCGTCGCGCCGCTCGACGCGCAGCCCGAGCGGATCGTGCGCCTGCGTCGCCCAGTCGCGGCCGAGGTGCAGCGCGGTCACGTTCGACTTCAGCAGCCGCTCCTTGCCCTTGTACTGCTCGCCGAACAGCCGCTCGATCTCGACCGGGTCGATGCCCAGCAGCGACGACAGCGCGCCCAGGCACAGGATGTTCTTCATCAGCTGGCGCTCGCGCGGATCGCCGTAGGTCGCGTTGCAGATCTCGGTGAGCGGCATGCCGTTCGCGATCACGTCGTCGCGGAACTTCGCCGGCGGCAGGAACTTGCTCGAGTCGTGCAGCAGGTAGCCGCCCGGCTCGATCTCGGCGACGTCGCGGTCCCAGGTCTGCGGGTTCATCGCGACCATCATGTCGACGCCGCCGCGCCGCCCGAGCCAGCCCTTCTCGCTGACGCGGACCTCGTACCAGGTCGGCAGCCCCTGGATGTTCGAGGGGAAGATGTTGCGCGGGCTGACCGGCACGCCCATGCGCAGGATCGCCTTGGCGAACAGCTCGTTGGCCGACGCCGAGCCGGAGCCGTTGACGTTGGCGAACTTGACGACGAAGTCGTTGACGGCGGTGATCGCGGGGACCGGGACGCGCGCGTTCATGCCGCCACCTCCATCGCCTTGTCGCGGCAGGCGGGCCCGGCCTGCGTCGTCTGCAGCAGGAACTTCTGCATGTCCCAAGCCCCCGTGGGGCAGCGCTCGGCGCACAGGCCGCAGTGCAGGCAGACGTCCTCGTCCTTGACCATGATGCGCCCGGTCTTCAGCGGCCCGCCCACGTACAGGTCCTGGGCCAGGTTGAGCGCCGGCGCCTTCAGCCGTTGCCGCAGGTCCTTCTCCTCGCCGTCCGCGGTGAAGGTGATGCAGTCCATCGGGCAGATGTCCACGCAGGCGTCGCACTCGATGCAGGCGCTCTGCACGAACACGGTCTGCACGTCGCAGTTCAGGCAGCGCTGGGCTTCCTTGTAGGCGGTCGGCAGGTCGAAGCCCAGCTCCACCTCCACCTT
>DASPJX010000241.1:0-25454 GCA_035628395.1 Burkholderiaceae bacterium | reverse complement strand
TGAGCGCAGCTTCGTGGCGTAACCCTCGAGCACTTCGCGCGGCGGATTCTTCACCGGCCAGGTGAGCGCCATGCCGTCGTTCTCATAGCGTGGCACGAGATGCACGTGGTAATGGAATACCGTCTGCCCCGCGGCCTTGCCGTTCGCCTGATAGACCGAGAGCCCTTGCGGCGCGAATGCGGCGCGGATCGCGCGCGCGACGCGCAGGGTGGCGCCCGCGATGCCGGCGGCCTGCTCGGCGTGCAGGCCGTATACGTTCTCCACATGCGCCTTCGCCGCGACGAGCACATGGCCTGGATTGACCTGGCCGAGATCCATGAAGGCGAGGGCATGCTCTTCCTCGTGCACCATGCTCGCCGGAAGCTGCCGCGCCACGATCCAGCAGAACACGCAATCGCTCATCTCTAGCCTCCCGGGTCCTGGTAGCCCGCACAGCGTACCTGATGGAGGGTGCGGTCCTCGAGCCTGAGAGCGCTCAGCGCGCCACCCCAGACGCAACCGCTGTCGAGCCCGGCGAGCTTGGGACGCACGACAAGGCCAAGCTGAGACCAGTGGCCGACGAGCAAGGTGCGCTCATCGCGCGCGCGTGCGTCGAACCAGCGCTCGAATCCCGCTCGCGGCTGCGTGCCCTTGCCGGCCAGATCGATACGTCCGCTTCGGTCGCAGAATCGCATGCGCGTCATGGCATTGACGATGATGCGCAACCGGTCCCAACCCGCGAGCCGCTCATCCCAGCGCTCGGGCTTTGCGCCGTACATGTGCCGCAAAAAGTCGCGGTACTGCGCACCTGCGAGCGTGCGCGCGACTTCTGCAGCGAGCTCGCGCGCGCGTTCGATGCTCCATTGAGGAAGGAGCCCCGCGTGCACCATGGCGAACTCGCCTTCCACATGCATCATCGGACGCAGCCGCAGCCAGGCCACAAGCTCCTGCGCATCCGGCGCCGCGAGTACATCGGCGAAAGTGTCGTCTTCGCGCAAGCGCTCCACGCCCGCATGCTGGGCGATCAGATGCAGATCGTGGTTGCCGAGCACCACAACGGCCCGGTCGCCGAGCGCGCGCACGAAGCGCAGCACGTCCAGCGATTTCGGCCCGCGATTCACGAGGTCGCCCACGAACCACAGCCGATCGTCCTTGGTGAAGCCGATTGCGCCAAGCAGGCGCTCGAGCTCGTCGAAACAGCCCTGCACGTCGCCGATCGCGTACGTCGCCACGCGCCCGTCTACGACTTCATCACGGGCAAGCTCGCCGGAACGAAAAAAGTATTGCTGCGCATCGAGGCGATCTCGAGCAGCACATCAAGCATGTAGTACTGCATGCCGCCGAACGCGAGCAATGCGACAAGCGTGATCCGCTTCAACTTGAGCCAGCGGCGCACCGACGGTTCCTCTTCGGCCTTGCGCGCTCCTACCTCGCGCACGTAGTTCTGGATGTCCGCGCGCGTGCGCAGGCGCCGGCCGGTCAGGCTTTCCAGATATTCGAGCAACTCTTCGCGCGTCTCCGGCGGTTTTTCCATAGCACGCGCAATGTGCCCAAAGCGCGCACGCGACGCAAACAAAAATTGCCGGAGTTATCCAGCTGTCCGCCCGCTTCAGTAAAACGGGACTTAGAAGGTCGCGTCGAGCCGCCGGTATTGAATCGCTTCGGCGACATGCTCGGCGGCGATCGTCGCCTTGCCGGCAAGGTCTGCGATCGAGCGGGCGACGCGCAGCACGCGGTGATAGGCGCGGGCGGAGAGCAGAAGGCGCGCGAGCGCGTGGCGCAACAGCTGGTCCCCCTCGCGATCGGTGGCGCAGTAGCGATCGATCTCGCGCGTGCCGAGCAGCGCGTTCGGCTTGGCCTGGCGCTCGAGCTGCGCGCGGCGCGCGTCTTCGACGCGCGCGCGCACCGCAACCGAGGACTCCGCGCAGATCGGCGCGAGCAGCTCGGCCTCACGCGGCGGCGGCACCTCGAGCTTGATGTCGATGCGATCGGCGAGCGGGCCCGATATGCGTCCGCGATAGCGCGCGATGCGCTCGGGCGTGCAGCGGCAGCGGCCGCTGCGGTCGCCGCAGTGTCCGCACGGGCAGGGGTTCATCGCGGCGACGAGCTGGAAGCGGGCGGGGAACTGCGCCTGGCGCGCCGCGCGCGCGATGGAAACGCGGCCGCATTCGAGCGGCTCGCGCAACGCTTCGAGAACGTCGCGGTCGAATTCCGGAAGCTCGTCCAGAAAGAGCACGCCGTGGTGCGCGAGCGAGATCTCGCCGGGCCGCGGCAGCGCGCCGCCGCCGACCAGGGCCGCTGCCGAAGCGCTGTGGTGCGGCGCGCGGTAAGGCCTCTCGCCCCAGCGCAGCGCTTCGAATCCGTGCGCGGACACCGAATGAATCGCGGCGATTTCGAGCGCTTCGGCCTCCGAGAGCGCCGGCAGGATGCCCGGGAAGCGCGCGGCGAGCATCGACTTTCCCGTGCCCGGCGGCCCGACCATGAGAACGCTGTGCGATCCGGCGGCGGCCACTTCGAGCGCGCGCTTTACCTGTTGTTGGCCTTTCACTTCGCTGAAGTCCGGATAGCTCGCCGTGCTCGTGCGCAGCTCGCCGCTGTAAGGCGCAAGCCGCGCTTCTCCCGCAAGGTGCGCAACGACCTCAAGGAGCGTTCGCGCGGGCAGGATGCGCGCGCCTTGCGCAAGCGCGGCCTGCGGTGCGTTGCCCTCCGGCAGCACGAACGAGCGCCCCGCGGCGCGTGCGGCAAGCGCCATGGCAAGCGCGCCGCGCACCGCGCGCAGCTCGCCCGTTAGCGAGAGCTCGCCGGCGAATTCCTGCCCGGGCAGCCCCTGCGCGCTCAGCTGGCCGCTCGCCGCGAGGATGCCAAGCGCGATCGGCAGATCGAAGCGGCTCGAGTCCTTCGGCAGCTCCGCCGGCGCGAGATTGACCGTGATGCGCCGCGCCGGAAACTCGAAATGCGCGTGGTTCAGCGCAGCGCGCACGCGATCGCGCGCCTCGCGCACTTCGGTGTCGGGCAGACCGACGATGTGGAACGATGGCAGTCCCGGTCCGAGATGCACTTCGACGCTCACTTCGGGCGCGTCGATACCGGCAAGCGCGCGGCTCGCCACCGTGGCAACGGTCATGCCGGAGAAACGCGCGCCCGGCGCCGGCGTTTACTTCGGCTTGCGGCCTTCGAGCTCGGCGACGCGCGCTTCGAGCTCGACGAGCTTCGCCTGCGCGCGCTCGAGCAGCTTCTTCTGCACCTCGAAGTCTTCGCGCAGCACGAGATCGAGCCGCTCGAACCAACTCGAAAGTAAAGCGCGCAGGTTTTTCTCGATGTCCTGGGCAGGCGAGTTGCGGAACGCTTCGTCGATTCGGCTGCGCAGCTCTTCGAACATCTTGGGGTCGATCACCTGGCTAAGGTAGCGCACCAACGCCGGGCGCGCGCTGCGCAGGCGCGCACCAAACAAGTGCTCGCTCTGCCTTGCTTTTCCGCCAAGTCGTTGATGCGCATCGTTTTGTGCGGTGGCACACGAGATGCTATTAGGCGACCGCATCCTCCTCCAACCCCTCAGGGAGCCTCTTCCAACATGCATAAAACCATTCTTTCGCTGGCGGTGGCCGCAGCAGTAGCGGCGCCCCTCACTGCCAGCGCCGAGCCCTCGCCAGTCACGGGGAACCTGACGATCGCAAGCGACTACCGTTTCCGTGGCATCTCGCAGACGTACCTCGGGCCGGCCATCCAGGGCGGTATCGACTATGCGCACCCGAGCGGCTTCTACGTCGGCAACTGGAACTCCAATGTAACCAGCCTGCTTTTCACCGGCGGCTCGGGCATCGAGATGGACTTCTACGCCGGATATAAAAGGAGCTTCGGCGATATCGGCCTCGACGTCGGCACGATCTATTACTACTACCCGAAAGCGGAGTGGAACTCGAACACCGGCAGCACCACGGGTGACGCCGACTTCAACAACTGGGAGATCTATTTCGGCGCGAGCTGGAGATGGATCTCGGCCAAGTTCTTCTACGCGCTAAGCGACTACTTCGGCCTCGCCAACGAACAGGCCGGGAGCCTGTTCATCCATCAAGGCAGCGGCGCGCCGCTCGGTGGCCGCGGCGGCTCGGACGGGACCTGGTACCTCGATCTGACCGCGACCGTGCCCGTGAACAAGCAGGTATCCGTAGTCGCGCACTACGGAATGCTGGAAGTCGAGAACTACAGCGAGCTCGACTACAAGGACTGGAAGCTCGGCGTCACCTACGACCTCAACGGCTGGATCCTGGGCGCCGCCTACGTCGACAGCGATGCCGACGAGAACTGGTACTACACCCTGGGCAGCCGCGGGGCGAAAGAGACCGGCAAGAGCACGGTCGTGCTCTCGGTAACGAAAACCTTCTGAGGAACCCATGAAACTGGTTACCGCCATCATCAAGCCGTTCAAGCTCGACGAGGTGCGCGAAGCGCTCTCGGCGATCGGCGTGCAGGGCATCACCGTGACCGAGGTGAAGGGATTCGGGCGGCAGAAAGGCCACACCGAGCTCTACCGCGGCGCCGAGTACGTGGTGGATTTTCTTCCCAAGGTGAAGGTCGAGGCCGCGGTCAAGTCGGACCTGGTCGAGCAGGCGATCGAAGCGATCGAACGCTCGGCGAACACCGGCAAGATCGGCGACGGCAAGATCTTCGTGTTCGATCTCGAAAAAGTGATTCGCATCCGCACCGGCGAAACCGATGCGGCCGCGCTTTAAGGAGAGCATGATGAAAAGCCTATTTGCATGGATTGCCATGGCGCTGTGCCTTGCTTTCGCCAGCGTGGCCATGGCGCAGGACAAGCCGGCGGCCGCGCCCGACAAGCCCGCGGCGGAGGCGATGAAGGCCGCGGCCGCCGAGCCGGCCAAGCCCAAGGTCGACAAGGGCGATACGGCGTGGATGCTGGTTTGCACCGCGCTCGTGATCCTCATGACGATCCCCGGCCTCGCGCTCTTCTACGGTGGCATGGTGCGGTCCAAGAACACGCTCTCGGTGCTGATGCAGGTGTTCGTCACCTTCTGCCTGATCGCGGTGCTCTGGGTGATCTACGGTTACTCAATCACGTTTACCGGAGGCGGCGCGTTCTTTGGCGGCTTGTCGAAGCTCTTTCTCTCCGGCGTAACCGGCGAGTCGCTCGCCGCGACCTTCTCGAAAGGCGTGGCGATTCCCGAGCTCGCCTTCGTCGCGTTCCAGTGCACATTCGCCGCCATCACCTGCGCGCTCATCGTTGGCTCGTTCGCCGAGCGCATCAAGTTCTCCGCGGCGCTCGTGTTCGCGGTGCTCTGGTTCACCTTCGCCTATGCGCCGATCGCGCACATGGTGTGGTACTGGGACGGACCCGATGCCATCACGGACGCGAAGACCCTGGAGGCCGTGACCGCGGCGGCCGGCTGGCTGTGGCAGAAGGGCGCGCTCGACTTCGCCGGCGGCACCGTGGTGCATATCAATGCCGGTGTGGCCGGCCTGGTCGGCGCTTACGTGCTCGGCAAGCGCATCGGCTTCGGCAAGGAGCCGATGCCGCCGCACAGCCTGCCGCTTACGATGATCGGCGCGTGTCTTCTCTGGGTGGGCTGGTTCGGCTTCAACGCCGGCTCCAACCTCGAGGCGAACGGCCTGACGGCGCTCGCGATGCTCAACACCACCGTCGCCACCGGCGCCGCCGTGCTGTCGTGGACCTTCGCCGAGTGGATGAGCAAGGGCAAGCCCTCGATGCTGGGCGCCGCCTCGGGCGCGGTCGCCGGCCTGGTCGCCGTGACCCCGGCCGCCGGCTTCGTCGGCCCGATGGGCGCGATCGTCATCGGCCTCGCCGCCGGCGTGGTCTGCCTGTGGGGCGTCAACGGCCTGAAGCGGATGCTCGGCGCCGACGACTCGCTCGACGTGTTCGGCGTGCACGGCGTGGGCGGCATCGTCGGTGCGCTGCTGACCGGCGTGTTCGCCTCGCCGGCCCTCGGCGGCTCGGGCATCTTCGACTACGTCGCCAACGCGGCCAGCCCCGACTTCTCGATCGCGAGCCAGGTCTGGGTCCAGCTGCAGGGCGTGCTGATCACCATCGTCTGGTCGGCCGTCGTGTCGGTCGTCGCCTTCAAGCTGGTCGACATGATCGTCGGCCTGCGCGTCCCCGAGGACGAGGAGCGCGAAGGCCTCGACATCACCTCGCACGGCGAGTCGGCCTACCACTCCTGAACCGGTCTCCTCTCGTTTCTGGAAAACGTTGCGCCGGGCGAGAGCCCGGCGCTTTTTTTTCGTCCGCGCTTCGTCCGCGCTCCGCCCGCGCCCCGCCCGCGCGGCCCGCGGCCGGCCGCGCCGCGCAGCCGAGGCGCACCCGTCGCCGGCCGGCTCTCCGATCGCGGCCCGCCGCGCCGACGCTAGACTGCGCGGCATGACCGGATCCGCCGCTCCCCCGCGCCCCGGGCTGCGCACCGCGCTGGCGGTGGCCGCCGCGGTGCTCGCCGTCACGCTCGCGCTGCGCCACTTCGCGGTCGAGCCCGAGGCGATCGCCCACGCCTGCGACCCCGCGCCGTGGACCGGCGCGTGCGCGCTGCGCACGGCACTGATCACGACGTTCGTGAACCAGGAGGTCGGCTGGCTCGCGCTGGCCGCCGGCGCGCTCGCGACCGTGCTGCGCGGCCCGCGCCTCGCCCTGCTCGCGCTCGCCTGCGGCGCCGCCGGGCTGGTGCTCTACAGCTACGAGCCGGCCGGCGTCGGGGCGCTGCTCGGGCTGCTGGTGCTCGCCCGCGCCCAGGCGGCGCCGGCGAGCACCAGCACGATCGACGCGTAGCCGAGCGCCTCGCCGTTGGCCGGGCCCTCGGCGACGACCATCACCGCCGCGCCCGCCGCCGCGACGCCGGCGAGCCAGCGCTCCTCGACCGCGCCCGCGGCGCGCCGAGCGCCCGCGAGCCAGACGAGCGCGGCCGCGGCCGCCGGCGGCGCGAACAGCGGCCACGGGAAGCCGCGGTAGCGCGCGTCGAAGCCGTGCAGCACGACGGTGAGCGCGGCACCGAACAGCACCAGCCCCTGCAGCAGCGACACCCACCCCTCGAGGCGCGGATGGCGGTCCTCGCGCAGCCACTGCCGCAGCACCGAGCCCATCGGCGGCAGCACCGGCACGGCCGCGTCGCGGCCGCCGAGACGGCGCGCGAGCCACAGCGCCGCGGCCGCGCAGGCGGCGGCGGCGAGCGCGGTCCAGACGCCGGTCGCGAGCCACTCGAGCCAGGTTCGGTTCCAGACGACCATGTACCGCGCCTGCTCGGCGAGCGTCGCACCGAGCGCCGCGCCCACCGGCACGCCGACCGCGGCGTGCGCGGCCGCGCCGTGCCGCCGGCCGGCCGCGGCGAGCGCCGCCCCGAGCGCGAGCGCCCCGGCCGCCGCCGCCCACAGGCCGTGGGCCCAGCGCTCGCGCGGCGCGACCGGGCCGTGCCAGTCGAACTTCGGGCGGCCGTCGCTGTCGAGCAGTCCCCAGGCGCCGCCCATCGCGCCCTCGAGGTGGCGCTTCCACGGCTGGTCGAAGGCCTCGATGAAGTTGTAGCGGATGCCGTGCTCGGCCGCCGCCCGGCTGAACTGGCGGGCGAAGCGCGCCTGCTCGACCCGCCCGGCCGCGGCGTCGTGCCGCGTGCGGCCCTCGCTCGGCCAGCCGGTCTCGCCGACGAGGATCTCGCGACCCGGCAGGCGCTCGTGCATCAGGCGGTGCACGTCGACGACGTGCGCGATCGCCGCGTCGATGCCGACCGGCTCGTCCTCCCAGTACGGCAGGATGTGGATCGTCACGAACGACACCGCGGGCGCGATGCTCGGGTGCTTGATCCAGAACTCCCAGACGTCGGCGTAGGTCACCGGCACCGGCACCTCGCGCCGCACGCGCTCGAGGTACTCGACGAGCTCCGCCTCGGGCAGCTCGCGCCGGAGCATCACCTCGTTGCCGACCACCACCGCCCGCACCGTCCCGCGGTGCTCGCGGGCGAGCTCGACGACCGCCCGCAGCTCGGCCTCGTTCTCCTCGCGGTCGCGGCCCAGCCACGCGCCGAGCAGCACCGTCATGCCGAGCCGGGCCGCCACCCGCGGCACGGCGTCCAGGCCGTTCGCCACCGCATAGGTGCGCACGCAGCCGGTGAGGGGGGCCAGCAGCCGCAGGTCGGCCTCGATCCGGGCCTCGTCGACGAAGGCCTCGGGGTCGAACGGCGTCTCGCCGGGCCGGCGGAACGGCGCGTACGACACGCATTCGAGCCGCTCGGCGCCGGGCTCGGCGAGCTCGACCGGCGTGCCCATCCGCAGCCAGTGCCCGCAGGCGAGCGCGGCGAGCGCGACGAGCGCCGCCCACAGGATCGCGCGGCGCGCCGGCGCGAGACCGCGCGCGGGCGCGCCGGGAGGGCGTTCGGGACCGTTGACGTGGCGTGGCTGCATCGATGGGAGAATTCCTACAGGCCCGCGGCGTCGACCTGCGCATCCGTCGTCGTCCGCGCCACATCTCAGGTACACCGCTTGCCGGTGTCGACCGTTCGATGGGGACAGGCTGCCCGCCGCGCACGAATCCTAGCGTGTCGGTGGGCGGCCCGAACGAGACCCGTCTGCCGGTCCCGCTCGCCGGACCCTCGGAGGTCGACGCGCGAGTCGGTGCCGACGAGACGGGCACGACGGCGACACCGTCGCGGCCGCGGTCCGGCCGCCTCCTTCGACGCGCATGCGATCCGCCTCGCCTGCGCCGGTGCCAGAACGGAAGCATGGAACCCAAGAACCGAGTCGGCCGCATCGTCGGCCTCGCGCTCGCCGCAGTCCTCGCGGTGGGCAATCTCGTCGGCTGGCACGCGCTGCACCAGCCGGTGTCGGCCCCGGACGCGAACGGTCCGATCGCCGGCTTCGCCTACAACGCGTTCGGCCGCTGGGACAGCCCCATCGAGCGCAAGTACCCGTCGAACGACGCGATCTCGGCCGACCTGGCGATGCTGTCCGGCCAGACGCGCCGGATCCGGACGTACAGCTCGTCCGAGTTCCCGGACCTGCCGTCGATCGCCGCCCGGCACGGCCTGCGCGTGACCGCGGGCGTGTGGCTCGACGGCCGCGCCGACAACGACCGCAAGGAGATCGAGGCGGTCAAGGAGGCGGTCCGGCTCAACCCGAACATCGAGCGGGTCGTGGTGGGCAACGAGACGCTGCTGGTCGGCTCGCTCGGCATCGACCAGCTGATCGGCTACCTGCGCGAGCTGCGCCGCGAGCTGCGCGTGCCGGTGTCGACCGCCGAGCCGTGGCACGTGTGGATGCGCTATCCCGAGCTCGCGAAGCACGTCGACTACGTGGCGGTCCACCTGCTGCCCTACTGGGAGGGCGTCCCGTCCGACGTCGCCGTCGACTACGCGCTCGACCGCTTCGAGCAGGTCAAGGCGCGCTTCCCGAACAAGCACGTGGTGATCGGCGAGATCGGCTGGCCGAGCCGCGGCGAGCGCCACACCCGCGGCGGCGGCACCGCGACCGCCTCGCCCGCCGAGCAGGCGCGCTTCACGCGCGAGTTCTTCGCCCGGGTGCGCGGCAAGCCGGTCGACTACTTCGTGATGGAGGCGATCGACCAGCCCTGGAAGGCGAACAACGAGGGACGGGTCGGCGCGTACTGGGGCCTGTACCACGCCGACCGCACGCCCAAGTTCGTGCTCGAGGGCCCGGTCGACCCGGACAAGTACTGGGAGCTGAAGGCGGCCGCCGCGTCGCTGCTCGGCTTCGTCGCGGTCGCGTGGTTCGCCACCCGCTTCGCGCGGCTGCGCCTCGCGAGTCGGCTGACGTTCGCGCTCGCGCTGCAGGCGGTCGCGTCGTTCGTCGTCTGGCTGCTCGCCATCCCGCTCGACCACTACATGAGGCCGTCCGACTGGATGGCGCTCGCGGTGCTGCTGCCCACGCTCGCGCTGATGGTGTCGGTGGTGCTGTCCAACGGCTTCGAGTTCGTCGAGATGTTCTGGCGCGGCAACCTGCGCCGCGCGTTCGACGTCGTCGCGTGGCCGTCCGACCGGCCCGAGCCGAAGGTGTCGATCCACCTCGCGTGCTGCAACGAGCCGCCCGAGATGGTGATCGCGACGCTCGACAGCATCTCGCGGCTGCGCTGGACGAACTACGAGGTGCTGGTCGTCGACAACAACACCAAGGACCCGACGCTGTGGGAGCCGGTGCGCGACTGGGTCGAGCGCCGGGGCGACGCGCGGTTCCGCTTCTTCCACCTGCCGAGCTGGCCGGGCTTCAAGGCCGGCGCGCTGAACTTCGCGCTGTCGCAGACGGCCCCGGACGCCGAGGCGGTCGGCGTGGTCGACGCCGACTACATCGTCGACGCCGACTGGCTGCGCGGGCTGGTCGCGCACTTCGACGACCCGAAGGTCGCGGTCGTCCAGGCGCCGCAGTCGCACCGCGGCTGGCAGCGCCAGGCGTTCCGCCGGATGATGAACTTCGAGTACGACGGCTTCTTCCGGATCGGCATGCACCACCGGAACGAGCGCGACGCGATCATCCAGCACGGCACGATGACGCTGATCCGCGCCGCCGCGCTGCGCGACCACGGCCGCTGGTCGGAGTGGTGCATCTGCGAGGACGCCGAGCTCGGGCTGCGGCTGATGAAGGCGGGGCTGAAGACCGTCTACATCGACCGCGTGATGGGCCGCGGCCTCACGCCCGACGACTTCGCGCAGTTCAAGAAGCAGCGCCGGCGCTGGGCGCAGGGCGCGATGCAGGTGCTGAAGGGCCACTGGGCGTCGCTGCTCGGTCCGGGCCCGCTCACCGCGGGCCAGCGCTACCACTTCGTGTCGGGCTGGCTGCCGTGGATCGGCGACGCGCTGCACCTGGTGTTCACGTTCGGCGCGATGGCGTGGACGATCGGCGTGCTCGCCGCGCCCGACCACTTCCACTACCCGATCGTGCTGTACATGCTGCCGCTGGCCGCGTTCTTCGTGCTGCGCGGGCTGTTCGGGCCGCTGCTCTACTGGCGGCGGGTGCGCTGCTCGTTCGGCGAGATCGTCGGCGCGGCGGTGGCCGGCATGGGCCTGTCGCACGCGATCGGCCTCGGGGTGTTCGCCGGGCTCGCCCAGCGCGACGCGATCTTCGAGATCACGAAGAAGGGCGCCGCGGCGAAGCGCTCGGCCGCGCCGGCGTGGGGCGGCGCGCGCGAGGAGGGGCTGCTGCTGATCGGACTGGCGATCTGCGCGATCGGCGTGGCGCTCACCCGCCAGGTCAACCACCTGGAGTCGGCGCTGTGGCTCGGCGTGCTGGTGCTGCAGGCCTGCCCGTACGCGGCCGCCGTCGCCTGCGCGGCGATGTCGAAGCTGCCCGAGCGGCCGGCGCCGGCCGAGGTGCCGGTGTCGCTGCCGGTGTCCCGCGCGGGCTCCGGTGCCGCGCTCCCGGCTCCGGCGCGCGTCGAGTCCTGGACCGGCGGCGCGGTGCTGCAGCGCTCGTCGAGCGGCCCGAGCGGCCTGAACGGACGCTGACCGCTCCGACGCGGACGACCCCCGGGCGGGGCCATCCGCGTCGCCGGACGCCCGCCCGCTCCGGCGGGCCCGCCGCGGATCCGGACCGTTCCGGACGACCCGCGGCGGACGAAGGGCACGGCCGATGCGGCCCGACTCGGCCATAATCCGCCGATGCTCTCCGAACGCCACGTCACGCTCACCATCGACTGCCCCGATCGCGTGGGCATCGTCGCCGAGGTCTCCCGGTTCATCGCCGAACGCGGCGGCTGGATCCTGGAGGCGAACCACCACGCCGATCGCGTCACGCACCGCTTCTTCATGCGCAACGCGATCCTCGCGTCGTCCCTCGCGGGCGGCGTCGAGCGCTTCGCGGCCGACTTCGCCCCGATCGCCGCGCGGTTCGAGATGAACTGGCGGCTGTCGGACTCGGCGGTGCCGCGCCGGGTGGCGATCCTGGTCAGCAAGCTCGACCACTGCCTGGTCGACCTGCTGTACCGCTGGCGGGCCGGCGAGCTGCGCTGCGAGATCCCGTGCGTGATCGCGAACCACGAGGACCTGCGCCAGGACGTCGAGATCCACGGCATCCCGTTCCACTGCGTGCCGGTCGCGCCCGAGACCAAGCCGGCGGCGTTCGCCGAGATCGAGCGGCTGCTCGAGGCGCACTCGATCGACACCGTCGTGCTCGCCCGCTACATGCAGATCCTCCCGCCCGAGACCTGCGAGCGCTACCCGGGCCGCGTGATCAACATCCACCACAGCTTCCTGCCGTCGTTCGTCGGCGCGAAGCCCTACCACCGCGCGTTCGAGCGCGGCGTGAAGCTGATCGGCGCGACCAGCCACTACGTGACCGCCGACCTCGACGAGGGACCGATCATCGAGCAGGACGTGGTGCGCGTGGAGCACGACGACACCGTCGAGGACCTGGTCCGCTACGGGCGCGACGTCGAGAAGGCGGTGCTGGCGCGGGCGCTGCGCTACCACCTGGAGGATCGCGTGCTGCTGAACGGGCACCGGACGGTGGTGTTCCGCTGACCTGCCCGCGCGCGGCCCCGGTCGCGCGACCGGGGCCGCCTCGGCGCTACAATGCGCGACCGAACACAGGCGTTCCCATGGTTCCGCACTTCGTCACCTCACTCACCGGCCCGCTGCTCGAGCTCGAACGCAAGTTCCTCGACGCGTCGCCGCGCATCGAGCGCTGGTTCCGCATGGAGTGGCAGGAGCACACGCCGCCGTTCTACTGCTCGGTGGACCTGCGCAACGCCGCCTACAAGCTCGCGCCGGTCGACACCAACCTGTATCCGGGCGGGTTCAACAACCTGTCGAGCGAGGCGCTGCCGCTGGCGGTGCAGGCCGCGACCGTCGCGATCGAGAAGTACTGTCCCGACGCGCGCAACCTGCTGCTGATTCCCGAGAACCACACCCGCAACCCGTTCTACTTCCAGAACGTGCTGCGGATCGCCGCGCTGCTGCGTCAGACCGGCCTCGCGGTGCGCCTGGGCTCGCTGAATCCCGAGGTGACCGAGCCGACCCGCTACGACCTGCCCGACGGCCAGTCGCTCACGGTCGAGCCGCTGGTCCGCGCGAACGGGCGCGTCGGGGTCGACGGCTTCGATCCGTGCGCGATCCTGCTGAACAACGACCTGTCCTCGGGCATCCCCGACGTGCTGCGCGACCTGCAGGACCAGATCCTCCTGCCGCCGCTGCACGCGGGCTGGGCGGTGCGCCGCAAGTCGCACCACTTCGCCGCGTACGCCGACGTCGCGAAGCAGTTCGCCAAGCTCCTCGACGTCGACCCCTGGCTGGTGAACCCGTACTTCGCCACCTGCGGCAAGGTCGACTTCCAGGCGCGCGAGGGCGAGGAATGCCTCGCCGCCAACGTCGACGCGACCCTCAAGCAGATCCGCGCGAAGTACCGCGAGTACGGCATCGACCAGACGCCGTTCGTGATCGTCAAGGCCGACGCCGGCACGTACGGCATGGGCATCATGTCGGTCAAGGACGCATCCGAGGTGCAGAACCTCAACCGCCGCCAGCGCAACAAGATGGCGGTGGTCAAGGAGGGCCTCGAGGTCAGCGAGGTGATCATCCAGGAAGGCGTGCCGACGATCGAGACCGTCGAGAACGGCACCGCGGAGCCGGTCGTCTACATGGTGGACAAGTACGTCGTCGGCGGCTTCTACCGCGTGCACGGCGAGCGCGGACGCGACGAGAACCTCAACGCGCCGGGCTCGCGCTTCGTGCCGCTGCCCTTCGCGTCGGCCTGCAACCTGCCCGACGCCGAGGGCACGCCCGACTGCCCGCCGAACCGCTTCTACGCGTACGGCGTGGTCGCCCGCCTGGCGCTGCTCGCGGCCTCCGTCGAGCTCGAGCGCACCGACCCCGATCCCAGCCGCTTCGGCTGACACGGCGCCGGCCCGCGAGGGCGGGCCGCACGCGCGCGCCGCGCGCACCGAGGACACGCATGCGCATCCTGATCGTCGCCGACCCGATCGAGTCGTTCAAGACGTACAAGGACAGCACCTACGCGATCATGCAGGCCGCGGTCGCGCGCGGCCACGCGCTCGCGTTCTGCGAGCTGCCGGCGCTCTGGCTCGAGGGCGGCGAGGTGCTCGCCGACGCGCGGGACCTGGAGCTCGACGGCCCGCAGCTCGGCGAGCCCGGCCACGACCCCCACGGCTGGTGGCGCCTCGAGGCGCCGCGGGCCGAGCCGCTCGCCGCGTTCGACGCGGTGCTGATGCGCAAGGATCCGCCGTTCGACCTCGAGTACGTCTACGCGACCTGGCTGCTCGAGCACGCGACGCGCCGCGGCGCGCGGGTGTTCAACGATCCGCGCGCGATCCGCGACCACGGCGAGAAGTACGCGATCGCCGAGTTCCCGCGCTTCACCGCCGACACGATCGTCACCCGCGACCCCGCGCGGCTGCGCGCGTTCGCGCAGCGCCACGGCGAGGCGGTGTTCAAGCTGCTCGACGGCATGGGCGGCGCGTCGATCTTCCGCGCGCGCGCCGACGACCCGAACCTGTCGGTGATCATCGAGACGATGAACGCCTTCGGCGCGCGCAGCGTGATGGCGCAGCGCTACCTGCCGCAGATCGCCGACGGCGACAAGCGCGTGCTGCTGATCGGCGGGCGGGTCGTGCCGTTCGCGCTCGCCCGCGTGCCGAAGCAGGGCGAGGCGCGCGGCAACCTCGCCGCCGGCGGCACCGGACGCGCGCAGCCGCTGTCGGCCCGCGACCGCGAGATCGCCGAGACGCTCGCGCCGGTGCTCGCCGCGCGCGGCCTGTTCCTCGTGGGCCTCGACGTGATCGGCGAGTGCCTGACCGAGATCAACGTGACCAGCCCGACCTGCTTCCGCGAGATCGCCGAGCAGGCCGGCTTCGACGTCGCGGGGCTCTACGTCGAGCGACTCGAGGCGGCCGTCGCTCGTCGTGGATGAGCCCGCCGCGCGCCGCGACGCGACGCCCCCGAGGCTCGCCGCGCGACGCGCACGGCCGCGCTCCGGACCGCCGACCCGGACCCGCCCGCTGCGGTGTCTCCGGCCCGTCCGCGCGCCGAGCGGCCTCGCGGGCTCGGCTATCATCGCCCGATGATCGGCATCCTGGTCGTCTCCCACGAACCGCTGGGCACGGCGCTGCTGCACTGCACGCGCCACATCTTCGGCCGGATGCCGCCGCAGCTCGCCGCGCTCGACGTGATCCCCGACGAGGATCCGGAGCAGGCGCACGACGCCGCGCGCGAGCTGCTCAAGCGGATCAACGACGGCACCGGCGCGATCGTGCTGACCGACCTGTTCGGCGCGACGCCGGCCCGGATCGCGGCGCGGCTCGCCGAGCCGCAGCGCATCGCGGTCATCGCGGGCGTGAACCTGCCGCTGCTGGTGAAGGCGCTGACCTATCGCCGCGGTCCGCTCGACGAGGTCTGCGCGAAGCTGCTCGAGGGCGTGCGCGAGACGATCGTCACGATCGAGACCAAGGACGACGGAGACAAGGGTTGAAGCAGGTCCAGGCCACCATCGTCAACAGGCTCGGCCTGCACGCGCGCCCGTCGGCCGCGTTCACGCAGACGGCCACCCGCTTCAAGTCCGACGTCTGGCTCAGCAAGGGCTCGCGGCGCGTGAACGGCAAGAGCATCATGGGCGTGATGATGCTGGCCGCCGCGCGCGGCACCACGCTGGTCGTCGAGGCCGACGGACCGGACGAGGACGAGGCGCTCGCCGCGCTCGTCGAGCTGATCGGCTCGGGCTTCGGCGAGGGCGTCGCGCCCCCCGACCCCGACCGCTGAGCGGCCGGGCGGGAGGCGCCGGATGTTCGTCGTGCACGGGACCGGGATCGGCGGCGGCATCGTCGTCGGTCGCGCGGTCGTGCTCGAGTCGCGGCTGATCGACGTGCCCCGCTACCGCGTCGAGTTCGCGGCGCGGCCCGCCGAGACCGGCCGGCTCGAGCGCGCCCTCGCCACGGTCCGCGACGAGCTGGCGACCCTCGGCGAGGAGCTGCCGCCCGACGCGCCCGCCGAGGCCGGCGCGCTGCTCGACGTGCACGCGATGATCCTCGACGACCCGTCGCTCGGCGCGCAGGCGCGCGTGGCGATCGAGTCGCACGGCCAGAACGCCGAATGGGCGTTCGCCTCGCAGGCCGAGCACCTGGCCGAGCAGTTCGACCAGTTCGAGGATCCGTACCTGCGCGAGCGCGGGCGCGACGTGATGCAGGTCGCCGACCGCGTGCTGAAGGCGCTGGCGGGCTCGGGGCGCGTGCAGCCGCCGCGCGCGGTGCCCGGCGAGGTGGCGCTGGTGTTCGTCGCGCACGACGTCTCGCCGGCCGACATGCTGCAGCTCAAGCACGCGGGCGGCTTCGCGATCGACCTCGGCGGCACCGCGTCGCACACCGCGATCCTCGCGCGCAGCATGAACGTGCCCGCGGTCGTGGGCCTCGGCCACGCGAGCCGCATGGTCCGCGACGACGACTGGGTCGTGCTCGACGGCGAATCCGGCGTGCTGGTCGTCGCGCCGGACGAGACGGTGCTCGAGGAGTACCGGCACCGGATGGCGCTCGGGCTGCTCGAGCGCAAGCAGCTCGAGCGGCTGGTCGACGTGCCCTCGGCGACGCTCGACGGCGCCGCGGTCGAGCTCCACGCGAACATCGAGCTGCCGGCCGAGGCCGAGCAGGCGATGGAGGCGGGTGCCGCCGGCATCGGGCTGTTCCGCACCGAGTTCCTGTTCATGAACCGCGCCGAGCTGCCGGGCGAGGACGAGCAGTACGAGGCCTACCGCAGCGCGGTGATCGCGATGCGGGGCCGTCCGGTGACGATCCGCACGCTCGACGTCGGCGCCGACAAGGCGCTCGACGGCGACGGCGCGGGCGATCCGGCCGCCTCGCCCAACCCGGCGCTCGGCCAGCGCGCGATCCGCTACAGCCTCGCCGAGCCCGACGTGTTCCTCGAGCAGCTGCGCGCGATCCTGCGGGCCGCCGAGCACGGTCCGGTGCGGCTGCTCATCCCGATGCTCGCGCACGGCCACGAGGTCGACCAGGCGCTGCGCCTGATCGCGCAGGCGCGCGCGCAGGTGACCGAGCGCCTCGGGCGTCCGGTGCCGCCGGTGCCGGTGGGCGGCATGATCGAGGTGCCGGCCGCGGCGCTCACCGCGCCGTTCTTCGCGCGCCGGCTCGACTTCCTGTCGATCGGCACGAACGATCTCGTGCAGTACACGCTCGCGATCGACCGCGCCGACCACGCGGTCGCGTCGCTGTACGACCCGTTCCATCCGGCGGTGCTGCAGCTCGTCGCGCAGACCATCCGCGCCGCCGAGCGCGCCGGCAAGCCGGTCGCGGTCTGCGGCGAGATGGCGGGCGACCTCGACGCGACCCGGCTGCTGCTCGGCATGGGCCTGCGCTCGTTCTCGATGCACCCGGCGAGCCTGCTGCGCGTCAAGCGCGAGATCCTGCGCTGCGACGCCTCGAAGCTGCGCGCCCGCGTCGCGCGCCTGCTCGCCGCCGACGACCCGGTGCGCGTGCAGGCCGCGCTCTCCCGGCTGCGCGACGGCTGACGCGACGGCCCCCGCCGACGGAGCGCGCCGCTCCGCGTCAGGCCGGGACGTCGCCCGTCAGCGGCAGCGTCACCGTGAAGGAGGCGCCCCGGCCCGGCCCGGGGCTCGAGACCCCGATCTCGCCGCGGTGCAGCGCGACGATGCTGCGGACCAGCGTGAGCCCGATGCCCAGCCCGCCCTTCTGCCGGGCGATGTCCTGGTCGACCTGGTAGAACAGGTCGAAGACGCGGTCGGCGCTGTCCGGATCGAGGCCGATGCCGTCGTCGCGGATCACGAGGCGCGCGCGCTCGCCCTCGCGCGTGAGCCGCAGTTCGATCAGGCCGCCGTCGGCGGTCGCCTCGGTGGCGTTCAGCACGAGGTTCGTCACCACCTGCTCGAGCCGCGTGGCGTCGCCGTGCACGGTCGCGCGCTCGCCGCGGTAGTCGATGCGCCGCCGGGACGTGCGGCCGGCCGTCGCGAGCGAGGCGAGCGAGCTGCGCACCACGCCGTCCAGGTCGATCGGGCGCGGCTCCAGCCGGATCTTGCCGCTGATCGCGCGGCTCACGTCGAGCATGTCGTCGACGAGCCGCCCGAGGTGCGACGACTGGCGCTTGAGCACCCCGATCGCGAACGTCCACTCGCGCCCGCCCGGCTGCGCCCGCTCGACGATCCGCACCGCGTTCGTGATCGAGGCCATCGGGTTGCGCAGCTCGTGCCCGAGCATCGCCAGGAACTCGTCCTTCGCCCGGCTCTCGTCGCGCGCCTCGTTCAGCGAGGCCTGCATCCGGGTGCGGCGCATCTCGGCGGCCGAGATCAGCAGCGCGCTCCCCAGCACGATCGTCGTGACGACGGCCACGACCCCGGTCAGCCAGCTCGTGTCGTGGTCGGACAGCCCGCCCGGGGCGCTCGTCGCGCCGGCCGGGAACTCGACGCCCGCCATGCCCGCGTAGTGCATGCCGGCGATCGCGATGCCCATGCCCGTCGCGCCGAGCGCGTTGCGCCAGCGCCAGATGCCGTCGTCGCGCCGGGCGAACGCGACGCCCAGCGCGGTCAGCGAGGCGAGGATCGCGATCGCCAGCGAGATCGCGACCCAGCGCAGGTCGTAGTCGAGGGGCGGATCGATGACGATCGCCGCCATGCCGACGTAGTGCATCGAGCAGATGCCGATGCCCATCGCGATGCCGGCGGCGGCGAGCCAGCGCGCGTTCAGCGTGCCGCCGCCCGCGATGCGCAGCGCGAAGGTCGAGACGACGACCGCGATCGCGAGCGACAGCACGGTGATCGGCACGTCGTAGGCGAGCTTCAGCGGCAGCGTCATCGCGAGCATGCCGATGAAGTGCATCGCCCAGATGCCGGTGCCCATCGCGAAGCCGCCCGCGGCCAGCCAGGCGGGCGCGGTCGCCGCCGGCGCCGAGCGCAGCCGCGAGGCCAGCACGAGCGCGGTGTACGACGCGAAGATCGCGACGACGATGGACAGGAGCACGACGCCGTGGTGGTAGTGCTGGGTCATGCGCGCAGGGTCGGGGATCGGGGACGCGGAGCTCGGGACGGGGCCGTCGCGCCGGGGCCGGACGGGGAGGCCGGCTCGCCTCGGGGCGGGGACGGGCCCGCCCCGACGCGGTCGGGCGGGCCGTGACGCCCGGGGAGCCGGTGATCGGCGCCCGGACGGCGCGCCGGTGCGCGAGCGACCGATTCTACCAAGCGCGCGCCGCCCGCCCCGGTCGGGGCCCCGTCGATCGACGCGGTCGGCGCCCGCGCGGGGTCGCCGACCGCGGCGCGGTCGCGTTGACACCGGCCCCCCGGCCCGGCTATGTTCCGCGTTCGCGCCGATTTGTGACCAGCTTGCGGGCGCGTTAGAAATGCGGCTAAAGCGGCGCACCGTGCCCTGCACCCCGTGCCCGACCGCCGCGGCAGGCCGGTCGCCCCGGGCGGACCGATCCCGCCCTCCCAGCACGGACAGCCCTCTCCATCCGATGACCGCCTCGGTCGGGGTCGTGACCCCGCAACGACTGCGCTTCGACGCGCCGCTCGCGCTGTCGAGCGGCGCCTCCATCGCCGGCTACGAGCTGGTGTACGAGACCTACGGGCGCCTGTCGCCGGCCCGCGACAACGCGGTGCTGGTCTGCCACGCGCTGAACGCCTCGCACCACGTGGCCGGCGTGTCGGCGAGCGATCCGTCCGACGTCGGCTGGTGGGACAACATGGTCGGGCCGGGCAAGCCGCTCGACACCGAGCGCTTCTTCGTCGTCGGCGTGAACAACCTCGGCTCGTGCTTCGGCTCCACCGGCCCGATGTCGATCAACCCGACCACCGGGCGGCGCTACGGACCGGACTTCCCGGTCGTCACCGTCGAGGACTGGGTGCGCGCGCAGGCGCGGCTCGCCGACGCGCTCGGCATCGGGCGCTTCGCGGCGGTGATGGGCGGCTCGCTCGGCGGGATGCAGGCGCTCGCCTGGGCCACGCTGTTCCCGGAGCGGCTGTCGCACTGCATCGCGATCGCGACCGCGCCCAAGCTGTCGGCGCAGAACATCGCGTTCAACGAGGTGGCGCGCCGCGCGATCGTCACCGACCCGGAGTTCCACGGCGGCCGCTTCTACGAGCACGGCACCGTGCCCGCGCGCGGGCTGCAGGTCGCGCGGATGATCGGCCACATCACCTACCTGTCCGACGACACGATGGCCGAGCGCTTCGGCCGCACGCTGCGCCGCCACGCGCCCGACCCGGCGCTCGGCGACGCCTACCGCTTCACCTTCGACGTCGAGTTCGAGATCGAGTCGTACCTGCGCCATCAGGGCGAGAAGTTCTCGAAATATTTCGACGCGAACACCTACCTGCTGATCACACGCGCGCTCGACTACTTCGACCCGGCGCGCGAGCACGGCGGCGATCTCGCCGCCGCGCTCGCGCCGGCGACCTGCGACTTCCTCGTCGCGTCGTTCACCACCGACTGGCGATTCGCCCCGGAGCGCAGCCGCGAGATCGTCGCCGCGCTGCTCGCCAACCGCCGCCGGGTGACCTACGCCGAGATCGACGCGCCGCACGGCCACGACGCGTTCCTGCTCGACGACGCGCGCTACCACGCGCTGCTCGCGGCGTACTTCGACCGGATCGCGCAGGAGCTCGCGATCCGTCCCGCGCCCGCGACGGCCCCGGCGCCCGTGCGGGCCGGGCCGGCGGCCGCCACCGGCGCGCGTCCCGCCTCGCCGGAGGCCGCGCGATGAGCGCCGCCCAGAACGAGCTGCGCGGCACGCCGCGGGTGGCGATCACGGGCACCGCGGCCAACGGCCTGCGGCCCGACCTCGCGGCGATCGCCGACTGGATCGCGCCGGGCGCGCGCGTGCTCGACCTCGGCTGCGGCGACGGCACGCTGCTCGCGCACCTGCAGCGCGAGAAGGGCTGCGCCGGCTACGGCGTCGAGATCGACGACGCGCAGGTGCTCGCCTGCGCGCGGCGCGGCGTCGACGTGATCCAGCGCGACATCGAGGCCGGCCTCGACATGTTCGCCGCCGCGCGCTTCGACGTCGTCGTGCTGTCGATGGCGATCCAGGCGACGCACCGCACCGAGCGCGTGCTGCGCGAGATGAGCCAGATCGGCGCCGAGGGCATCGTGTCCTTCCCCAACTTCGGGCACTGGAGCCACGCCTGGTCGATCCTGCGGGGCCGGATGCCGATGTCGCGCGAGATGCCCTACCAGTGGTACGACACGCCGAACCTGCACCTGTCGACGCCGAAGGACTTCGAGGACTTCCTCGCGGCGCTCGGGCTGTCGGTGCAGCGCCGCGCGTTCCTCGCGAACGGCCGGCCGGTCGGGCTGCTGCCGGGGCTGCGCTGCACTCAGGCGATCTACTCGTTCCGGCGCACGACGCCCTGACCGGCCCGCCGTCGCCCCGAGCGCGTCGCGGGGGCATGCCCGGGACGCGCGACGCGGCGCGCTACGCTCGTCCGACCGTTTCCCCGAACCCCGTCGTCCGATGACCGATTCGCGCGAGATCCCCGCCACCCAGCGCTTCGCCTGGATCCTCGGCCTCGCCGGCCTGCTGCCCTTCCTCGCGCACGCGCTGTTCTCGTGGCTGTCGCCGCCGGCGGAGCTCGGCGGCGTGCTGCGCTCGCAGGCGCACTACGCGGCGTCGGTCCTGACCTTCCTGGGCGCGCTGCACTGGGGCGTGACGCTCGCCTCGCCGTCGATCGTCGACGGCCGGGCGGTGATCCGGCTGCTCTGGAGCGTGCTGCCGTCGATCTTCGCCTGGATCGTCACGCTGTACCCGGTCGACATGGCGCTGCCGCTGCTGTTCGGCGCGCTGGCGGTCGCGCTCGTCGTCGACCTGCTGCTCTACCGGAACACGCCGGTGCCGCGCTGGTTCACGACGCTGCGCGCGGTGCTGAGCGCCGGCGCGCTCGCCGCGGTCGGGGCGAGCTGGCTCGCGATGGGCCTGCGGCTCGCCGCCCGCTGACTCAGCGGCGCTCGCCGACCCGCAGGATCAGGCCGTCGGGCGAGTCGGTCAGCAGCCAGACCCAGCCGTCGGGCGAGACGCGCACGTCGCGGATCCGGTGGCCGAGCGACTCGAGCAGCCGCTCCTGCGACGTCACGCGCTCGCCGTCGAGCTCGAGCCGGTACAGGCCGCGGTGCACCAGCGCGCCGACCAGCAGGCTGCCCTGCCAGCCCCGGATCCGCTCGCCGCGGTAGAAGGCCATGCCCGACGGCCCGATCGACGGCGTCCACTGCACCTGCGGCGGCACGACGCCCTCCCGCTCGGTGCCCTCGCCGATCCGGAAGCCCGTGCCGTACTCGCGGCCGTGCGTGATCACCGGCCAGCCGTGGTCGGCGCCGCGGCGCACGAGGTTGAGCTCGTCGCCGCCCTGCGGGCCGTGCTCGTGCGCCCACAGCGCGTCGGTGACCGGATGCAGCGCCGCGCCCTGCACGTTGCGGTGGCCGTACGACCAGATCTCCGGCAGCGCGTCCCGGCGGGCGGCGAACGGGTTGTCGGGCGGCACGCCGCCGTCGGGCCGGATGCGGACGATCTTGCCCAGGTGGGTGTCCAGGTCCCGCGCGCGGTCGCGCAGCGAGAACCGGTCGCCGAGCGTGACGAACAGCTGGCCCGTGCGGTCGAAGACGAGCCGCGAGCCCCAGTGGTGGCCGCCCGGCGCGTCGGGCTGCTGCCGGAAGATCGTGCGCACGTCGCGCAGCGTCCCGCCGTCGAGCACGCCGCGGGCCACCGCGGTGCGCGCGCCCCGCTCGGTGGGCTCGGCGTACGACAGGAAGATCGTGCGGTCCGACTCGAAGCGCGGCGACGTCGCGACGTCGAGCAGCCCGCCCTGGCCGCGCGCGTGCACCTCGGGCACGCCCTCGACCGGCGGCGACACCGTGCCCTGCGCGTCGACGATCCGCAGCCGGCCCGGCCGCTCGGTGACGAGCATCCGGCCGTCGGGCAGGAACGCGAGGCCCCACGGGTGCTCGAGCCCGCGCGCGAACTCGCTCACCTCGAGCGTCGCGCGCTCGCTGCGCACGATCGCCGGCCCGGCCGGGGCGCCGGCGTCGCGCGCGCCGGCCGACGGCGGCGCCGCGCAGCCGGCCGTCGACGCGGCGAGCACGAGCGCGGCGAGCGCGGCCCGGGGAGATCGTGCGGGGCGGGCGGGAACGTTCATCGGTGCGTCCTGGTCCGGTGGAGGGGAGGGCGGCGCCGTCCGGGCGAAGCGCGCCGTGGCCGCGCCCGCAAGGTCGATGCCCGTTCAGTCGCCGAGCCGCCGCGCGAGGCGCTCGCGCAGCGCCGGCGAGGCGAGCGAGTCGAGGAAGCGGCGCTCGAGCACCGCCGGATCGGCGCGGCCGGAGGCGAGCTCGGCGAGGCTCGCCTTCATCGCCGCGAGCGCCCCGGGCTCGGCGTCGGAGAAGGCCGCGACCGCGGCGTCGACCGCCCCGTCGAGCGCTTCGGGCTCGACCCGCTGCGACAGGAAGCCGATGCGCAGCATCTCGTCGGCGTCGATCGTCGCCGCGGTCAGGAACAGGCGCGAGGCGGCGGCCGCGCCGAGCCGCTCGACGTAGCGCCGCATCCCCGCCGGGTAGTAGTGCAGCCCGAACCTCACCGCCGGCATGAACATCCGGCTCGCGGTCGTGCCGATCCGCAGGTCGCAGCACAGCGCGAGGTCGGTCGCCCCGCCGTAGACGCCGCCGCGGATCGCGGCCACGGTGGGCAGGCGCAGCGTCTCGACGCGGTCGAGCAGCCCCTCGAACGCGCGCTCCTCGAGCCGCGAGGCGATCGCCTGCAGCGTGTAGCCGGAGCTGAAGGTGCGCGTCCCGGTGCCCTCGAACACCAGCGCGCGCACGCCCGGGGCGGCGAGCGCCGCGTCGAGGTGCGCGTGCACCACCGGCAGGTCGTCCGGATCGATCCGGTTGTGCTGCGAGGGCCGGCACAGCCGGATCGTCGCGCGCGCGCCGTCGATCGACAGCACGGGCGTGCGGTCGGCCTCGGCGGGCGCGGACGCGTCGGGGCCGGCGGGCGCGGCGGGACGGGAGGCGGGATCGGGCACGGGCGGGTTCCTGCGGGAGCGTGTCTGCGCGCGATGCTGCCACAACCGCCGGCGTGCCCGCGCCGCGCCGCGCCGGGCGCGGCCTCCGCCGCACGACGCCGCGCGGTCCCCGCGGCGCGGCGCGGATCGCCGACGCGCCGCCGCGGGGGCGCCGGCACGCCGGTTTGACCCGGCGGGAGGCGCCCGCCTATGCTCGATGCGCGTCTCGCGCCGGCCGCCGGCCGCGCCGATGCCCGAGGAGACCCGCCGATGGCCGCAGAGCTGCTGTTCCGGAGCGCCACCGTCGTCGACGGCACCGGCGCCGATCCCGTCGTCGCCGACGTGCTCGTGCGCGACGGCCGCGTCGCCGCGGTCGGCCCCGACCTCGGCCGCCGTGCGCGCGAGCCCAAGGTCGTCGACGCCGGCGGCCTCGCGCTGATGCCCGGCATCGTCGACCTGCACACCCACTACGACGCCCAGGTCACCTGGGATCCGACCTGCTCGCCGTCGCCCGCGCTCGGCGTGACCACCGCGGTGCTCGGCAACTGCGGCTTCGGCATCGCGCCGTGCCCGCAGGCGCATCGCGACACGCTGCTGCGCAACCTGTCGGTGGTCGAGGGCATGGACCTCGACGCGCTGCGCGCCGGCACGCGCTGGGAGTTCGAGGGCTTCGGCGAGTACATGGCGATGCTGCGCCGGCTCGGCCCGTCGGTGAACGTCGCGGTGTTCGCCGGCCATTCGGTCGTGCGCACCGCGGTGATGGGCGAGGCGGCGTCCGAGCGCGCCGAGCCGACCGACGCCGAGCTCGCGGCGATGACGCGGCTGGTGCGCGAGGCGATCGACGCCGGCGCGGTCGGCTTCGCGTCGTCGTTCTCGCCGAACCACAGCGGCTGGCAGGGCCGCCCGATGCCGTCGACGATCGCGACCGACCGCGAGCTGCGCGCGCTGGTCGGCGTGCTCGGCGAGGCCGGCCGCGGCGTGTTCATGAGCGCGACCGGCGCGCGCGCGACGCCCGAGTACATGGAGGCGCTCGCCCGCGACACCGGCCGGCCGATGTTCATCTCGACGGTGCTGGCGATGTACAGCGACGCCGCGCCCGCGCGCGGTCTCGCGATGTACGACCGGTGCGCCGAGGCGCTCGACCGCGGCCACGAGGTCCGGATCCAGACGAGCTGCCAGCCGCTCACCTTCGACTTCGACCTGCTCGTGCCCTACGTGTGGTTCCCGCTGCCGTCGTTCGCGCCGGTGAAGGCGGCCGGCGGCGACGCCGACGCGATCGCGCGGATCTACGCCGACCCGTCCTTCCGCGAGCGGGTCCGCGCCGACCTGCGCTCGCCGCCGGAGGGCGTGCTGTTCACCGGCGACTGGACGCAGGTGGCGATCGGGCTGGCGACCGAGCCGAACCGCGGGCTGCAGGAGCGCACCGTCGCCGAGCTCGCCGCCGAGGCGGGCCGCGACCCGCTCGACTGGCTGCTCGACTTCGCGCTGTCGGAGCGGCTGGCCACCCGGCTCGCCGG
>DASPJX010000240.1:0-2535 GCA_035628395.1 Burkholderiaceae bacterium | reverse complement strand
TGCGGCATCAGCTCTTGGCGGCCTTGATCGCCGCGCCGAGCTCCGGGGCGATCTTGAAGAGGTCGCCTACCAGGCCGTAGTCGGCGATCTGGAAGATCGGCGCCTCGGGATCCTTGTTGATCGCCACGATCACCTTGCTGTCCTTCATGCCGGCCAGGTGCTGGATGGCCCCCGAGATGCCGACCGCGACGTACAGCTGCGGCGCGACGATCTTGCCGGTCTGCCCGACCTGCCAGTCGTTCGGCGCGTAGCCGGCGTCGACCGCGGCGCGCGAGGCGCCCATCGCGGCGCCGAGCTTGTCGGCCAGCGGCTCGAGCACCTTGAAGTTCTCGGCGCTGCCCATGCCGCGGCCGCCCGAGACGACGATCTTCGCGCCGGCGAGCTCGGGACGCTCGCTCTTGGCGACCTCGCGCGAGACGAAGCTCGTGCGCCCCGGGTCGGCGGCGGCCTGCACGGTCTCGACCGCGGCCGAGCCGCCGGTCGCGGCGGCCGGGTCGAACGCGGTCGTGCGCACCGTCAGCACCTTGACCGCGTCGGACGACTGCACCGTCGCGATCGCGTTGCCCGCGTAGATCGGGCGCTGGAAGGTGTCGGGCGACTCGACCGCGGTGATGTCGCTCACCTGCGCGACGTCGAGGCGGGCGGCCACGCGCGGCGTCACGTTCTTGCCGAACGCGGTGGCCGGCGCGAGGACGTGCGAGTAGCCCTGCGCGACCGCGAGCACCTGCTCGGCGACCGGCTCGGCGAGCTGCTCGGCGAGGTGCGGCGCGTCGGCGACGAGCACCTTCAAGACGCCGGCGATCTGCGCGGCGGCCTGCGCGGCCGCCTGGCAGCCCGAGCCCGCGACGAGCACGTGGACCTCGCCGCCGCACTTCGCGGCGGCGGCGACGGCGTTCAGCGTGCCGCCCTTGATCGACTGGTTGTCGTGTTCGGCAATGACGAGTGCGGCCATGTCAGATCACCTTCGCTTCGTTCTTCAGCTTGTCGACGAGTGCCGCGACGTCGGGCACCTTGATGCCGGCCTTGCGCTGCGGCGGCTCGGCGACCTTGAGCGTCTTCAGGCGCGGCGCGACGTCCACCCCCAGGTCGGCCGGCTTGACCGACTCGAGGGGCTTCTTCTTCGCCTTCATGATGTTCGGCAGCGTCACGTAGCGCGGCTCGTTGAGGCGCAGGTCGGTGGTGACGATCGCCGGCAGCGTCATCGCCAGCGTCTCGAGACCGCCGTCGACCTCGCGGGTCACCGTGGCCTTGCCGTCGGCGACCTCGACCTTGCTGGCGAAGGTGGCCTGCGGCAGGTTCGCGAGCGCGGCCAGCATCTGGCCGGTCTGGTTCGCGTCGTCGTCGATCGCCTGCTTGCCGAGGATCACGAGCCCCGGCTGCTCCTTGTCGACCAGCGCCTTCAGCAGCTTGGCGACGGCGAGCGGCTGCAGCTCGACCGAGGCGTCGACCTCGACGAGGACGGCGCGGTCGGCGCCGATCGCCATCGCGGTGCGCAGCGTCTCCTGCGCGGCCGCGGTGCCGCAGCTGATCGCCACGACCTCGGTGGCGACGCCCTTCTCCCTGAGCCGCACCGCCTCTTCCACGGCGATCTCGTCGAAGGGGTTCATCGACATCTTGACGTTGGCGATGTCCACGCCGGAGCCGTCGGACTTGACGCGCACCTTGACGTTGTAGTCGACCACGCGCTTGACCGGTACCAGGATCTTCATGGGGGGTCTCGGGTTGGAGTGTTCGGGCGGTTGCGGATGCGAGCGATTATAGGCACCGGAGAAGGACCGGGCCGCGCGCTTCTCGTCAACCTGGTTGACAATCCGAGGATAGTCCCCCGACAATCGGGTTGTCAACCACGTTGACGACTTGGCGGAACCGCCGCCCGGTCGTCGCCCGCCCCGCCCGGTCCCGCATGCCCGCCAACCTCAAGCAGCTGCTGCTCGAGCGCAACGACTGGTTCGCGCGCGAGATCATGGGCGGCATCCGGCGCAGCGAGTACGCGTACATCACGCCCTCGCAGAGCCGGCTGCTCGCGACCATGGCCGGCAAGCCGACCTCGATGGCCGAGCTCGCGCGCCGGCTCGCGATCTCGCGCCAGGCGGTGCACAAGACGGTCGCGGAGCTCGCGCGCCGCGGCATCCTCGAGATCCGCGACGACCCGGAGCGGCGCAACGCGAAGCTGATCGTCTACACCGACCGCGGCCGGCAGGTGAACCGCGCGGGCGCGGCGATCATCGAGCGCCTCGAGGACCGCATCGCCGCGCGCATCGGGCGCGAGCGCCTCGAGGAACTGAAGCGGCTGCTCGCCGAGGACTGGGGCTGAGCGCCGCCCCGGCGCGCGACGCGTCAGAGCCCGCCGTTCACCACCAGCGTCTGGCCGCTCACGTAGTCGCTGTCGGGGCTGCAGAACAGGTAGACCGAGCCTGCCGCCTCCTCGGGCGTGCCGCCGCGCCCGAGCGGGATCATCTGCGACAGCGCGGCGATCCGGCCCGCCTGCACGCCGATCTTCACCTCGCGCCCCTGCACCTCGATCTTCCCGGCGTC
>DASPJX010000239.1:0-7840 GCA_035628395.1 Burkholderiaceae bacterium | reverse complement strand
GACGCTGTCGCGCACGCCCGGCCGGCTCGAGCGCGCGCTCGGCCCGTCGGGCGAGGACACCGACGACGTGCTCGCCGAGCTCGGTTACGGCGCGGACGAGATCGCGGCGCTGCGCGCCGAATCGACGGTCTGATCCGCGCGCGCAAGGCCGTACGCGTCGATCCGTCGCGACGCGGCGAGCCGTCGTGACGCGGCGATCCGTCGTGACGCGGTGAGCCGTCGTGACGCGGTGATCGGTCGAGACGCGGTGATCGGCCATGACGCGGTGATCGGTCGAGACGCGGTGATCGGCCATGACGTGGCGATCGGCCATGACGTGGCGATCCGTCGTGACGAAGCGATCCGTCGCGACGCATCGAAGCGTCGTGACGCGGCGATCCGTCATGGCTCTGCGATCCGTCGCGACGCGCACAACCTGCCCGCGCCGCGCCGCGCCTCGGCCCGGCAAGCGCGCGCCGGCACCGCGCCCGACACCCCGACCGAACCGGTCGCGCCGATCGATCCGATTCCCCCGCCCCTTGCACCGCCCCGCATCCGGCTGATCTACTGGCGATGCGCCGGGCCCCGACCCGGCCCGCCGCGGCCGACCGCGGCGACGGCGCCCCGCCGCTCGCGCGCACCGCGCGGGCGGGCGCGCCACGCAGAACGACACGACCGGAGACACCGACGATGCGACCGACCGCCCCGACCCGCCGTACCCTCCTCGCCCGCGCCGCCGCCGGGCTGATCGCCGCGCTGGGCTGCTCGCTCGCCGCCGCGCAGGCCTACCCGAGCCGCCCGATCTCGCTGGTCGTGCCGTTCGCCGCCGGCGGCCCGACCGACGTCGTCGCGCGCGCGCTGGCCGCCGTGATGACCAAGTCGCTGGGCCAGGGCGTCGTCGTCGAGAACCGGACCGGCGCCGGCGGCACGATCGCCTCCGCGCACGTCGCGCGCGCGGCGCCCGACGGCTACACCTTCCTGATCCACCACAACGGCATGGCGACCGCGCCGTCGCTCTACCGCAAGCTGACCTTCAATCCGCTGACCGACTTCGAGTACGTGAGCCAGGTCGTCGACGTGCCGATGACGCTCGTCGCGCGCAAGGACCTGCCGGTCGGCACCTTCGACGAGCTGCGGGCCTACCTGAAGGCCAACGGCGACAAGGTGAGCCTCGCGCACGCCGGGCTGGGCGCGGTCTCGCACCTGTGCGGGATGCTGTTCCGGCAGGCGATCGGCGTCGAGCTGACGACGGTGCCGTTCCCGGGCACCGGGCCGGCGCTGACCGCGCTGCTCGGCGGGCACGTCGACCTGCTGTGCGACCAGACCACCGGCACGACGCCGCACATCAAGGCCGGCTCGGTGAAGCTGTTCGGCGTGACGACGCCGACCCGGCTGAAGTCGCTGCCCGACGCGCCGACGCTCGCCGAGCAGGGCCTGCGCGGCTTCCAGGTCGTCGTCTGGCACGGGGTGTACGCGCCCAAGGGCACGCCGAAGGAGGCGATCGATCGCTTCGGCGCCGCGCTGCGCGCCGCGCTCGCCGACCCGAGCGTGCTGGAGCGGCTCACGGTGCTCGGCGCGGAGGTGCCCGCGCCGTCCAAGCTCACGCCGGCGGGGCTCCAGTCGTGGCTGGTCGAGGAGACGGCGCGCTACGCGCCGGTCATCAAGGCCGCCGGCCAGTTCGCGGACTGACGCGGGCGGCGCGGGCCGCCGCGCGCGCGGCGGCCTCGCGGCCTCAGGACGCGGGGCGCGACTTGCGTCCGGGCGCGGGCGGCGGCGTGTAGCCGGTCACCCGATACAGGCTCGCCTCGACCGGCTGCCCGTCGCGGTAGCGGGTCACCGTGCACGAGATGACCTTGCCGGTCGAGATCAGGTCGTGGCCGATGCGGCGCACGACGTCGAGCGACGCGCCGGTCTGCGCGGCGACCTCGAAGTCGAGCCGTTCGTTGTGCTGCTTGATGCAGGCGAGCACGCTCGCGGTCTGGGACTCGAGCATCTCAGCCCCGCCGCATGCCGGGGCGGCTCGCGCCGCGGGCCGGGCCCGGGCCTTCCTTGTGGCGGAAGTTGATCCGCCCCTTGCTCAGGTCGTAGGGCGACATCTCCAGCGTGACGTGATCGCCGGCGAGGATCCGGATGCGGTGCTTGCGCATCTTGCCCGACGCGTACGCGGTCACCTCGACGCCGTTCTCCAGCGTGACGCGGAACCGGGTCTGCGGCAGCACCTCGCTGACGACGCCGCCGAGTTCGACGAGTTCTTCCTTGGCCATTCGAATCGCTCCAGCGTGCGCCGACGGCGCGCGCGACGGTGTCCCCGGAGGGACGCGCCCGGCCGCGATCCGGAGGGATCGGGACGAGCCGGAGAGGAGGACGGGACGGGCCGGATCGCGGTGGGCGACCCGTCGCGGTCCGCGGCGTCGCGGGACGACGCCTGCACGGACCACCAAGAAAAACCGCGGCCTGGGCCGCGGTCTTTCGGAGGCTCCGCGGTGGGAACCGTCCTCGCTCGTCTTACTCGACGACGCGGATGTTGGACGCCTGCGGGCCCTTCTGGCCCTGCGTCACGTCGAACTCGACGCGCTGGTTCTCGGTCAGCGACTTGAAGCCGGTGCCCTGGATTTCCTTGAAGTGCGCGAACAGGTCCTTGCCGCCGGTGTCGGGGGTGATGAACCCATACCCCTTGTCACCGTTGAACCACTTGACGATACCGGTTTCCCTGGCCATTTCGTTTCCTTTCAGGTGGAGGCGCAGCACATGCATGCGCCGTTGCAGAAACACCCAGGAACGTATCGAACAAGGACCCGCTAGGTGCTGCCGGAACCGGCAGATCGAGCAAGACGACTCGCTTCAAGCTGTACGTGGATATATCTACCCAGTCACTGTAACACCATTCGCGCGGCCACGCCTCGCGGCCGACGAACGATCTCCTGAGTGCCTACATCGGACGCGAGCGCGGCCGCGGCGCGAGCGGGCCGCGCTCAGTCCTGCGTGAGCGCGAGCAGCACGTCGGCGTACCACGCGCAGTTGAGGCCGAGCGACTCGTCGAGCGCGAGGTCGCGCGAGTTCATGTCCATCCGCGCCGAGTGGATGCCGAGCAGCCGCCACGGCAGGGCCGACGCGAGCCGGCCGGGATCGGTGCGCATCGCGACCGGGGCGCCGCTCATCCCGCGATGCGTGCGCGCGTCGGTCACGAAGTAGCCCTGCCCCTGGAAGCGCACGCCGAACGCCGACGCGACCGCCGCGAGCCGGGCCACCGGCAGGTGGTGGACGGTGTCGTGGAAGCCGAGCGGGAAGCCGACGATCAGCACCGGCGTGCCGACCTCGACCTCGTCGAGCTCGGACTGCAGGTGCGCCGGCGTGAACGCCTCCCAGACCGCGCCCGCCGGCAGCGACGACCGGTCGACCGGCACCACCGCCACGTCGACCGCGCCGCCGCTGTCGGAGGCGTGACGCCACACCGCGGTGCCGTTCCGGTACAGCGGAAGGTCCACCGAGGCCGAGCGGGTCAGGTCGACGCGGTCGAGGTGGACCTCCAGCGCGATCCGGTCGGGCGAATGGCCGCCGACCGCGTCGAACGCCACGTGCCGGCTGGTGACGACGTACAGCCGACCGTCGCGCTCGAAGAAGAAGCCGCTGGCGCGCGTCAGCAGCCGCGTCCCTTCGAAGGTGGAGACGTGGGTGCAGCTCAGCAGCAGCGGTTCGGTCATGGGCCTCGTTCGATGCGGTGACGCCTCGTGTCGGCCAACGCCGTGCCCGTCGACCGCGACGCCCGCGCGGACGCGCGCACCGGCTCGCGGGTCACGCCGCGCCTCGCGAGAGCGGCGCGCGCAGCACCGCGAGCGCGGCGAGCGCCGAGACGCCGAGCAGCCCGGTCCCCCACAGCGCGGCCGCGCCCCAGCGCTCGAGCGCGAGCCCGAAGGCGAGCGGCGCGAGCGCCTGCGCGATCCGGGCGGGCAGCATCAGCCAGCCCTGGCGCGCGCCGTAGTCGCGGCTGCCGAAGAGCGCGAGCGGGAGCGTGCCCTTGGCGATCGTCATGATCCCGTTGCCGCCGCCGTGCAGCAGCGCGAACGCGGGTGCCCACGCCGGCCCCGCGGCCAGCAGCAGCACCGCGCCCGCCGGATGCCCGAGCGCGGCGAGCCGCGCCGACAGCAGCGGATGCAGCCGGCGCAGCACGCCCGCCTCGAGCAGCCGCGCCGCGACCTGCGCGGGGCCGATCAGCGCGCCGATCGCCACCGCGGTCGCGAGGCCGACGCCGGCGGACTGCAGCAGCGCGGGGAGGTGCGTCGCCATCGCGGTGCTGGTGAACCAGGTGACCGCGAACACGAATCCGAGCAGTCCCATCGCGAGCCGCTCGCTCGCGCGCGGCATCGGCGCGGGCTCGGGCGGCGAGGCCGCCGAGGCCGCATCGACCCCGGACGCGTCGTCCTCCGCGCGCCCGCGCGCCGAGGGCCGGGGCAGCGAGGCGTTCAGCGGCAGCGCGACGACCAGGTGCAGCGCCGCCCAGCCGAGGCACGCGCCGCGCCAGCCCCAGCGCGCCTCCATCCAGGCCGACAGCGGCCAGCCGACGGTGCTCGCGAAGCCCGCGAACAGCGTGATCCCGGTGATCGCGCCGCGCGAGCCGGTGCCCCAGAGCCGCACCGCGGCGGCGAACGCGGCCTCGTAGAGCCCGCTGCCCATCGCGAGCCCGATCAGCGCCCACGCGGCGAAGAGCCCGGGGCCGTCGCGCGCGGACGCGAGCGCGGCGAGCCCGAGCGCGAACGCCGCGTTGGTCGCGACGAGCACCGGGCGCCCGCCCCAGCGGTCGATCGCGCGCCCGGACGCCGGGCCGACGAGGCCGGCGACCGCCATCGCGACCGAGAACGCGCCGTAGACGACCGAGGGGCCGACGTCGAGGTCGCGCGCGATCGGCTGCGCGAGCACCGCGGGCAGGTAGTACGACGACGCCCACGCGAGCGTCTGCGCGACGCCCAGCGACGCGACGACCCCGTTACGCCGCACTCCCGCTCCTCCTTCGCGCCCGCACCGGCGACGGCCGAGGCTAGCACGCGTTCCGGCCCGGTCGCGGCGACGCGCGCGCGGATCCGGACCGCCGATAGACTCCGGACATGAAGCTGCTCAGCGCCACCCCCAGCCCCTACGCCCGCAAGGTCCGGATCGCGCTCGCCGAGAAGGGCCTCGCGTTCGAGCTCGTCACCGAGGTGCCGTGGGACGCCGACGCGAGCGCGCCCGCCCACAACCCGCTGGGCAAGATCCCGGTGCTGATCCTCGACGACGGCGAGGCGGTGTTCGAGTCGAGCTTCATCCTCGAGTGGCTGGAGGCGAAGCATCCCGAGCCGCCCCTGCTGCCGCCCGACGTCGACGGCCGGCTCGCCGCGCGGCGCCTCGAGGTGATCGCCGACGGCGTATGCGACGCGACCGTGCTGACGCTGTTCGAGCGGATGCGCGGCGAGGGCTGCAGCGCGCCGTGGCTCGCGCGCCAGCGCCGCAAGATCGAGGCGGGCACCGCCGCGCTCGCGCGGGCGGTCGCCCCCGGCGCGCGCTTCGCGCTCGGCGACGCGTTCGGCCTCGCCGACATCGCGATCGGCTCGACGCTCGGCTACCTCGAGCTCCGGCTGCCCGACTTCGACTGGAAGACCGCGCATCCGGCGCTCGCCGACTGGTTCGAGCGGATCTCGCTGCGGCCCTCGTTCGCCGCGACGACGCCGCGGCCGCAGGGCTTCCGCGACCCGGTGGTCTGAGCGCCCGGGCGCCGGGGGCGAGGGGCGTCGCGACGCCGGTCGGCGCGCCCGTCGCGCTCCGACGCGTCCCGCGGAACCCCCGGCGCGACCGTCAGCGGTCCGGCCCGTCGGGCGGCCGGATCACCTCGCGCAGCAGCCGCTCGAGCTCGATGCTCATCAGCCACACCTGCGCCTGCAGCGAGTCGAGCAGCGCGGCCCGCCACTGCAGGTCGTCCTGGGAGAAGCGGCCGCCCTCGCCGAAGAAGAGCTTCGTCCGGCGGTTCCACTCCTCCGAGCCCTCCTCGCCGAGCCCGCCGTCGCGGCGCCACTGCTCGACGAGCGCCTCGCGCACCGAGCGCACCGGCTTGCCGTCGGCGCGTCGACCCTCGTAGGCCTCGCCCTTGCCGTCGTCCCTGGCGTCGCCCCCGGCCTTGCGACGGGCGTCGCGCCCCGCATCGCGACCACCGTTGGGCCCCGCATCGCGCCCGGCTTCGCGCCCCGCATCGCGACCGGCATCGCGACCGGCTTCGCGGCCTGAATCACGCCCCGCTTCCTGCCCGACACCGCGCCCCGCTTCGCGCCCCGCATCTCGACCGGCACCTCCGGAGGCGCCGCCCCGGGCACCGCCGGCACCGCCCTCGCCGCCCGCCGAGCGACCCGCGTCCTCCGAGTCGTTCTCGGCGTCGCGCACCGGCGCGTTGAGCATCCGCCACACGATCGCCGGATAGGTCTCCGACGTCTCGGGTCCCTCCCACACCTCGCGCAGCAGGTTGCGACGGGTCCTCAGGTCCGCGGAGTAGCCGCCGAGCAGGCCGGCGATGCCGAAGCCGCCCTCGGCGCCGCCCGAGACGATCGTCACGATGTCGGCCGCCCGGCCGGCCGTCGCCGCGAGGCCGATTCCACCCGAGACGATCGCGCCGGCGGCGCCGCTGACGATGCCCGACAGCGTCAGCCGCCGGTCGCGCGCGTCCGCACGCTCGGCGAGCACGAACGCGAGGCGTCCGCCGCGCTCGCGCTCGCACTCGAGCTCGGCGACCACGCCCTGCACGTCGAGCAGGGCGAGCAGCACGCGATCGCCCAGGCGCTGGCGTGCGCGCAGCGCCTCGATGCCGTCGGCCCCGGCGGCCGAGCGATTGAGGTCGACGAAGCGCTCGAGCGTCTCGAGCGCCCCGATGTCGCGCGCGGTGGCGACCACGCGCTCGCTGAAGCCGGGCACCGGGCGCGGCTCGCCGCGCGGCGGCTCGGGCGCGACCACCTCGCGCCCGGTCTTGCCGGGCGCGACCGGCCCGGGACCCGGCAGGCGGACGCAGGAGCGCTCGGACAGCCGCTCGGCGGTGCCCTGCGCGATCGGATCGGCGGTGCTCGCGCATCCGCCGGCGAGCGCGGCGGCGAGGACGACGGCGATCGCGGCGGGACGTGTGCGGCTCATCGGCGCTCCGTGGGGGCTGTACCGTGCGCAGGGCGCGCCTCGGCCGTCGTCCGGTCCGGCAAGCGCCGTTCCCGCCCCGGTTCGGGGCCGGCACGGAAGTTGCCGCCCGGACCGCATGCCTTCCCTTCCCCGAGACCCGGCGCGCGGCCCGCTGCGCACGCCCGACGGCCGCTACATCGTGGTCCGCGGCCGGCTGTGGCGCACCGCCGACCCGGCGCTGCCGGCCGAGGAGCGCGAGCGCCTGGTCGTCGAGCTGATGTCGGCGCGCCGTGCGGTGCACCTCGCCGATGCCGACCCGGAGGCGGTCGCGGCGGCCCGCGCGCGCGTCGACGCGGCCAAGCACGCGCTCGGCGAGCGCGGCCCGCCGTGGTGGAACGACGGCGCACCCGACGAGAACCGCCGCCCGGTCCGCGCCTCCAGCTACGCCGACTGGTACGCGTCGCTCGACGCGGCCGGGCCGACCGACGCACCGGCCGACCCGGTGGACGCACCGCCGCGCGCGGGCCTCGCGCCGGCGCGCGTCGACGGCGCGCCCGCGCGCGACGAGGCCGGCCCGGCGCGCGACCCCGCCCGGCCCGCCGAGCGCCCGGAGGCGGCCCCGCGCACCGGCACGCGACGCGCGTGGCCGTGGCGGCGCGCCGAGCGCCATGCGCCGCGCTGACGGCGCCGTCGACGCTCGCGCGGCGGGCACCGGGCCCGACGGCCCTCGCGCGCTCGCGCT
>DASPJX010000238.1:0-9715 GCA_035628395.1 Burkholderiaceae bacterium | reverse complement strand
AAGGCGTCGGGATGCGGCGGCGAGCCTGCGGGGCGGGCGGGGCGGGCGGGCGGGGCGGGCACCTGGACGAGCGGCCCACTGTCCGCGGACGCGGCCGGACGCGCTCCCGGAGGGCCGGAGCGGTCGGACGCGGATCGGCCGGGACGCGGCGTCGCCGACCGGCGCGACCGCGCGACGACGCGACGCGGCCCGGCGCCGCGCGCGGTGATTTCGGATCGAAGGGGAACGGCCGCGTCGCGCGATCCGTGCGACCGGGTGCTCCGGTATATCCGGCCGCCGCGGCGACGCTCGTCAGCCGCGGGTCGTGCGGGCTCCGGCGAGACCGTCCCGGATCTCCTGCGCGGCGGGGCCCGTCGTCGGCCTCGGGCCGCGGGTGCCTCCGCCCACCGGGACGGTCATGCTCGCTCGATCGGAGGCGTCGCCATCGAATGGGCGATCTGCAAGGGTGTCTCCTCCCGCTCCTCGAACCGGGCCGGATCGTCTCCCGCGGGAGCCTTGTCCGACAATTCCGAATCCGCGACGGGCAGCCTTCGCAGGGCGCGAAGGCTCGACCCCGTACCGGTCCGATCCGCGATCACTCGCCGGCGGTGCGCAGCAGGTGCTCGAGCAGCGCGCGCGCGGGGACCCCCAGCGAATCGAGGCGCCGCGCGCCGAGCACGTGCCGGCGCAGCGCCCAGGGCGCGTCGAGCTCGACGCAGCGGATGCGCAGCGCCTGGCGCTGCGGCTCGATCGCGCCGAGCGGCAGCACCGCGATCCCGATGTCCTGCTCGACCATCCGGCACACCGCGTCGAAGCTGCCGACCTGCATCCGGGAGCGCAGCACGAAGCCGCCTTGCTCGGCGATCTCGGCGAGCTGACGGTGCAGCGCCGTGCCCTCGCGCATCAGGATGTGCTCGTGCTCGAAGAGCTCGGCCTCGTCGACGCGCCGGCGCCGGCGCAGCGCGTGGCGGTCGGAGACGACCACCGCGAGCCGGTCCTCGCGGTACGGGATCGTCTCGAGCCCGTCGAACGGCGTGCCGGCCTCGAACACCGCGATGTCGGTCGAGCCGTCGGCGGCGTGCCGCGCCGCCTCGTTGCTCGAGCGCTCCTGCAGGTCGATCCTCAGCCCCGGGTGCTCGCGCAGGAACGCCGCGATCTCCACCGGCAGGAACTGCGCGATCGCCGACGCGTTCGCCGCCACCGACACCACGCCCTTGATGCCGCGCCGGAAGTCGCCGAGCTCCGCCTCGAGCCGGTCGAGCGCGCCGAGCACCGCGCGCGCGTGCTGCAGGAACGCGAGCCCCGCGGCGGTCGGCCGCACGCCGCGCGCGTGCCGCGTCAGCAGCGTGAGGCGCGCGCGGTCCTCGAGCGTCGCGATCCGCCGGCTCGCCGCGGCGAGCGCGACGTGGCAGCGCTTGGCGGCCTCGCTGATGCTGCCCGACTCGGCGGCGGCGACGAACAGGCGGAGGGTCTTCGGATCGGTGGGCATCGCGGGGCGGCCACGGTGTCGGTGCGTCGAGTCTACGCCGCGCGCTCGCTATCATCGGCACGATCCCCGAGGAGACGCCATGACCCTGCCCGATGCCCGGGCGCTGCTCGCCGCCGCCGACGCCGGCCGCTCGCTGCCCGCCGCCGACCCGGCCGCCGACCCCGCCGACCTCGCCCGCGCGATCGCGGTCCAGGACGAGATCGCCGCGCTGCGCCGCGCCCGCGGCGAGCGCCCGGTCGGCTGGAAGATCGGCTTCACGAACCGGACGATCTGGCCGCTCTACGGCGTGGACCGCCCGATCTGGGCGCCGGTCTGGGACACGACGCTCATGCTGCTCGACGGCGACGCGACGCGCGTGTCGCTCGCGCGGCTCGCCGAGCCGCGGCTCGAGCCCGAGATCGTCGTCGGGCTGCGCGCCTCGCCCCCGCCCGAGGCCGACGCCTCGACGCCCGAGCGCCTGCGCGCGCTCGTCGGCTGCATCGACTGGGTCGCCCACGGCGTGGAGATCGTGCACAGCGTCTGGCCGGGCTGGCGCTTCGACGCCGCGCGGGCGATCGCCGCGCAGTCGCTGCACGGCGCCCTGCGGGTCGGCCCGCGCGTGCCGATCGACGCGCTCGGCGCCGATCCGGCCGCGCGGCTGTCGGCGCTGCGCCTCGTGCTGCGGCGCGACGGCGAGCGCGTCGCCGAGGGCGTCGGCGCGAACGTGCTCGACGGCCCGCTGCAGGCGCTCGGGCACCTGGTCGCCGGGCTCGCCGCGCGCGGCGAGCGCGTCGCCGCCGGCGGCGTCGTCACCACCGGCACGCTGACCGACGCGATGCCCCTCGCGCCCGGGCAGTCGTGGCGCACCGGGATCGAGGGCGCGCCGCTCGCGGGCCTCGCGCTGGAGACCGTCGAATGAGCGCCGACCGATCCGCCGCGGGCGCGCGGGCCCCGGGACGCGCCGACGTCGAGGCCGCCGCGGCGCGCATCGCGCCGCACGTGCGCACGACGCCGGTGCTCGGCGTCGAGCTCGACGGCGCCACGGTCGAGCTGAAGCTCGAATGCCTGCAGGTCTCGGGCACGTTCAAGGCGCGCGGCGCGTTCGCGCGGCTGACCGCGGCACCCGAGGGTCCGCGCCGCGTCGTCGCGGCCTCGGGGGGCAACCACGGCATCGCGGTCGCGTACGCGGCGCGGCGCCTGGGCTGGCGCGCCGACGTGTTCGTGCCGCGGACCTCGCCCGCGGCCAAGGTCGAGCGGCTGAGCGCGCTGGGCGCGACGGTGCACGCCGACGGCGACGAGTACGCGCACGCGTACGCCGCGAGCCGGGCGTTCGCCGCCGCCGAGGGCGCGCTCGAGTCGCACGCCTACGACCAGTTCGACACGCTCGCCGGGCAGGGCACGCTCGCGCGCGAGTGGCTCGCGCAGACGGCGGGCACCGACGTCTGGCTGGTGGCGGTGGGCGGCGGCGGGCTGATCGGCGGCATCGCGGCGTGGCTCGAGGCGCTCGCCGGCGACGGCGCGCCGGTGCCGCGGCTGGTCGCGGTGGAGTCCGAGGGCTGCCCGACGCTGCACGCGGCGCTCGCGGCCGGCCGCATCGTCGAGGTCGCGCCCTCGGGGCTCGCCGCCGACTCGCTCGGCGCGCGCCGCGTCGGCGAGCTGATGTTCCCGCTCGCCCGCACCCGCATCGCCGAGTCGGTGCTGGTGCCCGACGCCGCGATCGCCGCGGCCCAGGCGCGGCTGTGGCGCGAGACGCGCATCGCCGCCGAGCCGGGCGGGGCGGCCGCGTTCGCCGCGCTCGCGAGCGGCGCGTGGCGGCCGGCCGCCGGCGAGCGCGTCGGCGTGCTCGTCTGCGGCGCGAACGTCGACCCGCGCGCGATCGCCGGCGCGCTCGACGCGAGTCCCTGAGCGGGCCCGGCCCCGCTCCGCACGCCGCTACCGCCCCCGGACGCGCGGCGGCGCCCCGCCGGACGCGCTACGCTCGCGGTCGGCGCGTCCTTGCCCGTTCGGCCTCCGCACCGACCCGCCCTCCGCATCGCTCGCCCTCCGCACCGACCCGCCTCCGCACCGACCCATGGACCTCGCCGACTTCTTCCAGCCTTCGTACGCCGTCTCCCGCGAGCGGCTGCTCGAGCGCGCGCACGCGCTCGCCCCGCGCCACGGCCTCGTCGTCGACTCCCGCGCGCTCGACGTCCGCGGCCCCGACGGCGAGACGCTCGCGCTCGACTTCGCGATCTTCGGCGCGCGCCGACCGAAGCACGCGCTGGTGCTGTCCTGCGGCACGCACGGCGTCGAGGGCTACGTGGGCAGCGCCGTGCAGCACGCGGTGCTCGAGCGCGTGCTGCCCGGGCTGCGGCTCGGCGCCGACACGGCGATCGTGATCCAGCACGCGAACAACCCCTACGGCTTCGCCTGGCACCGCCGCGTCAACGAGTCGAACGTCGACTTCAACCGGAACTTCCGCGAGACCTTCGACCCGACGCTGTGCGACCCCGACTACGAGCGGCTGCACGACGAGCTGAACCCGTCCGACCTCGACGAGGCGGCCGAGGCGCGGCGCTGGGAGACGATCCGCGCGTACATCGCCGAGCACGGGCTGCGCCGCTTCCAGCAGGCCGCGGTGGGCGGCCAGTACAAGTACCCGCGCGGCATGCAGTACGGCGGCGCGCGCCCGGAGCAGGGCACCCGCCACCTGCTCGCGCTGGTGCGCGAGCACCTCGCCGACGCGCGCACCGTGCTCTGGCTCGACTTCCACACCGGCCTCGGCGAGTTCGGCGACTGCGAGCTGGTGACCGGCGCCGCCCCGGACAGCGACTGCTACCGGTTCTCCACCGAGGTCTGGCCCGGCTGGATCAAGTCGGCGACCGGCGGCGAGTCGGTGTCGACGCCGCTGAACGGCCTGCTCGACCGCGGCCTCGAGGCGGCGCTGCCCGCCGGCTGCCGGTTCGCGTTCGGGTTCCCCGAGTACGGCACCTACGAGCCCGTCCGCATGATCTCGGCGATGCGCTCGGACAACTGGCTGCACGCGCACGGCGATCCGGACGACGCGCGCGGCCGGGCGATCGGGGCCGAGGTCCGCGAGGTCTTCTCGCCGGCGAGCGCGGACTGGCGCCGGCGCACGGTCGAGACCGGTTTGGGGCTGGTCGCGCAGGGGCTCGACGCGCTGCCGGGCGCGCGGCGCGCCGGACGCTGAGCGCGGCCGCGGCCCCGCCCGGCGGGCGTGCCGTCCGCGGCCGCCCGCCCCGGTCGGAGCGTGCCGCGCCGGAGACCCCGCCGCTGGCAGGCCCGCGCCGGACGATGTCAGAATGCCTTCCAAGCGCCCGTCGCCGATCGTCTCGCCCGTCCGCCGATTCCGGCCGTCGGTAAGCGGAGCCGGCCGTCGCCGCCGCGAACCGAGCTTAGGATTGCAGCATCGCGAACGCCGCGGCGGCCCCGGCTCCCGGCACGCCTCAACGACCGGATCGCCCATGGCCGAACTGTCCCCTTCGCAGCGCACCGCAGGCACCGGGCGGGTCCTCCTGACCGCAGGCTCGTTCGTCGCGTTCGAGGCGATGTACCAGGGCTCGGTGGCCCGGACCCTGATCGCCAGCGGGCTCCTCGTCATCGGCGGCGGGCTGCTGTTCTTCGCCAAGCGCGCCGACTGACCCACGGCCCCGCCGCGGCGCACGCGCCGCACCGGGCCCGATCCACGCACGCCGGGGCCCGGATGGATTTCGAAGCGATCCGCGTCGACACGTTCCCGATCGACGCCCAGCTCGTCGACGCCTCGGAGGTCGGACCCGACCTCTCGGCGGCGGCGCACGCCTACCTCGCCACGCCGCGCGCGCTCGTCTGGCGCAACCCCTCGCCCGACTGGAAGCTGTTCGTGCTGCTGCTGCCGCTCGCGTCGCGGCTGTCGCTGATGGCCAACCCGATCTTCGGGCAGCTGACCCGCGACTGGGGCCACTCGATCCGCTTCGTCGGCGTCGACCGGCACCAGCTCGCCTACGACTTCCGCAGCCTGCTGAGCGACGCGACGCTGCGCCGGCTGGTCGGCGCGCTCGCGCGCTGGCTGCACGAGGCCGACCGGCGCGAGGACCTGCCGGCGCGCGCCGCCGAGGCGGCCACGCTCGACGTGCTGTTCGCCGCGCTCGGCGAGAACGTGCTGACGATCCTCGAGGCGCGCCGCGACGACTGGGGCCGCCACCTCGCGCGCGAGCACCGGCTCGAGCCGGGCGTGCCGCGCAGCCTGTTCGACCGCGCCTCGCGCTATCCGGACTTCCTCGCGCTGCTGCGCCGGTCGCTGCGCCTCGAGCTGGTCGACGTCGAGTTCTACGGCAAGGTGCTGCGCTCGATGGACCTGCGCGAGGCCACCGCCGAGCAGCGCGCCGGCGCGATGATCGAGGCCTCGCTCGACCCGGTCGTGCTGGTCAAGCTCGGTCGCACGCGCGCCGGCCGCCACCTCGGCTGCTACAACTGGCTCGCCACCGGCCCGCGCCACGCGGCGCAGCGCGCGTACGTGCTCGGCAAGCTGCCCGCGTTCGCGCAGCTGTTCGCCGACCTGCTGGTCGACGCCGCGCCGCGCCGGCGCTCGGGGCTCGTCGCCGCGGCCGAGCACGATCCGCGCCACAGCCCGCGGCGCGAGGCCGACACCACCGAGGCCTTGCGCCAGGCGGTCGACTCGGGCCAGGACCGCTGGGTGGTCGAGGCGCTCGCCTCGCACTTCGGCGTGCAGCACAACGTGATCCGCGCGCTGTGGCGACACTGCCCGGCCGCGCTCGACGCGCCGCCGGTCTGGCATCTGCGCCAGATCCTGCTGCGCCTCGACGAGCTGCCCGAGCGCGCGTGGCCGCGCGACGACGCCGGCTGGCTCGAGCTCGCCAGCCGCTCGGTGCCGGCGGTCGCGGGCTGACGCGCGCCGCGCTCAGCGCCGCCCGGCGCTCATCCAGACGATCGCGCCGACCACGAGCACCGCGCCCGCCGCCTGCAGCGGGCCGACCCGCTGCCCGAGGAACGCCCACGCGAGCCCCATCGACGCGATCGGCTCGGCGTTGAGCGCCGGCGCGTAGTTCACCGCCCCGAGCCGCGGCAGCACGACGAACAGCGAGGTGAACGCGGCGCCGTAGAACAGCGTCAGCAGCGCGAGCCCGAGCCAGCCCGGGGGCGAGGCCGGCCACGCGAACGCGCCGGCCGCGGTGCCGGCGAGCGCGGTCGCCGCCGCGACGGTCGCCATCGTCCACGCGGTGCGCACGCGCCCGTCGACGGCCCCGAGCCAGCGGGTCGTGAGCAGCAGCGCCACCGCGAAGCTCGCCGACGCGCCGAGCGCGAACGCGACGCCCGCGCCGAAGCGCCCCGGGTCCTCGAGCGCGCGCGCGCCCGCGCCGAGCACGCCCGGCACGTCGAGCGCGAGGACCAGCCCGGCGAGGATCGCCGGCATCGCGACCGCGGTGCGCCGCGACGGGCGCTCGCCGCCGCTCGCCCACGACAGCGCCGCGAGCACGATCGGGAAGGTGTTGAAGGTCAGCAGCGCGAGCGCCACCGGCAGCCGCGCGACCGCCGAGTACAGGCACACGCTCTGCAGCGCGAGCAGCAGCCCGATGGCGACCGCGCGCGGGCGGGTCGCCGCGGGCAGCGCCGCGGCGACGCCGGCGACGCGCAGCAGCGCGAGCACCGCCAGCGCGGTCGCCGCCGAGCGCACGACGACCGCGGCGACCACGCTCGCGCCGTGGTCGAACGCGAGCCGCGCCGCGACGTGGTTCGAGGCGAACAGCACCGCGATGCCGACGACCACCGCGACGCCCGCCCAGCCCGGGACGGCGCGGCTCATCCGCGGCGCTTCAGGTCCTCGCCGCCGAGGTAGAACCGGTTCCAGGTCGGCGCGATCACCACCTCGGCGAGGCACACGTGCGCCGGCGCGTCGACCACGTGCGCGACGCTCGCCGCGACGTCCTCGGGCCTCAGCATGCGGGCGACCTCCTCGTCCGACGGCGGCACCGGGCGCGCTTTCAGGATCGGCGTGGCGACCTCGCCCGGGCACAGGTGGCAGGCGCGCACGCCGTGCCGGCCCTCCTCGTCGTTCAGGCTCTGCACGAGCGGCCCGAGCGCGGTCTTGCTCGCGCTGTACGCGACGCCCGGGAAGTCCTTGTACGCCCAGGCGGCGAACGAGGAGATCACGACGATCGTGCCGCCGCCGGCCGCGCGCATGCCGGGCAGCGCGGCGTGCACCGCGTTCGCCGCGCCCAGCAGGTTGGTGCGCACCACCCGCTCGAACGCGTCGGGCGTCACCGCCGACCACGCGCGGTTCGGCACGTTGGTGCCGGCGGCGGTCACCAGCACCGTCACCGGCCCGTGGGCGGCGACGATCGCCGCGTGCGCGCGCCCGACCGACGCCGGGTCGCCGACGTCGGCCGGCACCGGCACGATCCGCAGGCCCTCCGCGCCGAGCTCGGCGGCGGTGCGCTCGAGCTCGTCGGCCCGGCGCCCGGAGATCGCGACCGTCGCGCCGCCCTGCGCGAGCCGCCGCGCGGTCGCGCGCCCGATGCCGGTCGCGCCGCCGGTGACCCAGGCGATGCGCGCCGCGGACGGGCGCGTCGAATCGGATTCCATGCCGTTCTCCTCGTGGGTCGTCGTGGGCGGGCGCGACCGGTGCCGGCGATAGACTGCGCGCCATGCCCCCGCCGATCCCGCTGCCCGGACCCGACGCGTCGCTCGACTCGATTCTAGCGGCCGCGTGGTCGCTGCTGGTCGACGGCGCCGCGCGCGCCGAGGCGCCGTTCCACTGGCCGGTGCTCGCCGGCGTCGACGCGCGCGAGCCCGGCGCGCCGCGCCCCGACGCGCGGGTCGTCGTGCTGCGCGCGGCGGACCCCGGCGCGCGCGAGCTGGAGTTCCACAGCGACGTGCGCGCGCACAAGCTCGCGCAGCTGCGCGCCGCGCCGGGCTGCCTCGTCTTCCACGACGGCCCGCTCGGGCTGCAGCTGCGGGCGGGCGGCCCGGTGCGCGTGCACGCGGGCGACGCGCTCGCGCGGCGGGCCTGGGACGCGCTCGGCGCGTCGTCGCGGCGCGCCTACCTCGCCCCGCGCGTGCCCGGCACCGCGTCCGACCGGCCCGACGCGAACCTGCCCGAGGGCCTGCGCGGCGCGCTCCCCGACGCGGACGAGGCCGAGCCCGGCTTCGCGAACTTCGCGGCGCTGCGGCTGCGCGTGCGGACGCTCGAGTGGCTGCGCCTCGGTCGCGACGGACACCAGCGGATGCGCGCCGACTGGCCGGACGAGGGCGACGTGCCGTCGACCACCTGGATCCGTCCCTGAGCCGGGGACGCCGGCCATCGGACCGCGCCCCGCGATCCCGGCCGAGGACTCCGGTCGGCGAGGCATGCGCCGACCCGCCTTGGCGGCGCACGCGCCGCGCACCGGCGCTATCGTGGGGCCCCGTCCCACGTCCGTCGCGAGACTCCCATGCCCAATCCGACGCTGAAGCAGACGCTGGCGCAGATCGACACCTGGATCCGCTCGGGGGCCGCCGCCCGCGACGTCGAGACGCTCGCCAAGGAGACGATCAAGCGCGCCGCGGTGCGCATCCCGCCCGAGGCGCTGCACCGGGTCCTCGAGCTGATCGATCGCGTGCGACCGCTCGCCGAGCGCGCGGCCGCGGCCGCCCAGGCCGCGCGCGGCGATGCCCCGCGCGGCGCCGGGACCGGCCGCCGGGGCGCGCAGGCGGCGAGGGCGGACGACGACGACGCGGCCCCCGCCCGCCGGCGCCGGGCGGCGCCGGCCCGACGTGCGGCCGCCGCGACCCCGGAGTCCGGGAACGCCTCGCGCCGCTCGCGCGCAGGCGCCGACGCCGCACCGGCCGGCACCCGCGCGGGCTCGAGGACCGGCGCGACGCGCGCTACGGCCGGCACCGGTCGCGGCGCCGCGGCCTCGCGCGCCGGGGCGGCTACGAAGGAGGGCGGCGCGTCGAAGCGCGCGGCGGGCGGGACCGGCCGCACCCGCACCGCGACCTCCCGTGCCTCCGGGTCGGGCGCCTCCGGGCCGGGCGCCGCGACGTCCGGCGGCACGAAGTCCGGCGGCACGAAGTCGGCCGGCACGAGAACGGCCGGCTCGAAGACGCCCGCCGCGAAGTCGGGCACGAAGACGGCCGCCGCGAAGTCGGGCGGCACGAAATCGCGCGCCGCGAAGTCGGGCGCGACCCAGTCCGGCGCGACCCGGGCCTCGGCGGGCGCGGTCCGGACCCGCGGCCGCAGGCGCGACGCCTCGGGCGGCTGACCGGACGGGGCGCCGGGCGGCGCCCCGC
>DASPJX010000237.1:0-4708 GCA_035628395.1 Burkholderiaceae bacterium | reverse complement strand
ACGCGCGCCGGATCGCCCTTCGCTCCCAGCTCGACGTGCCGCCGGGTCCCGCCCTCGCCCACCGACGGCAGGCTGTAGACGGTGACGCCCGGGAACTCCCGCTCGACCGCCTCCATCAGAGGCGTCAGCGTCGACTCGGCGAGCTCGTGGACGAGCGCCGAGCGGTCGGCCTGCGGATCGCGGTGGAAGTGCTCGGCGTAGTGCGTGTCGAGCACCCACTCGATCATCGGCCACGCCATCACCGGGAAGCCGGGGACGAACCAGTGGCGCCCGACCGAGAAGCCCGGGATCCGGTTGAACGGGTTGGGCACGATCGAGGCGCCCCGCGGGAACTCGCCCATCCTGAGCCGCTGCGCGTTCTCGGGCGCGGCCGCGTCGGGGGACGCCTTGCCCTCGCGCGCCATCTCGGCGATCCGCTCGCCGATCAGGCGCGCCGCCTCCGGATGCAGCTCGAGCGGCACGCCGAGCGCCGCGGCGGCGGCCTGCCGGGTATGGTCGTCGGGGGTGGCGCCGATGCCGCCGCACGAGAACACGACGTCGTCGCCGGCGAGGGTCTCGCGCAGCGCGTCGACCAGCCGGGCCCGATCGTCGCCGAGGTAGCGCGCCCACGACAGGCGCAGGCCGCGCGCGCCGAGCAGCTCCACGACCCGGGCGAAGTGCTTGTCCTGCCGCTTGCCCGACAGGATCTCGTCGCCGATCACGATCAGTCCGAACCTCATCGGGTCTCCTTCGGGGCCGCGCCTCAGGCGCGCCCGAACCAGCGCGCGAACGCGCGCCACTGCTGCGACCAGAAGCCGCGGCCGTAGTCGCGGCCCTCGAGCTGGTCGCGGATGCCGGTGGGCACGAAGCCCGGGCGCCAGTCGGCGGTGCCGAACACGACGTCCCAGACGGGGAACAGCACCGCGAAGTTCACGCCGCGGGCCGGGCCCTCGTGGCCCGCGCCGATCGCGTGGTGCAGCCGGTGGAAGCTCGGGCTGACCAGCAGCCGCTCGCCGGCGCCGGGCCAGCGCCAGCGCAGGTTCGCGTGCTGCACGCTCTGCACCACCCGGGAGGCGATCAGCAGCGCGACGAACTGCCCCGGCGCGACGCCGACGCACACCGCGACGAGCGCGAGCACCGCGTCCCGGATCACGTCGTCGAGCAGGTGGTTGCGCTGGTCGCTCCAGAACGTCATCTGGCGCTGGCTGTGGTGGACCGCGTGCAGGTGCCACCACCAGCCCCAGGCGTGCTGGCCGCGGTGCAGCCAGTAGTCGACGAAGTCGAGCACCACCAGGTAGATCAGGAAGCTCGCCCAGGGCACGTCGGTGACGCCGGGCACGATCTGGTCGAGGTTGATCCGCGAGAAGCCGGCCAGCCGCAGATGCGCCTCGAGCAGGTCGACGACCGGCACCAGCAGCGCGAACGCGACGATCGAGAAGCCGCCCAGCCGGTGCAGCAGCGTGTACGCGACGTCGGCGCGGACCGCCCGCCGGTCGACCAGCGGCTCGGCCGGGAACCGGCGCTCGAGCGCGCCGAGGACCAGCGCCAGCACCAGGATCTCGATGCCGCCGAGCACCACCCATTCGGTCAGGTCGAACGCCTCCTCGGCGAATCGCATCCAGCCCATCGCGAACATCAGCGGCTGCACCGCGCCCTCGAAGAGCGCGCGCTGCAGCGCGAGGACGAGGTCGGCGGGCCAGGCGAGCGGATCGGTCATGGCGGGCGTCGGGCGTGCGGGGTCAGCGTCGGTGGTCGGGGTGCTCGCGCAGCGTCGCGAAGCACAGGCCGCGGGCCTTGAGGCCGCCGATCAGCGGATCGAGCGTCGGCGCCCACGGGTCCTTGCGCGACCAGATGCCGAGGTGCGCCATCAGCACGTCGCCGTCGCGGATCGAGGCGAGCGCCTGCTTGAGCAGCCGGTCGTTCGGATGCGTCTCGGAAGGGAGCTCGTCGCCGAGGAAGCCGGCCGGCGCCCAGTGCACGTGCGACCAGCCGCAGCCGCGCGCGGCGGCCATCGCCGCCGGCGGCGCCTTGCCGCCCGGGGCGCGCCAGACCGGATCGAGCCGTGCGCCGGTCATCGCGGCGAAGCGCTCGCCCACCCGCCCGATCTCGCCGCACAGCGCGGCGCCGTCCCAGGCGAGCCGGCGGCCGGCGTTCGCGCCGAACTGCGGCACGGCGACGATCCGGCCGTCGGGGCCGGTGCCGCGGAAGTACACGTGGTCGAAGGTGTGGCTGCCGAACGCGTGCCCCTCGCGGACCCGCTCGCGCCAGTAGCCCGCCCAGCGGTCGTCGAGCGAGTGGTCGCCCGCCGGCGTGCGCTCGTTCGCGAGGAAGAAGGTCGCGCGCACGTCGTGGCGGCGCAGGATGCCGGCGATCCGCTCGGCCTCGGCCATGTTGCCGGTGTCGAGCGTCAGGTAGACGGTGCCCTTGCAGCCGGGCGCCGCCGCGCCGGCCGGCACGGTCGCGACGGCGAGCGCCGCGAGCGCGGCGGCGGCGAGCGCGCGCGCCGGGGCGGTCACAGCAGCGGCGCGCGGTCGTGGAGGTAGATGCCGTGCGGCGAGCGGCCGACCGGGATCGTGCGCACCACCTTGCGGCTCGCCATGTCGACGACCGACACCTGCTTCGCGAAGCGGGAGGTGACCCACAGCGTCCGGCCGTCGGCGGTCAGCTCCATGCAGTCGGGGCCGCCGGGCACCGGGATCTGGCCGACGACCTGCAAGCTCGTCATGTCGAGGATCGAGACGGTGTTGTCGACGCGGTTGCTGACCAGCAGGTGGCGCTTGTCGCCCATGCCGCGGAAGTTGTGCGCGCCGCGGCCGGTGCGCACCTTCGCGACGGTGCGCCTCGCCTGCACGTCGACCACGGCGACGTGGTCCTCGCCCATGATGCCGACCAGCAGGTGCCGGCCGTCGGGCGCGAGCACGATGCCCGCCGGCTGGCGGCCGACCGGGTGCTTCCAGAGCACCTGCTGCGTCGCCACGTCGATCGCCGCGATCTCGTCGCTCTCCTGCAGCGTCACGTAGACCGTGCGGCTGTCCGGCGAGAACCACAGGTGGCTCGGCGCCTTCGGCAGCGGGACCTGGCGGACCAGCTTCTTCTCGCGGCCGTCCCACGCGTAGACGTCGACGCGGTCGAGGCGCAGCGCCGCGGTCACGAACCAGCGGTTGTCCGGCGAGAAGGCGAGCTGGTAGGGATCGTCGATGCCGCGCACCCGCGAGAGCACCTGGCCGGTCTGCGGGTCGAGGAAGTGCAGGTCGTTGCTCATCGCGTTGGCGACGATCAGCGTCCGGTTGTCGGGCGTCGGATAGAGGTGGTGCGGCTCCTTGCCGACGTCGACGCGGCGCACCTCGCGGAACGTCGTCGGATCGATCAGCGACACCGAGGCGTCGCGCGAGTTGAGCACCACCACCATCTGCGGCGCGGCCGGGGCCTGCGCCTGCGCCGGGGGCTGCGACTGCGCCGGGCCCTGCGTCTGCGTCTGCGCCTGCGCCGGGGTCTGCCCCTGCGCCGGGGTCTGCGCCTTGGCCTGGGCCTGCGCCCGGCCGCCCGCGCAGGCGAGCGCGAGCGAGCCGAGCGTCAGCGTCCTGCGAACCATCGACACCATGTTCCCGTCCCTACCTGATCGACTCCCAGACCTTCTGGAGCCGCTTGACCGACACCGGCACCGGCGTGCGCAGCTCCTGGGCGAAGAGCGACACGCGCAGCTCCTCGAGGAGCCAGCGGAAGTCCTCGAGCCTCGGATCGCGGCGGCCCTTGAGGGCGGCCTGCGTCCGGTGGAAATTCTGAAGCATCGGAGCGATCTCGGCCATCCTGTGGCCATCCCTCGCCGGATCCGCCCGCAGCTTGTCGAGCCGCGCCGAGATCGCCTTCAGGTAGCGCGCGAGGTGGCCCCAGCGGGCCGGATCGGTGCCCGAGACGAACCCCTTGGGCAGCAGGCCCGCGAGCTGCGCGCCGACGTCGGCCGCGACCTGTGGAAAACCCTTGGCCCCGGCGAGCTTCCTCTGGACGGTCGCGTGCTCGGCGAGGATCGCCGCGAGCGTGCGCGCGAGCTCCTGCCCGATCAGCGTCACCCGGGGCCGGGCCTCGGCGACCCGCGCCTCGAACGCCGCCCGGTCGGCGGGCAGCGGCTCGCCCAGGCAGGCGCGGTCGAGCAGCGCGGCGACCAGCTCGCGCTTCAGGTCCTCGGCGGTGCCGAACGGCATGTACGCGATCGCGAGCCGCTGGCCGTCGGGCAGGTTGCGCTCGAAGAAGCGCAGCGGCTCGCGCAGCGCGATCGCGAACAGCCGGCGAAGCCCCGCGCGGTGCTCGCGCTGCGCGGTCTCGGCCTCGTCGAAGACCCGCAGCTCCGCGCAGTCGCCCCGGTCGACCAGCGCCGGATAGCCGATCAGCGTGTCCTCGCGCCGCGGCCCGACCCGCAGCTCCAGCAGCTCGGGCAGCGTGCCGAACGACCAGTCGACGAAGCATTCGCCGGCGCGCCGCACGGCCGCCGCGGTCTCCGGGGCGAGGCCGGCCCGCGTCGACGCCGCGGCGTCGGACGCCTCGCCGGTCCCGTCCGACGCTCCGGCGGCCGCCGACGCACCCGCGGCGCCTCGCGACGCTCCCGCGGCCGCGCCCGACGCGCCGTCCGCCGTCCGCGACGGGTCGGCGGCCGCCTGCGCGACGTCACCGCCGTCCCGGGCGCTCCGCCCGGCGCCCGCCGGCCCTCCGCGACGGGACCGTCCCGCCGGGCCCG
>DASPJX010000236.1:0-11781 GCA_035628395.1 Burkholderiaceae bacterium | reverse complement strand
GGAAGGCGGCCGCCGGCCCCGGCGCCGCGGCCGGCGCGAAGCGCGCGCGCGGCACGACGCGCCGCAAGGCGGCCTGAGCCCGCGGGCTCGCCCGGGACGCGGCGTCGCCCGCTCCCGCGGGCCGGCGCGGCCCGCGGCCCGAGGCGGGTCCGCGCGCTCGGTCCCGCGCCGGGCCCGGACCGTCGGCCGGCGCGCGCGTTTGCCCGCCCCGCGCCCCGCTGGTAGCCTGCCCTTCCCCGCGCCCGGGCGCCGCGCCCCGGGCCGACGCACCGGGACACCTCACCGATGTTCGACACCCTCCTGATCGCCAACCGGGGCGAGATCGCCTGCCGCGTCGCCGCCACCGCGCGCCGCCTGGGCGTTCGCACCGTCGCCGTGTACTCCGACGCCGACGCGAACGCCCGCCACGTGCGCGCCTGCGACGAGGCGTACCGGCTCGGCCCGGCGCCCGCGCGCGAGTCGTACCTGCGCGGCGACGCGATCATCGACATCGCGAAGCGCTGCGGCGCGCAGGCGATCCACCCGGGCTACGGCTTCCTGTCGGAGAACGAGGGCTTCGCGCAGGCCTGCGCCGACGCGGGCCTGGTGTTCGTCGGGCCGCCGCCGTCGGCGATCTCGGCGATGGGCCTGAAGGCGGAGTCGAAGCGGCTGATGGCCGCGGCCGGCGTGCCGCTCGTGCCCGGCTACCACGGCGAGGACCAGGATCCGGCGCTGCTCGCGCGCGAGGCCGACCGCATCGGCTACCCGGTGCTGATCAAGGCGAGCGCGGGCGGCGGCGGCAAGGGCATGCGCATCGTGAGCCGGGCGTCGGAGTTCGACGCGATGCTCGCCTCGTGCAAGCGCGAGGCGGCGGCGAGCTTCGGCAACGACGCGGTGCTCGTCGAGCGCTACGCGACCAAGCCGCGCCACGTCGAGATCCAGGTGTTCGCCGATGCGCACGGCCGCGCGATCTACCTGTTCGAGCGCGACTGCTCGGTGCAGCGCCGCCACCAGAAGGTCGTCGAGGAGGCGCCCGCACCGGGCCTGCCCGAGGCGACCCGCCGCGCGATGGGCGAGGCGGCGGTCGCCGCCGCCCGCGCCGTCGGCTACGTCGGCGCCGGCACGGTCGAGTTCATCCTCGACGCCTCGGGCGCGTTCTACTTCATGGAGATGAACACGCGGCTGCAGGTCGAGCACCCAGTGACGGAGATGATCACCGGGCTCGACCTCGTCGAATGGCAGCTGCGGGTGGCCTGCGGCGAGCCGCTGCCCCTCGCGCAGCACGAGCTCGCGGTGCGCGGCCACGCGATCGAGGCGCGCGTGTACGCGGAGAACCCGGACAAGGGCTTCCTGCCGTCGACCGGCACGCTCGTGCACCTGCGCACGCCCGACGCGGTGCGCTTCGAGGTCGGCGCGGACGGCGCGGGCCGGCCGGCGCCGGTGCGCATCGACAGCGGCATCGGCGAGGGCGACGCGATCACGCCGTTCTACGACCCGATGATCGCGAAGCTGATCGTCTGGGGGGAGGACCGTGCGCAGGCGATCCTGCGGATGCGCGACGCGCTCGCGCGCTTCGAGGCCGCGGGCCCGTCGACCAACCTCGACTTCCTCGGCCGGCTGATGCGCTGCCGGGCGTTCGTCGAGGCCGACCTCGACACCGCGCTGATCGAGCGCGAGCGCGACGCGCTCGCCCCGCGCGCCGAGCCGCCGGGTCCGGACGTGCTGGCGGCCGCGGCCGCGGCGGTGCTCGCCGACGAGGCGGCGCGCGCGCCCGCCGCGACCGATCCGTGGTCGGTCGCCGACGGCTTCCGCGTCGGCGCGCCGCTCGCGCGCACGCTCGCCTTCACCCATCGCGACGCGGCGCTGCCGGTGCTCGTCGAGTACGCGCGCGGCGGCTGCACGGTGCGCGTCGGCGAGGCGACGACCTGCGTGGCCGCGCTGCGGCGCGACGGCGCGCGCGTGACCGGGCTGCTCGGCACGTCGAGGCTCGACGTCTCGGCGGTGTTCGACCGCGAGACGCTGCACCTCTTCGGCCCGGGCGGCCACTGGCAGCTCGGCTACGCGCCGCCGCTCGCGCACGCCGGCGACGAGGCCGACGCGGGCGGCAGCCTCGCCGCGCCGATGCCGGGCAAGGTGATCGCGCTGTTCGTCGAGCCGGGCGCGACGGTCCGCAGGGGCCAGCCGCTGCTGGTGATGGAGGCGATGAAGATGGAGCACACGATCGCCGCGCCGGCCGACGGCGTGGTCGACCGGCTGCCGTACCGGGTCGGCGACCAGGTCGCCGAAGGGGCCGCGCTGGTGGCGCTGCGGCCGCCGGCGGCCGCGCCCGCCTGAGCCGTCGGCGGAGGCTCCAGCTCGGCCGTACGGGCACCGATCCTGCCTGCGTCTCCCGGTCCCCCGCGCGATGCGCGGTCGTCCCGACACTCACGACAGGTCCGCACGATGATGCCCACCGCTCCGTTCTCCGCCCTCCCGTCGACCTTCGCCGTCGCCCCCGCCCTCGAGCTCTTCGCCGGCGCGACCCGCCGCGTCGCGGCGCTCCACGCCGAGCTGATCGGCAGCCTGATGCAGCAGGGCCTCGCGCCCGTCCGCGAGGCCGAGGGAGATCCCGGCCGCGCGCTGTCGCTGATGCGCCAGGCCTGGCTGCCGCCGCAGGGCACGATGCCCGCCGTGCGCTTCGCCGCCGGCATGATGAACGTGGCGGTCGACACCGCCACGTCGATGACCACGCTGATGATGCAGGGCGCGCAGCGCACGCGCGACACGGTCGAGGCCGCCGCCGAGCCGGTCGCCGAGGCCGCCTCCCGGACCGCCTCGCAGACCGCGCAGGCCGCCGACGCGACGATGCGCGCCGCGACCTCGGCCGGCGAGCGCGTGGCCGCGTGGGCCGACGCCCGCGTCGAGGACGCCCGCGTCCTCGCGGTCGAGTCGACGCGCGAGGTCGCGCGCTCGACCGAGCGGGAGGCCGCCCGCGCGACCGAGCGCGACACCGCCCGCGAGGCCGAGCCCGCGCCCGCGGCGGGCCGGCGCTCGCGCCGGGCCGAGGCGGCGAACTCGCCGGACCGGCCCTCGGCCGGCTCGACGCGTCGCGGCGGCCGCCCGGCCGCGGCCGGGAAGGCGCCCGCCGCCCGGCGCGGCGCCGGCACGCGCGGCGCCCGCGGCGCGAAGAAGCCCTCGCGCTCGCGCCGCTGACGACGCACCGCGCGCCGGCCTCCGGGCCGGCGCGCGGCGTGCGCTCAGTCGATCTTCGCGCCCGAGATCTTCACCACCTCGCGCCACTTGCGCGTCTCGTCGGCGATGAATCGCGCGAGGTCGGCCGGCGTGCCGCCGACCGGCTCGGCGCCGAGCCCGCGGAAGCGCTCGACGACCTCGGGCTTCTTCAGGATGCGGTCGACCTCGGTCGACAGCCGCGAGACGATCGGCTCGGGCGTGCCGCGCGGCGCGACCAGCACGAACCACGACTCGGCGACGTAGCCCGGCAGCACCGCGCCGATCGGGCGGACGTCGGGCAGCTGCGCGTTCGAGGTCGCCGAGGTCACGCCGAGCGCGACCAGCCGGCCCGAGCGCACGTGCGGGATCGCCGACGGCAGGTTGTCGATCGACATGTCGATCTGCCCGCCGATCAGGTCCTGCAGCATCGGCCCGCTGCCGCGGTACGGGATGTGGGTGACGAAGATCTTCGCGCGCGACTTGAACAGCTCGGTCGACAGGTGGCCGGTCGAGCCGTTGCCCGGGGTGCCGTAGGTCAGGCGGCCGGGCTTGGAGCGCGCGAGCGCGATCAGCTCCTCCATCGTCTTCACGCCGAGCGACGCCGGCACCATCAGCACGTTCGGCACGCGCACGACGAACGACACCGGGATCAGGTCCTTCTCCGTGTCGTACGGCATCTTCGGATACAGGAACTGGTTGATCGCCTGCGTGCCCGGCGTGCCCATCAGGAACGTGTAGCCGTCGGGAGCCGCCTTCGCCACCTCGGCGGCACCGACGTTGCCGCCGGCGCCCGCCCGGTTGTCGACGACCACCGGCTGCTTGAGCACCGGGGTCAGCTGCTCGGCGATCGTGCGCGCGACGAGGTCGGTCGTGCCGCCCGCGGCGAACGGCACGACCATCCGGATCGTCTTCGCCGGCCAGTCGGCCTGCGCGAACGCGGCCGGGGCGGCGAGCGACGCGAGCGCGGCGCCGCCGGCGGCGAGCGCGCGGCGGCGGGCGGGGTCGGCGGGGATGTGCGGACGGCGGTCACGGGCCATGGCGGATGTCTCCTCGGTCGTTGGGATCGGCGGCTGGCGCGATGGTAGCGCGACGCGACGTTCGCCTATGATCGGCGGGATGCGGATACTGGTCACCCATTCGGAGCCGGGCGCCGGGCTCGCCTGGCGGCGCGAGCTCGCCGAGCGGCTGCCCGATGCGCGCATCGCGATCGACGCGGCCACGCCCGACGGCGCGTCCGAGCCCGCGCACGCCGCGGGGCCCGGCTTCGAGGCCGACTGGGCGGTCGGCTGGTCGCCGCCGGCGGACCTGTTCGAGCGCCAGCCGCGGCTGCGGGCGTTCTTCTCGTCGGGCGCGGGCGTCGACCACCTGCTCCGCCATCCGGGGCTGCCGCCGGCGCTGCCGGTGGTGCGGCTCGAGGACGCGGGCATGGCGACGCTGATGGCCGACTACTGCCTGCACGCGCTGCTGCACATCGCGCACCGGCACGACGAATACGCGCGCCGGCAGGCCGAGCGGCGCTGGCACGAGCTCGCGCCGATCCCGCGCGAGGCGCTGCCGGTCGGCATCGTCGGCATGGGCGTGCTCGGCACGCGGGTGGCGGGGGCGATCGCGCGCGCGGGATTTCCGGTGCGCGGCTTCAGCCGCGGCCCGAGGCGCGCCGAGGGCGTGGAGGGCGTCGAGACGATGCACGGCGCGGCGCGGTGGCCCGACTTCCTCGCCGCGACGCGCGTGCTGGTGCTGCTCGCGCCGCGCACGCCCGAGACCGAGGACCTGATCGACGCGGCCGCGCTCGCGCGGCTGCGCCCCGACGGCTGGGTCGTCAACGTCGCGCGCGGCGCGCTGGTGGTCGACGCCGACCTGATCGCCGCGCTCGACTCGGGCCGGCTCGCGGGGGCGGTGCTCGACGTGTTCCGCGAGGAGCCGCTGCCCGAGTCGCACCCGTTCTGGCACCATCCACGCATCCGCATCACGCCGCACGCGTCGGCGCCCACGCAGGTCGCCGTCTCGGCCGCGCAGGTCGCCGCGAAGATCGCCGCGATGGCCCGCGGCGAGACGCCCGGCGGCCTCGTCGACCGCGCGCGCGGCTACTGAACCGGGAAGGACACGACCATGGCATCACCGCTCCCGCGACGCGTCGCGATCCTCGACGTCGCCGCGCGCGACGGCCTGCAGAACGAGAAGACGCAGGTGCCCACCGAGGTGCGCGTCGAGCTCGTCGACCGGCTGACCGACGCCGGCTTCGGCCAGATCGAGGTCGGCTCGTTCGTGTCACCGAAATGGGTGCCGCAGATGGCCGACTCGGGCGAGGTGATGGCCCGCATCCGGCGCCGTCCGGGCGTCTCGTACTCGGTGCTGACGCCGAACATGAAGGGCTTCGAGGGCGCGCTCGCCTCGAAGGCCGACGAGGTGGTGATCTTCGGGGCGGCGTCGGAGTCCTTCTCGCGCCGGAACATCAACTGCTCGATCGCCGAGTCGATCGACCGCTTCGCCGAGGTCGCGCGGGCCGCGAAGGACCACCGGATCCGGCTGCGCGCGAGCGTCTCGTGCACGCTCGGCTGCCCCTACGAGGGCGAGATCGCGCCGTCGGCGGTCGCCGACGTCGTGCGCCGCTTCGCCGACCTCGGCTGCGACGCGATCGACATCGCCGACACGATCGGCACCGGCACGCCGGGCCGCACGCGCGCGGTGTTCGAGGCGGCGCTCGCGGTGGTGCCGGTCGGCCGGCTCGCCGGCCACTTCCACGACACCTACGGCATGGCGGTCGCCAACGTGGCGGCCGCGCTCGAGCTCGGCGTGTCGACCTTCCACGGCTCGGTCGCCGGCCTGGGCGGCTGCCCGTACGCGCGGGGCGCCACCGGCAACGTCGCCACCGAGGACCTGCTGTACCTGATGCAGGGGCTCGGCATCGAGACCGGGGTCGACCTCGACGCGGTCGTCGACATCGGCCAGTGGATCTCGCGGCACCTCGGCCGCACGTCCAACTCGCGCGTGGGCAACGCGCTGGCGGCCAGGCGCGTGGCCGCGACGGCCTGAGCCCCCGCGCCGCGGCGCCCGCCGCGGCCCCGGCGCCCGCCCAGCACCCGCTGCCCGGCCCGTCGCGGCCGCACCCCGGCTCCGTCCCCGGCTCCGTCCTCGGCTTCGCTCAGCGCAGCACGACCCGCGGCGCGGCGCGCAGCAGCTTCCAGAAGGCCGCGCGGTAGCCGAGCTCGCCGTGCAGCATCGCGAGCATCGCCTCGCGCGCGCGCGCCGACGCGACCACGCGGCGCAGCAGCGGCGGCGGCACCGCGTACAGCAGCCGGGCGAGCCGCCACGACCAGCGCAGCTCGTCGACCAGCGGCGCGATCGCCTCGTCCCAGGAGCGGCGCGGCCGGAACGCGCCGCCGACCAGCGACGCCGCGACCCAGTCGGCCGCCATGCGCCCGCTCGCGAGCGCGAAGGCGATGCCCTCGCCGAGCACGCCCTCGGCGAGCCCGGCCGCGTCGCCGACGAGGATCGTGCGGCCGACGGAGCGCGGCTGGCGGCCGTCGGCGACCGGGATCGGATGGCCGCGCAGGCCGCGCGGCGCGCAGCCGGCGAGCACGGCGTCGCGGGCGAACGCGTCGAGCGCCGCGCGCAGGCCCGCCTCGCCGCGCGGCCTCGCGAGCCGGTAGATGCCGACGTTGAAGTGGTCGCGCTTCGGGAAGATCCAGCCGTAGCCGCGTCCGATCGCGTCGAAGTCGAACACCGGACGCGACAGCAGCGTCGCGTCGTCCGGCCCGTCGCCGTCCCAGTGCCAGCAGCCCTCGATCGCGAACGCCCAGCGCGGCCGCCAGTCCGGGAAGCGCAGCGCGCGCACGGTGCTGCGCGCGCCGTCGGCCGCGACGAGCAGCGCGCCCTCGAACTCGCCGGCGCTCGTGCCGACGCGCACGCGCAGGCCGTCGTCCTCGACCGACTCGACGCGCGCGCCGACGACGAGCTCGACGCCGGCCCGCCGCCCGCGCTCGGCCATGAACGCGTCGAACTCGGCGCGCTCGACCATCGCGCCGGCGTCGGCGCGCTCGACCTCGATGCGCACGCCGCCGGCGACCCGCACCCGGCCGCCGACGATGCGCCGGTGCACGACCGGCGACACGTCGTACGGCAGCGCCGCGAGCGCCTTGGGCGTGAGCCCGCCGCCGCAGACCTTGACCCGCGGCAGCCGTTCGCGCTCGAGCTGCGCCACGCGCAGCCCGCGCTCGGCGAGCCCGTGCGCGGCGAGGTTGCCGGCCGGCCCGCAGCCGACCACGACGACGTCGAAGCGTCCGGTCATGTCCCGTCTCCCTGCCCGTCGGGCCGATGGTAGCGGCCGCGGCGGCCGTCGCGCGGCGCGCCGTGTCGGCCGTCGCGCCGGCGGCCGGTCGCCGGTCGCCGGGCCGGCGCGTCGCGGAGCGCCCCGCCGGCGCGCTCGCGTAGACTCGGGGGCACGATGGATCGACGACCTCCTCCCGCCCTGCCCGCCCGCGCCGCCGGCACGCCGGTGCTCTCGCCGTGCATCTCGGTCTGCCGGATCGATCCGGCGAGCGGCCTGTGCGTCGGCTGCCTGCGCACCCTCGACGAGATCGCCGCCTGGGGCGCGATGGACGACGACGCGCGCCTCGCGGTCTGGGCCGAGATCGACCGCCGCCGCGCGGCCGGCGGAGCGGCGGGCCGGCGCCCCGGGGACGAGCGGTGAGGACCGCCCGCTGGTACTTCGACTTCGTCTCGCCGTACGCCTACCTGCAGGGCGAGGTGCTGCACCGCTTCGACGGCCTGGTCCGGATCGAGCCGGTGCCGGTGCTCTTCGCCGGCATGCTCGAGCACCACGGGCAGAAGGGCCCGGCCGAGATCCCCGCGAAGAAGGTGCAGACCTTCCGCGAGGTCGTCTGGCTCGCCGCGCGCCACGGCATCCCGCTCGAGCCGCCGCCGGCCCATCCGTTCAACCCGCTGCCGATGCTGCGGCTGTCGATCGCGCTCGGCAACACGCCCGAGGCGGTGCGCGCGCTGTTCCGCCACGTCTGGGTCGACGGCCGGCTGCCGACCGACGCCGGTCCGTGGCGCGCGCTGTGCGAGCGGCTCGGCGTGCCCGACTGGGAGGCCGAGACCGGCCGCCCCGAGGTCAAGGCGACGCTGCGACGGAACACCGAGGCCGCGATCGCCGCCGGCGCGTTCGGCGTGCCGACGCTCGCCGTCGACGACCAGCTGTTCTGGGGCTTCGGCATGACCGAGGCCGCGCTCGCGTACCTGCGCGGCGACCCGCTGTTCGCGTCGCCGGCGATGCGGCGCGCCGAGACGCTGCCCGACGGCGTGCAGCGCGCGGCGCGTTGAGCGCGCTCGAGGAGGCGATGGGGCGCGCGTTCGAGGCCCCGGTCGCCGGACCCACCTACCGGCCGCTGACGCGCGCGCTCGCGCTCGCGCTGGTGCTCGGGCTGCTCGGCTGGACCGGCGCGAGCGTGCTGCGCGCGCACGACGCGCTCGGGCCCGCGCACTGGGCCGCCGGCGCCGCGATCCTCGGCGCGCTGCTGTGGCCGCTGCCGGCGCTGCTGCTCGGGCGCACCGAGGTCGACGCGCGCGGCGTGCGCCAGCTCGGCTGGCAGGGCCGCGAGGTGCTGTGGTCCGAGGTCGCGCGCGCCCGGTTCCTGAGGCTTCCCGGCGCGCCGCGGCTGCTGCTGTCGACGGGCTTCGGCCGCGTGAAGGCCTTCCACAGCGGCAGCCCCGCGCTCGACGAGGCGTTCGAGCGCGCCGCCCGCATCCTCTCCGACGCCGGCCCGCGATGAGCGATCCGATCCGCCTGCCGCCGACCGTGCGCTTCGTCGAGCGCGACTGGCTGTCGGCCAACGGCGTGCTGTTCGACGACGGCCGCGTCGCGGCGCTGGTCGACACCGGCTACGTCAAGCACCGCGAGCTCACGCTCGCGCTCGTGCGGCACCTGCTGGGCGAGCGGCCGCTCGACCTCGTCGTCAACACGCACCTGCACTCCGACCACTGCGGCGGCAACGCGGCGCTGCAGCGCGCCTGGGGCGCGCGCACGCTGATCCCGGCGGCGAGCGCCGAGGCGGTGCGGCGCTGGGACGACGACGGCCTCAGCTTCGGGGCGACCGGCCAGCGCTGCGAGCGCTTCGGCTTCGACGGCACGATCGCCGACGGCGACGAGCTCGAGCTCGGCGGCCTGTCGTGGCGCGCGATCGCCGCGCCCGGCCACGACCCGCAGGCGCTGGTGCTGCACTGCGCGTCGGAGCGGCTGCTGATCTCGGCCGACGCGCTCTGGGAGAACGGCTTCGGCGTGATCTTCCCCGAGCTCGACGGCGAGTCGGGCTTCGCCGAGCAGCGGGCGATCCTCGAGCGGATCGCGACGCTGCCGGTCGACGCGGTGATCCCCGGGCACGGCCCGATGTTCCGCGACGTGGCGGGCGCGCTCGCCCGGGCCCGCGCCCGGCTCGAGCACCTGTCGTCCGATCCGGCGCGCAACGCGCGCCACGCGGTCAAGGTGCTGCTGAAGTTCCTGCTGCTCGATCGCGAGCGCGTGCCGCTCGACGGCGTCGCGCCGATGATGGCCGCGATCCCGCTGATCCCGCGCGCGAACCGGCGCCACCTCGGCATGGCGCACGAGGCGCTCGCCGGATGGGCGGTGGACGAGCTGGTCCGCGCGAAGGCCGCGCGGATCGAGGACGGCGCGCTGGTGAACGCCTGAGGCGGCCCTAGCCCCGCAGCCCGAGCCGCGCGAAGGTCCCGCTCCAGTCGCTGCGCCGGCGGTCCGGCTCCGCCGCCGGCAGCGCCTCGACCGCCTCCATCGTCGCGGCGCTGCGCACCGCGAGCTCCTGGTACAGCAGCGTCCCCGCGTGCTTGCCGCGCAGGTCGGCGTCGGTCAGCTCGCGCACCACCTTCGCCGGCACCCCGGCCGCGAGCACGCGCGGCGGGATCCGGCCGCCGATCTTCACGAAGGCCATCGCGGCGACGATCGCCTGCTCGCCGACGACCGCGCGGTCCATCACCACCGCGTTCATGCCGACCAGCGCGTCGCGCCCGATCCGGCAGCCGTGGATCACCGCGCCGTGGCCGATGTGCGCGTCGGCCTCCATCACGCAGTCGAAGTCGTCGAGCGAGTGCACGACGCAGTTGTCCTGCAGGTTCGCGCCCGCCTCGAGCACGATGCGTCCGAAGTCGCCGCGCATCACCGCGCCGGCGGCCACGTAGCAGCGCGGCCCGACGACGACGTCGCCGATCAGCACCGCGCTCGGATGGACGAACGCGGTCGGGTCGATCACGGGCGTGATGCCCTCGAAGCGGTAGACGAGCGGCGGCTGCATCGCGGAGGACCTGCGCGGGGGAGGTGGAGCCGCCGATGGTATCGGCTAGACTGCCGACCATCATGCCCGACCTCCGGATTCGAGACGGCCGCGACGACGACCTCGCGGCGATCCAGGCGATCTACGCGCACCACGTGCGCCACGGCACCGGCAGCTTCGAGCTCGAGCCGCCCGACCTCGACGAGATGCGCTCGCGCCGCGACGCGGTGCTCGGCCACGGCTTCCCGTTCCTGGTCGCCGAGCGCGACGGCCGCGTGGTCGGGTACGCGTACGCGAACTACTTCCGCATGCGGCCGGCCTACCGCTCGACCGTCGAGGACTCGATCTACGTCGCCGACGACGCGCGCGGCGGCGGCATCGGCCGCACGCTGCTCGAGGCGCTGTGCGCGCGGCTCGAGGCGATCGGCATCCGCCAGGTGATCGCGATCATCGGCGACAGCGCGAACACCGGCTCGATCGCGCTGCACGCGCGCTGCGGCTTCCGCTTCGCCGGGACGATGCGCGCGACCGGCTGGAAGTTCGAGCGCTGGCTCGACACGGTGATCATGCAGCGCGAGCTCGGCGAGGCCGACCGGACGCCGTCGAGCCGCTGAGCGGCCGCACCCGACCGGCCCCGCCGCGCCCGGCGCGCGCTCAGAAGTCGGTCGACACCGTCGCCCGCGTGAACGCCTCGATGCTGTCGAGCAGCGCGTCGAGCGCGCGCGCCGCGCCCGCCTCGTCGCCGTCGGCGATCGCGCGGGCGGTCTCGGCGTGCAGCCGGGCGGTCTCTGGCAGGTCGGCCGCCTGCCGGTAGTGCAGGTACCAGAAACGGCGCGACAGCCCGTGCATCAGCCCCATCGCGCCCGAGGCGAACTCGTTGCGCGCGGCCTGCAGGCACAGGTCGTTGAAGCGCTTGTCGTTGCGCACGAAGCCGCGCGCGTCGTTGCGCTCCGCGGCGCGGTGCATCGAGGCCGAGAGCTGCGCGAACTCCTCGCGCTCGGCGGGCGACGCGCGCCGCGCGGCGCAGCGCACGATCAGCCGCTCGACCTCGCGCCGCAGCTCGAGCAGCCGCAGCTGGCGCTTGACGTCGATCTCCGAGACCAGGATGCCGCGCTGCGGCAGCACGACGACCAGATGCTCGCGCGCGAGGCGCTGCAGCGCCTCGCGGATCGGGGTGCGGCCGATGCCGAGCCGCTCGGACAGCAGCGACTCCGAGACCGCGCTGCCCGGGGCGAGCTGCATCGTGACGATCAGCTCCTCGAGCTGCGCGTACGCCTCGTCGGTCAGCGAGCGGCCGCCGGCGCGGCGCGCG
>DASPJX010000235.1:0-3428 GCA_035628395.1 Burkholderiaceae bacterium | reverse complement strand
CGTCTGCAGCAGCGCCGAGTCGGGCCGCGGCGCGATCTGCACGGCGAGCGCCGCGTAGTCGGCCGGCGACGGATCGTCGCCGCCGCCCAGCGTCAGCCCCACGCCCTGCAGGAACTCGCGCAGCAGCGCGAGCCGCTCGGGGGTCGGGCCCTCGTGCACGCGGAAGAGCGTCGGATGCCGGCTGCGCGAGACGAAGTCGGCCGCGCAGGTGTTCGCGGCGAGCATGCACTCCTCGATCAGCCGGTGCGCGTCGTTGCGGGTGCGCGCGACGATCTTCTCGATCCGGCCGGCGACGTCGACGACGATCTTCGTCTCGACGCTGTCGAAGTCCATCGCGCCGCGCGACTCGCGCGCCTTCGCGAGCGCGCGGTACAGCTCGTAGAGGTTCTGCAGGTGCGGCACCAGCGCGGCGCGCTGGCGCGCCACCGCCGGGTCGCGCCCGGACAGCACCGACCACACCTCGTCGTAGGTGAGCCGCGCGGCCGAGTGCATCACCGCCTCGTAGAACTGGTAGGCCTTCACCTGCCCGCGCGCGGTGATCACCATGTCGGCGACGAGCACCAGCCGGTCGACCTGCGGGTTCAGCGAGCACAGCCCGTTCGACAGCTTCTCGGGCAGCATCGGGATCACGCGCCGCGGGAAGTACACCGAGGTCGAGCGCTCGATCGCGTCGGCGTCCAGGTCGCTGCCGTGCGTCACGTAGTGGCTGACGTCGGCGATCGCCACCAGCAGCCGCCAGCCGCCGGCGCGCCGGCCGGCGGTCTCGAGCGGCTCGCAGTACACCGCGTCGTCGAAGTCGCGCGCGTCCTCGCCGTCGATCGTCACGAGCGGCACGTCGCGCAGGTCGACCCGTCGGCGCAGGTCGGCCGGCCGCACCTGCGCGGGCAGCTTCGCCGTCTGCGCGAGCGCGCCCTCGGAGAACTCGTGCGGCACGTCGTACTTGCGCACCGCGATCTCGATCTCCATGCCGGGGTCGTCGATGCCGCCGAGCACCTCGACCACGCGGCCCATCGGCGGCGTGTGGCCGTTCGGGGGCTGGACGATCTCGACGCTGACCACCTGGCCCGGCTGCGCCTTCGCGGCGTCGCCCGGCGCGATCAGGATGTCGTGCTTGATCCGCTGGTCCTCGGGCACGACGACGGTCACGCCGCGCTCGAGCACGAGCCGCCCGACGAGCTTGCGGTGGCCGCGGTCGGTGACCTCGACGATCGAGCCCTCGGGCTTGCCGCGGTTGTCGAAGCCGGTGCGCTTGGCCAGCACGCGGTCGCCGTGCATGACCTTCTGCATCTCGCGCGGCGGCAGGAACAGGTCGGGGCCGCCCGCGTCGGGCACGAGGAAGCCGAAGCCGTCACGGTGACCGACGATCCGGCCCGCGACGAGGTCGAGCCGGCTGGCGAGCAGCAGCACGCCCTTGCGGTTGGGCAGCAGCTGCCCGTCGCGCTCCATCGCGAGGATGCGCTGCTCGAGCGCGTCGAAGTGGCGCGTCGGCACGCCGAGCCGCTTGCCGAGGTCGGCGGGAGTCAGCGGGGCGTCGGCGGTGCGCAGCGCCTCGAGGATCTCCTCGCGGGTGGGCGGGGTCCAGGACTTGGTCACGGTTTGACAGATGGATGCATGCGGTTATACTGCGCGCCTTCGCTGCTTCGACACCCGTTCGTCGCCGGCAGCGACGCCCAGATGGCGGAATTGGTAGACGCACTAGGTTCAGGTCCTAGCGCCAGCGATGGTGTGGAGGTTCGAGTCCTCTTCTGGGCACCACGGTTTCGAGAAAGGCCCCGCTCCGCGGGGCCTTTCGCTTTGTCCGGGCACGCCGCGTGCCCGTCGGGGGCGCGGCGCGCGCCCCGTGCCGCGTCGAGGGTCGTCAGAGCGCCCACCGGGCCTTCAGGTCGCTCGGCCTGAGGTGGTCGTACTCCTCGAACGGCTGGTGGATCCACGGGTTGGTCGGCAGGTGCTCGACGTAGAAGTCGGGCTCGGCGATCGACTGGCCCTTGCGCCAGATCACCGCGGAGCGGATCTCCTGGACCTGCGGGTACCGCTGCTTGAGCGCCGGGATCACCTCGACCAGCGTGGCGCCGGAGTCGACCAGGTCGTCCGCCAGCAGCCAGCGCGAGCCCGGCAGCGGCTCGGCGCTGCTCAGGTGCTCGGCGATCATCAGCGTGCTCTGCGTCGTGCCGGAGTCCTCGCGGTACGAGCTGGTGAACAGCACGCCGAGGGGCTTGCGGAACAGCCGCGACAGCGTGTCGCCGACCCGCAGCCCGCCGCGCGCCAGGCAGACGATCGCGTCGAACTGCCAGTGCGCGTCGTGGATCCTGACCGCGAGCTTCTCGATCAGCCGGTTGTACTCGTCCCAGGAGACGTGCAGGTCCCGCATCGGTGGCCTCAGTGCTGGAAGGGATGGCGGAGGAGGATCGTCTCGTCGCGGTCGGGGCCGGTCGAGACCATGTCGATGGGCGCGCCGACGAGCTCGGCGAGCCGCTCCAGGTAGCGCCGCGCCTCGGCGGGCAGCCCGGACAGCTCGCGCACGCCCACGGTGCTGCCCGTCCAGCCCGGCAGCTCCTCGTACTGCGGCACGCAGCCCGCGACGTCGTCGGCGCCGAAGGGCAGCAGGTCGATCGCCTGCCCGTCGCGCAGGTATCCGGTGCAGATCCTCACCGTCGGCAGCCCGTCGAGCACGTCGAGCTTGGTCACGCACAGCCCGGAGACGCCGTTCAGCTGGATCGAGCGGCGCATCGCGACCGCGTCGAACCAGCCGCAGCGGCGCGGCCGCCCGGTCACCGAGCCGAACTCGTTGCCGCGGGTCGCGAGGTGGCTGCCGACCTCGTCGAACAGCTCGGTCGGGAACGGGCCGGAGCCGACCCGCGTCGTGTACGCCTTCGCGATGCCGAGCACGTAGTGCAGCTGCTGCGGCCCGACGCCCGCGCCCGGGGCGGCGGCGCCGGCGATGCAGTTGCTGCTGGTGACGTACGGATAGGTGCCGTGGTCCACGTCGAGCAGCGCGCCCTGCGCGCCCTCGAACAGCAGCCGGTCGCCGCGCACGCCCGCCGCGTGGAGCTCGGCCGACACGTCGGCGACCATCGGCGCGATCCGCGGCGCGAGCGCGAGCGCGTCGTCGACGACGCGCTCCGGGTCGAGCGCCTGCGCGCCGTAGTAGTGGACGAGCGCGAAGTTGTGGAAGTCGAGCACCTCGCGCACCTTCGCGCGCAGCGACTCGGGCGAGAACAGGTCGCGCACGCGCACCGCGCGCCGACCGACCTTGTCCTCGTACGCCGGCCCGATCCCGCGGCCGGTGGTGCCGATCTTCGCGTCGCCGCGCTTGGCCTCGCGCGCGCGGTCGAGCGCCACGTGGTAAGGCAGGATCAGCGGGCAGGTCGCGGCGATGCGGAGCCGGTCGCGCACGGCGACGCCGGCGCGCTCGAGCTCGTCGATCTCCT
>DASPJX010000234.1:0-3243 GCA_035628395.1 Burkholderiaceae bacterium | reverse complement strand
GGGCAGGCCAGGGATCTCCTCCCTGGTGCCCGTGGCGGCCCCGGCCGCGACGGTCCGGATGGTGGCTGTAGCTCAGCTGGTAGAGTCCCGGATTGTGATTCCGGTTGTCGCGGGTTCGAGTCCCGTCAGCCACCCCAGCCTCCCGCATCGCCGAGTCGCGCCGGACGTCCCCCATCCCGCCGGCACGCGTCCGCACGACGGCACGGCCCCGGCCCGCCGGCCGCCGGATCGACCCGTCGCCCTGTCGGTTCCCGAACGACCTCAGTGCCTCCCGCGTGCGGTCGCCTCCTCGTGCGCCCGCTCCGCGTCCCCGACCGATCGTCGCCCCGCGTGCCGGTTCGATGCACCGGACCGCGCGACTAAACCGGACCGCGCGACCAAACCGGACCGCGCGACCGTACGACCGGGACGCGCGCCGGGCGGGCGCACCGCGAGCCGGTCCGCCGTCGCGCGCGCCTCGCGCCGCTGACGGGCCGCGGTTCCGCAAGCACCGCCCGACGACCGGTCGCGCACCGCTCGCCGCCCGGTCGGGACGACGCACCCCGCGGGAGCCGCGCGTCCTCCCGCCGCGCCTCCGGTGTGGCGCCGAAGAGCCGACCGACGAGCGGCGAGCCCGAACGCGACTCCACGGTCGAGCTTTTTGCTAGCGTCGCCGTCCGTGACGGACCCGGACGGCCACAGGCATGGTCCGGCGTCCGTCGCGCCCCACGACCCCCGTCGACGACGGCCCCACCGGACACCCAGCGAGCCCATGACCGACAAGCCCGACACCGCGATGCCTTCCACCGCCACCGATCCGACGCGCGTCGTCGCGCCCCGTGCGCCGCAGGCCGGACCGGGCGCCTCGACGGTCCCGGGTCGTCCGCGCGCGGCGCGCGTCGAGCGCGACGAGGACGAGGCGGGCCGGGCGGAGCCGGGCGACGCGCGGAGCGTCGCGGACGCGGACGCGATCGAGGCCGGGGACGCGGTCGCGAGCGGCGAGGCCGCCGCGGAGCCCATGCTGCTGGCGCAGGCGACGACGGGTGCCGCCACCGCGACCGACGCCTCGCCCGCCGCCTCCGGGTCCGCCGGCGCGGGCGCCGCGGCCTCGGGATCCGCGGGCACGGGGATGATGCTGCCGGGCCTGCTCGCCGCCGGCGGCCTCGGGCTCGCGGTCGCCGGAAGCGGCGGATCGAAGGGCTCGTCGCCGGCTCCCGCGGCGCAGGTGCCGCAGTCGGTGCCGCCCGACACGACGGCCCCCGAGGCGCCGACGGTGCGCGCGGTGGCGGTCGACGACCGCGTGAACGGCACCGAGCGGAGCGCCGGCGTGACGGTGAGCGGCACCGCCGAGGCCGGCTCGAGCGTCCGGGTGACCTGGGGCACGGCGACCCGCACGGTGACCGCGGGCGCCGACGGCGACTGGTCGGCGACCTTCGCCGCCGCCGAGGTGCCCGCCGACGGCAACGTGCCGGTGCGCGCGGTCGCGACCGACGCCGCCGGCAACGCGAGCGCGGAGGCCTCGCGCACCGTGCTGGTCGACACCGTCGCGCCGGTCGTGCAGGTGCAGTCCGCGGACAGCACGGCCGGCACGGTCACGCTCGGCTTCGACGGACCGATCGACCCGGCGAATCCGCCCCCGGCCTCGGCCTTCTCGGTGACCACGAACGGCGCCGCCAATCCGGTCGCCTCGGTCGCGGTCGCCGGCGGCACCGTCACCCTGACGCTCGCCAACGCCTTCTCGGCCGGCGCGCTGACCGTCGCGTACGCCGACCCCGGTGCCGGCAACGACGCGGCGGCGCTGCAGGACGCGGCCGGCAACGACGTCGCGGGCTTCTCCAGCGGCATCGTCGCCGACGGCTACGTCCGCGGCGCGTCGGTGTGGGTCGACGTGAACGGCAACGGCGTCGTCGACGCCGGCACCGACTTCCTGGTCGGACGGACGAACGCCGACGGCCACTTCTTCCTGCCCTCGGGCGCACCGACCGGAACGATCATCGCGGTCGGCGGCGTCAACGTCGACACCGGCGTGCCGAACACGATCCCGCTGAAGGCGCCGGCGGGCTCGACGACGATCAACCCGCTGACGACGCTCGTGCAGGCGGTGGTCGAGGCCTCCGGCGGCACGGTGACCGTCGAGGCCGCGGCGAGCACCGTCGCGACGAACCTCGGCCTCGCGTCCAGCCTCGGCGGCGCGAGCCTGCTCGCCTACGACCCGATCGCCTCGGGCAACGTCGACGTGCAGAAGGTCGCCGCGCAGGTGGCGACGATCGTGACCCTCGCCGAGCGCGCCGGCGCCGGGGCGGGCGAGGCGGTCGTCGACGCGCTGGTGTCGACCCTCGCCGCCGCGACCTCGCCGGTCGACCTGCTCGACACCGCGGTCGTCGGCACGGTGGTCACCGCCGCGTTCGGCGCGGCCAACGTGTCGGGTGCCGCCGCGACCCAGGCGCAGGCGGACATCGGCACGGCGACGACCGCGATCGCGACGGCGTCGTCGCTCGCCGACATCACCGGCGCGCAGAGCCAGGCCCTCGACACCGTCGCGCCGGGCGCGCCGACGCTGACGGCCGCCGCGGCCACGAACGATCCGACGCCGACGGTGCGCGTGAGCTTCGGCACCGCCGCCGTCGACGGCACCGCCGCGGTCGCGGGGGACGCGGTCTCGATCAAGGTCGACGGCACGACCACGACCGTCGTCGTGCTGACCGCCGCGGACATCGCTGCAGGCCGGGTCGACGTCGAGGTCGCGGCGCTGGCCGACGGCACGCGGTCGCTGTCGGCGTCGCTGAGCGACCAGGCGGGCAACACGAGCGCGCTCTCGGTCGTCCGCGCCGTGATCGTCGACGCCACGGCGCCGGCGGCGCCGACGATCGGCGCGGTCGCCGGCGACGGCACGATCGGTGCATCCGAGCAGGGCGCGACGCTCTCCGGCACCGCGGAGGCGGGCGCCACGGTGCTGCTGACGCTGGGCGCGGGCAACGTGCGCTCGGTGACCGCGAACGACGCCGGCACCTGGAGCTACACGCTGGTCGCCGCCGACATCGCCGCGATGGGCGAGGGCGCGGAGACGATCTCGGCGCAGGCGCGCGACGCGCTCGGCAACACCGGCGCCGCGGGCACGCGGTCCGTCGTGGTCGACACCGTCGCGCCGGCCGCGCCGACGATCGGCACGATCGCCGTCGACGGCACGATCAACGCCGCCGAGCAGGGCGCGACGCTCTCCGGCACCGCGGAGGCGGGGTCGACGGTGCTGCTGACGCTGGGCGT
>DASPJX010000233.1:0-23726 GCA_035628395.1 Burkholderiaceae bacterium | reverse complement strand
TGCGCGGGCGCTGAGCGCGGGCGCCGCTAGGGCGCGACGACGACGTTGATGACGCCGAGCGTCAGCACGAGGATGCAGCTCAGCCCGATCAGGACGAGCATCAGCCCGACGAGGCGCTCGGACGGCAGCCAGCGCGCCTCGGCGCGCCGCGTGACCGGACGCTGACGCGGCAGCGCGGTGACGCGGGTGGTGCGGACGGTGCGGGCGCGCTCGAGCGCCTCCTCGCGCCGCGGCACCGCCCGGGCTGATGCCGTGGTTCGACCATCCTGCCCGCGGGACGGCCGACGTCGTCATGGTCTTCGGCCACTGGTCCACGCTCGGGCTCGTTCTTCGCCCGAACGTCGTCGCACTCGACACCGGTTGCGTATGGGGAGGTGCGTTGACCGCCGTCCGGCTGGAGGACGGATCCATCGTCCAGATCCCGTGCTCCGGCGTCGGGACTCCCGGACCGCCCTGAGTCGACTCGGTCCGCGGGGGCCTGCGACACCGGTCAGTCGGTCGTCGCGCCCGCCCGCGCCGCCCGCAGCGTGTCCGGCACCGTGTCGTCGAACCCGAGCCCGAGCCGCGCGCCGATCGCCTCCCTCGCCCGCCGCGCCGCCTCCTGGCGGGTGACGCCGTCGCCCGGCACGATCGCCGGCATCACGTGCACCTCGACGACCGTCGCCGGATGCCCGGTCACGCGCCACAGCGACTCGAGGAAGGTCGTGTCGCCGACGAAGCGCGCGGCGAGGCTCGGCGTGCCGTCCGGATCGACGTAGCGCAGCCCGACCGGCACCATCGGCGCGCCGGTGTTCAGCGCGGCCTGCACCAGGTTGCCGTGGAAGGGCAGCAGCCGCTGCCCGTCGCTGGTCGTGCCCTCGGGAAAGACCGCGGCCCGTGCGCCCGCGGCGAGCCGGTCGCCCATCTGCCGGATCACGCCGTGCACCGCGTGGCGCCGGCCGCGCTCGACGAACACCGTGCCCGCGCGCGCGACCAGCGTGCCCGCGAGCGGCCAGCCGGCGATCTCGGCCTTCGCCGCGAAGGAGGCCGGCGACAGGCTGTCGATCGCGAAGATGTCGAGCCAGGACACGTGGTTGGCGAGCAGCAGCCGCCCCTGCCCCGCCCCGTGACGGCCGCGCAGCGCCGACAGCGGCTCGGCGCCCGGCGCGACGAGCTCGCGCACGCGGGTGCCGCAGGCCCGCATCAGCCAGCGCGACCAGGTCGCGATGCAGCGTTCCCGCCCGCGCTCGGCGAGCAGCGGGAACGCGAGGAAGACGGTCGCGAGCCCGCCGAACAGCAGGGCGACCAGGACGGGGAGACGCCAGAGTCGATGCAGCACGGCAGCGATGCTACAGGGATCGCGGCCCGGCCCGTCCGCGACGCGTCGCCGCGCGGCACGAGGCCGCCCGGGCCCGCCCCCCGGGCCGGGTGGGGCTCAGTCGTAGACCTGCGCGTCGGCGAGCCGCGGCGCCGCCCGGTCCTTCGCGGCGAGCATCGGCTCGAGCCCGTCGAGTGGCCACTCGATGCCGAGCGCCGGATCGTTCCACGCGAGGCTGCGATCGTGCTCGGGGTACCAGTACTCGGTGGTCTTGTAGAGGAAGTCGGCCGACTCGCTCAGCACGAGGAACCCGTGCCCGAAGCCCGGCGGGATCCACAGCTGGCGGTGGTTGTCGGCCGAGAGGCGCACGCCGACCGCCCGGCCGAACTGCGGCGACGAGCGCCGCAGGTCGACGGCGACGTCGTAGACCTCGCCCGCGGTGACGCGCACGAGCTTGCCCTGCGGCCGGACCAGCTGGTAGTGCAGCCCGCGCAGCACGCCGCGCGCCGAGCGCGAATGGTTGTCCTGCACGAAGCTCGCCTCGACGCCGGTCGCCTGCCGGAAGGTCTGCGCGTTCCAGCTCTCCAGGAAGAAGCCGCGCGCGTCGCCGAAGACCTTCGGCTCGAGGATCAGCACGCCGGGCAGCGCGGTCGGGATCGCGTTCATCCGCTCAGTACGCCCGTTCCTGGAGCACGCGCAGCAGGTAGCGGCCGTAGCCGTTCTTCGACAGCGGCGCCGCGAGCCGCTCGAGGTGCGCCGCGTCGATCCAGCCGGCGCGGTACGCGATCTCCTCGGGGCAGGTGACCTTCAGGCCCTGCCGCGACTCGATCGTCTCGATGAACGCCGAGGCCTGCAGCAGCGACTCGTGCGTGCCGGTGTCGAGCCACGCGTAGCCGCGCCCCATCACCTCGACGTCGAGCGCGCCCGCCTCGAGGTAGGCGCGGTTCACGTCGGTGATCTCGAGCTCGCCGCGCGCCGACGGCTTCACCGCGGCGGCGATCTCGCACACCTGCCGGTCGTAGAAGTACAGGCCGGTGACCGCGTAGCGCGAGCGCGGCTTCGCGGGCTTCTCCTCGAGGCTCACCGCGCGCTGCCGGTCGTCGAACTCCACCACGCCGTAGCGCTCGGGGTCGTTGACGTGGTAGGCGAACACCGTCGCGCCCTCGCGCTTGTCGCTCGCGCGGCGGACCATCGCCGCGAGGTCGTGCCCGTAGAAGATGTTGTCGCCCAGGATCAGCGCCGACGGATCGTCGCCGACGAAGTCGCGGCCGAGGATGAACGCCTGCGCGAGCCCGTCGGGCGAGGGCTGCACGCGGTACGACAGGTTCAGGCCCCAGTCGCGGCCGTCGCCGAGCAGCTCCGCGAAGCGCGGCGTGTCCTGCGGCGTGGAGATCACCAGGATGTCGCGGATCCCGGCCAGCATCAGCACCGACAGCGGGTAGTACACCATCGGCTTGTCGTAGACCGGCAGCAGCTGCTTCGACACCGACTTCGTGACCGGATACAGCCGGGTGCCGGAGCCTCCGGCGAGGATGATGCCCTTGCGTGCCATCGCGGATCCTCGGAGTGCCGGGCCTCAGCGGCCGGCGTAGTTTCGGGACACCCAGTTGCGGTACTCGCCGCTCGCGACGTCGGCGACCCACCGGGCGTTGTCCAGGTACCAGCGCACCGTCTCCCGGATGCCGGTCTCGAAGGTCTGCGCGGGCTTCCAGCCGATCTCGGACGCGATGCGCCGCGCGTCGATCGCGTAGCGTCGGTCGTGGCCCGGCCGGTCGGTCACGAACGTGATCAGCCGCCGGTAGGAGCCCGCGGCGTCGGGCCGCAGCTCGTCGAGCAGGTCGCAGATCGTGTGCACGACCTGCAGGTTGGTCTTCTCGTTCCAGCCGCCGACGTTGTAGGTGCGGCCGATCTCGCCGCGGCCGAGCACCGCGCGCACCGCGCTGCAGTGGTCGCCGACGTACAGCCAGTCGCGCACGTTCGAGCCGTCGCCGTAGATCGGCAGCGGCCGGCCGGCGAGCGCGTTGTGGATGACGAGCGGGATCAGCTTCTCGGGGAACTGGTACGGCCCGTAGTTGTTCGAGCAGTTGGTCGTCAGCACCGGCAGCCCGTAGGTGTGGTGCCAGGCGCGGACCAGATGGTCGGAGGCCGCCTTCGAGGCGCTGTACGGGCTGTTCGGCTCGTAGGCCTTCGTCTCGGCGAACGGCGGGTCCTGCGGCCCGAGCGAGCCGTAGACCTCGTCGGTCGAGACGTGCAGGAAGCGGAACGCCTGCCGCTCGGCGCCCTCGAGTCCGCGCCAGTGGGCGAGCGCCGCCTGCAGCAGCGTGAACGTGCCCTCGATGTTGGTGCGGACGAAGTCGCCCGGCCCGTGGATCGAGCGGTCGACGTGGGATTCGGCGGCGAAGTGCACGATCGCGCGCGGACGGTGCTCGGCGAGCAGCCGCGCGATCAGCGCCGCGTCGCAGATGTCGCCCTGCACGAAACGGTGCCGCGGGTCGGCGGCGACGGGCTCGAGGTTCGCGAGGTTGCCCGCGTACGTGAGCGCGTCGAGGCTCACCACCCCGGACGGCTCGGTCGCGAGCCACTGCTGGACGAAGTTCGAGCCGATGAAGCCGGCCGCGCCGGTCACGAGGATGGAGGTCATCGGGCGATTCTAGCGGGACCGCTCGGCGACGCCGTGCAGGATCACACGCTGTGCGACGGCCGGTCCAGCGGCAGCGCTTGCGCCGGAGACGCGGGGTCATCCCCTGCCTCGTGACGCGTTCGGGCACAATTCCGGGAGTGATGAAGATCCTGATCCTCGGACGCACGGGCCAGCTCGGTTGGGCCCTCGAACGGCGCGCCGCCCCGCTCGGCGAGATCGTCTCGCTCGGCCGCGCGGAGCTCGACCTCGGAGACCCCGCCGCGGTCGCGTCGGCGGTCGCCGTGCACCGGCCCGACGCGGTGCTGAACGCCGCCGCCTACACCGCGGTCGACCGGGCCGAGCAGGAGCGCGACGCCGCCTTCGCGGTCAACGCGACGGCGCCGGAGGCGCTCGCCGCGGCCTGCGCCCGGCACGGCGCGCTGCTCGTCCACTACTCGACCGACTACGTGTTCGACGGCCGCAAGCCCGAGCCCTACGTCGAGACGGACCCGACCGGTCCGATCAACGTCTACGGCGCCTCGAAGCGCGCCGGCGAGCTCGCGATCGAGGCCTCGGGCGCGGCCGCGATCGTGCTGCGCACGAGCTGGGTCTACGGCGACCACGGCGGCAACTTCGCGAAGACGATGCTGAGGCTCGCGACCGAGCGGGACGCGCTGCGCGTCGTCGCCGACCAGCGCGGCACGCCCACGCACGCCGGACGGCTCGCCGACGCGACCTGCCGGATCCTCGAGCGCGCGCGGGCCTCGGGCGACGCGGCCGGCTGGCTCGGCGAGCGTCGCGGCATCTATCACGCGAGCGCCGCCGGGGCCACGACCTGGGCCGACTACGCGCGGCTCGTGATCGCCACGGCGGGCGAGTCGCCCGGGTTCGCGCGGCGGCTGCGGGTGCGCGCCGAGGCGATCGAGCCGATCCCGGCCTCGGCCTACCCGACGCCCGCGGCGCGGCCGGCGAACTCGCTGCTCGACTGCAGCCGGCTCGCCCGGACGTTCGACGTCGCGCTTCCCGACTGGCGGGGCGACGTCGTGGATTTCGTGAGGCGCGTCGTCGTCGCGTGAGGCGCGTCGTCGCCGCCCGAGTCGTGCGGCGCGTCGTGGTGGCTCGAGGCGTGCGGCGCGTCGTGGCCGGCCGAGTCGCGCGGCGCGTCATCGCCGCCCGCGGCGTGCGTCGCGTCGTCGCCGGCCGGGTCGTGCGGTACCGTCGTCGCCGCCGAGGCGCGAGTCGCCTCGTCGCCGCCCGAGGCGGCGCGCCGGCGCGGCTCAGCGCCGCACGGGCACCGGGCGCTCGAACGCGACGCGCCCGCCGACCACGGTCGCCCGCACCCGACCCTGCACCTCGCGGCGCGCGAACGGCGTGTGCCGGCCCTGGCTGAGCAGGGTCTCGGCCGACACCACCCAGGCCTCGTCGGGATCGAACACGCAGACGTCGGCGGGCGCGCCGGGCGCGAGCGAGCCGCCGCCGCAGCGCGCGATCCGCTCGGCGTCGCGGGTCAGGCGCGAGACCGCGTCGAGCAGCGGCACGCCCGCGCGGCGGGCCCAGGACAGCGTCAGCGGCAGCAGCAGCTCGAGGCCGGTCGCGCCGGGCTCGGCCTCGCCGAAGGGCACCAGCTTCGCGTCGTCGTCGACCGGCGTGTGGTCGGAGCACACCGCGTCCAGCGTGCCGTCGGCGAGCGCGGCGCCGAGCGCGTCGCGGTCGCGCTGCGTGCGGAACGGCGGATCGACGCGGCAGGAGGTGTCGTAGAAGCCGATGTCGACGTCGGTCACGTGCAGGTGGTGGACCGCGACGTCGGCGGTCACCGGCAGCCCCTCGCGCTTGGCCGCGCGCACCAGCGCCACGCCCGCGGCCGAGGAGATGCGGCACAGGTGCACCCGGCAGCCGTTGGCGCGCACGAGCTCGAACAGCGTGTGCAGCGCCACCGTCTCGGCGGTCACCGGCACGCCCGGCAGGCCCAGCCGGCCCGAGACCGGCCCGCTGTGCGCGACGCCGCCGCGCGACAGGAACCCGTCCTGCGGCTGCAGCCACACCGTGAAGCCGAAGCTCTTCGCGTACTGCATCGCGCGGGCGAGGACCTGCGTGTCGACGAGCGGCACGTTCGCCTGCGAGAAGCCGACGCAGCCGGCCTCGGCGAGCTCGGCCATCTCGGTGATCACCTCGCCCTTCAGGCCGACCGTCAGCGCGCCGAGCGGATAGAGGTGCGTGCGCGCGAGGCTGCGCGCGCGGTGCTTGAGCATCTCGACCAGGCCGGGCTCGTCGAGCGGCGGATCGGTGTCGGGCGGGCAGACGAGCCGCACGACGCCGCCGGCGAGCGCGGCCTGCATCTCGGACTCGAGCGTCGCCTTGTACTCGAAGCCCGGCTCGCGCAGCCGCGCCGACAGGTCGACGAGGCCGGGGCAGACGACGAGGCCGCGCGCGTCGACGACGCGCTCGGCCGTGAAGCCCGGCGGCGCCTCGCCGATGCCGACGACGAAGCCGTCGGCGCAGTGCACGTCGGCGGGGCCGTCCCGCCCGGTCGCCGGGTCGACGAGCCGGCCGCCGGCGATCGTCAGGCGGCCCGCCTCCGGCCCGCCGCCGCCCTGCATCGGCCGCGCGCTCACCGGTTCCCCGCGAGGATGCTCATCACCGCCATCCGCACCGCGATGCCGAAGGTGACCTGCTCGAGGATCACGCTCTGCGCGCCGTCGGCGACCGCCGACTCGATCTCGACGCCGCGGTTCATCGGCCCGGGATGCATGACGATCGCGTCGGGCTTCGCGAGCGCGAGCTTCTCGGCGGTCAGCCCGTAGTGCTTGAAGTACTCCTGCGCCGAGGGCAGCAGCGCCCCGCGCATCCGCTCGTTCTGCAGCCTCAGCATGATCACCACGTCGACGCCCTTCAGGCCCTCGCGCATGTCGGTGAAGGTCCGCACGCCCATCCGCTCGATCCCCGGCGGCATCAGCGTGAGCGGCGCGATCACGCGGACCTCGGGCACGCCGAGCGTGGTCAGCGCGTGGATGTCGCTGCGCGCCACGCGCGAGTGCAGCACGTCGCCGACGATCGCCACCGTCAGGTTCGTGAAGTCCCGCTTGAAGTGGCGGATCGTGTACATGTCGAGCAGCCCCTGCGTGGGGTGCGCGTGCCGCCCGTCGCCCGCGTTGATCACGTGCAGCCCGGGCCCGACGTGGTCGGCGATCATGAACGGCGCGCCGCTCTGCGCGTGCCGCACGACGAACACGTCGGCGTGCATCGCCGCGAGGTTGTCGATCGTGTCGAGCAGCGACTCGCCCTTGGACGTCGACGAGGTCCGCACGTCGAGGTTGACGACGTCGGCCGACAGCCGCGTCGCGGCGATCTCGAAGGTGGTGCGCGTGCGGGTGCTGTTCTCGAAGAACAGGTTGAACACCGACTTGCCGCGCAGCAGCGGCACCTTCTTCACCTGGCGCTCGCTCACGTCGAGGAACGACGAGGCGGTGTCGAGGATGTGCGTGATCACCTGCCGGGGCAGGCCCTCGATCGTCAGCAGGTGGCGCAGCTCGCCGTGCTCGTCGAGCTGGGGATGCCTCATCGGGCCGGCTCCACGGTCAGCGAGAAGCGTCCGTCGGGGCCGCGCTCGAGCGCGAAGCCCCGGTCGGGGCCGAGCGGGAGGGTGCGCCCGACGAAATCGGCCTGCACCGGCAGCTGGCGCCCGCCGCGGTCGAGCAGCACCGCGAGCTCGACGCGCGCGGGGCGGCCGTAGTCGAAGATCTCGTTGAGCGCGGCGCGCACCGTGCGCCCGGTGTAGAGGATGTCGTCGACCAGCAGGATCGACGCGCCCTCGACCTCGAACTCGATGTGCGTGCGGCCGGCGCCCGCCGCGCGCAGTCCGCGCGCCGAGAAGTCGTCGCGGTGGAACGCCGACGACAGGAAGCCGAGCGGCGCGTCGGGGCACAGGTCGGCGTGCAGCCGCTCGGCGACCCAGGCGCCGCCGCTGTGGATGCCGACCATCGCCGGGCACGGTCCGCCGGCGGCGAGCCGCGCGGCGACCGCCGCCTTCAGGTCGGCGTAGATCGCCTCGGCGTCGAGGGCGCGCGGAGCGGAGGCGGAGGCGTCGTCGGGGGCGGTCATGGATGGCGGGGCTCGGGCGGGGACGCGCGGCGCAGCCCGTCGAGGTACTGCGACAGGATCACCGCGGCGGCGACGCCGTCCTCGTCCTCGGGGCGGCCGCCGCCGGCCGCGATGATAGCCTGAGCCTCGCGGGACGAGAACCGCTCGTCGACCCGCGCGACGGGCAGCCCGAAGCGGCCGGCGAGCTGGTTGGAGAAGCGGTCGGATCGACGGGTCGTCTCGGTCTCGGCGCCGTCCTCGTCGAGCGGGCGGCCCACCACGAGGCGCTGCGGCCGCCACGCCCGGATCAGCGCCGCGATCCGCTCGAAGCGCCGGTCGGTCGGCACGGCGTCGATCGTCTCGAGCGCGCGCGCCGTGCCGGTCAGCGAGTTGCCGAGCGCCACGCCGATGCGGCGCACGCCGAAGTCGAAGGCGAGCAGCGTCTCGGGCGGCGCGGGCGCCGCCCCGCCGTCAGGCATGCCCGGCGGAGGACGACAGGAAGGCCGGGTCGATGCCGAGCAGCCCGAAGGCGCGGGCGAGCCGCTGCGGCACCGGCGTCTCGAAGATCACGTCCGGGTCGGCCGGCACGGTCAGCCAGGCGTTGCGGCCGATCTCGTCCTCGAGCTGGCCCGGGCCCCAGCCGGCGTAGCCGAGCGTGACGAGCAGCCGCTGCGGGCCCTCGCCGATCGCGACCGCCTCGAGCACGTCCTTCGACGAGGTCAGCCCGAGCGAGTCGCCGATCGAGACCGTCGAGTTCCAGGTGCCGAGCGGCTCGTGCAGCACGAAGCCGCGGTCGGTCTGGACCGGTCCGCCGAAGAACACCGGCGAGCGGGCGAGCGGCGCGATCTCGAGCCGCAGGTCGATGCGCTCGAACAGCGACGCGAGGTCGAGCTCCATCGGACGGTTGATCACGAGCCCGAGCGCGCCCTTCGCGCTGTGCTCGGCGACGAACACCACCGCCCCGCCGAAGTTCGGGTCGGCCATGTTGGGCATGGCCAGCAGGAAATGGTTGGTGAGGTTCGTCGCGACGTCCGGGGCAGCCATGGTTTCATTGTACGGGCCGCCCCGCGGCCGGCACAATCGCCGTCCCCGGCCTCGCTCGACCTTCCCGCCGACGCTCCGACATGCCCTCCCTCGACGGTCTCGTCTGGTTCCGCCGCGACCTGCGCCTCGACGACAACGCCGCGCTCTCCGAGGCGCTGTCGAGCTGCGACCGGGTCTGGTGCGCGTTCGCGTTCGACCGCGACATCCTCGACGCGCTGCCCTCGCGCGCCGACCGGCGCGTCGAGTTCATCCGCGCGTCGCTCGTCGAGCTCGACGCCGGGCTGCGCGCCCTCGGCGGCGGCCTCGTGGTCGTCCACGACCGCGCGGCCGACGCGATCCCGCGGCTCGCGGCCGCGCTCGGCGTCGACGCGGTGTTCGCCGCGCGCGACTACGAGCCCGACGCGGTGCGCCGCGACGCGACGGTGGCCGGCGCGCTGCGCGAGGCCGGCCGCGAGCTGCGGCTCGTGAAGGACCAGGCGGTGTTCGACACCGACGAGGTGCTGACCGGCGCGGGCCGGCCGTTCTCGGTGTTCACGCCGTACCGCAACGCGTGGACGAAGCGGCTCGACGCGCTCGGCGCGTACGGCGCGCCGGGCACCCCGCTCGCGCCGCATCCGGTGCGCGACCTCGCGCCGGGCCGGCTCGCCGCGCCCGCCGGCCTGCCCGCCGCGGGCGCGCGCGGTGACGCGCCGCTCGGCCCGGCGCCGGTCGACGGCGTGCCCTCGCTCGCGGCGATCGGCTTCGAGCCGACCGACCTCGCGCGGCTGCCGATCCCGACCGGCTCGAGCGGGGGCGCGCGGCTCTTCGAGGACTTCCTCGATCGCATCGACCGCTACCGCGAGGCGCGGGACTTCCCCGCCCTCAAGGGCCCGTCGTACCTGTCGGTGCACCTGCGCTTCGGCACGGTGTCGGTCCGCACGCTCGCGCGCGAGGCGGTGCGCGTCGCGCGCACGGAACCCGACGGCGCCGACGGCGCGAGCGCGTGGCTCTCCGAGCTCGTCTGGCGCGACTTCTACTTCCAGGTGCTGCACCACCATCCGCGCGTCGTCACGCACGCGTTCCGGCCCGAGTACGACGCGATCCGCTGGGAGGGCGGCGCGCGCGCCGACGCGCTGTTCGAGGCCTGGCGCGACGGGCGCACCGGCTACCCGCTGGTCGACGCGGCGATGATCCAGCTGAAGTCGACCGGCTGGATGCACAACCGGCTGCGGATGGTGACCGCGTCGTTCCTGTGCAAGGACCTCGGCGTCGACTGGCGCCGCGGCGAGCGCTGGTTCGCCGACGCGCTGAACGACTACGACCTCTCCGCCAACAACGGCGGCTGGCAGTGGGCGGCGTCGACCGGCTGCGACGCGCAGCCGTGGTTCCGGATCTTCAATCCGGTCACGCAGTCGGAGAGGTTCGACGCGAAGGGCGCGTTCGTGCGCCGCTACCTGCCGCGGCTCGAGGCCTTCGACGACCGGCGGATCCACGCGCCGTGGCTCGTCCCCGACGCCGAGCAGCGCCGGCTCGGCTGCGTGATCGGCCGCGACTACCCGGCACCGGTGGTCGACCACGCCGAGGCCCGGGCGCGCACCCTCGAGCGCTACGCGGCGGTCAGGGGCGCGGCCGGCGCCGCGAGCGCGCTCGAGGACTGAGCGCGGCCCGTCGCGCCGCTCAGCGCGGCACCGTCCGGCGCGCGGTCAGCGAGCGGACGTGGCCGAGCAGCTCGGCCTCGTCGTAGGGCTTGCCGAGGAACGCGTCGACGCCGAGCGACATCGCGTGGTTGCGGTGCTTGTCGGCGGTGCGCGAGCTGATCATCACCACCGGCACCTGCTTCCAGCGCTCGTCCGCGCGCAGGTTGCGCATCAGGTCGAAGCCGTCCATGCGCGGCATCTCGATGTCGAGCAGCATCACGTCGGGCACGGTGTCCTGCAGCTGGCGCATCGCGTCGACGCCGTCCTTGGCGAGCATCACCTGGTAGCCCTCGCGCAGCAGCAGCCGCTGGGTCACCTTGCGCACCGTCACCGAGTCGTCGACGACCATCACCATCGGCGCGACCTCGATGTCGGTCGGCGCGAAGCTCGCGGTGTCGCCCTCGCCCGCCTGCGCGCCGCGACGGGTCGCGGCGATCTGCACCGGGTTCAGGATCAGCACGATCTCGCCGTTGCCGAGCACCGTCGCGCCCGCCATGCCGGTCAGCCGCGCGAGCTGCGGGCCGACGTGCTTGATCACGACCTCCTGGCTCGGCGCGACGTGGTCGACGTGCAGCGCGATGCGCTGCGTGCCCGAGCGCAGGATCACCACCGGCGAGTAGCGCTGCGCGAGCGGCGTGCAGCCCTGCAGCTCGAGCAGGCTGCCGAGGAAGTAGAGCGGCACCGGCTGGTCGTTCCAGTCGACCTGGTGCTGCGCGTAGCCCGCGGCGAGCGCCTCGGGCTTGAGCTGCATCACCTGCTCGATCAGCGCCGCCGCGACCGAGACGCGGAAGCCGCCGACGGTCAGCAGCACGACCTGCGCGACGGCGAGCGACACCGGCAGGTGCACGGTGAAGCGCGTGCCGCGGCCCGGCGTCGAGTCGACGTCGATGCGCCCGCCCATCGCGGCCACCTCGGCGCGCACGACGTCCATGCCGACGCCGCGGCCGGCGAGCGCGGTGACCTGCGCGGCGGTCGTGAAGCCCGGCATGAAGATCAGCTGCGCGAGCTCGCGCTCGGGCGGCCGGGCGTCGGCGTCGAGCAGCCCGCGCTCGATGCCGCGCGCGCGGATCCGCGCGTAGTCGAGCCCGGCGCCGTCGTCGGCGAACGCCAGGATCACCTCGTTGCCTTCCTGGCGGACCTCGACGTTGATCTCGCCGGTCTCGGGCTTGCCGGCCGCGATCCGCGCCGCGCGCGACTCGATGCCGTGCGCGACCGCGTTGCGCAGCAGGTGCTCGATCGGGCCGACCATGCGCTCGAGGACGCCGCGGTCGAGCTCGGCCGACGTGCCCTTCAGGTCGAGGTGCACGCGCTTGTCGAGCTCCTTGCCGGCCTGCCGGACGACGCGGTACAGCCGGTCGGCGACCGAGCCGAACTGCACCATCCGGATCCGCATCAGGTCCTGCTGCAGGTCGCGCGTGACCTGGCTCTGGCGGGCGAGGTCGCGCGAGGCGTCGTCGAGGTTGCGCAGCGCGTTCTGCTGGACGGTCGCCACGTCGTTGACCGACTCGGCGAGCATCCGGGTGAGCTCCTGGAAGCGCGTGTAGCGGTCGAACTCCAGCGGATCGAACTGGACGTCGTCCTGGCGCTGGCGCGCCTCGCGCGCCTGGATCTGGGTGTCGGCGGCGAGCTCGATCTCGCGCAGCTGCGAGCGCAGCCGGTTGACGTTCTCGGACAGCTCGCCGAGCGACTGGCGGATGCCGCCGAGCTCGTTCTCGAGCCGGGCGCGGGCGATCGACACCTCGCCCGCCTCGTTGACGAGCCGGTCGAGCAGGTCGGCGCGCACGCGGATCAGCGGCGCGTTGCCGGCCGCGGCGGGCAGCGCGGCCGCGTCGTCGACGCGGGCGACGGCGGCGCCGCTCGCGGCGCGCGACGCGGCGTCGGCCGTCGTCGCGGGGCCGGCGACCGCCTCGACGACCGCGCGGGCGGCCGCCTGCGCGGACTCGGACTGCGGGTCGCGGATCGCCTCGTACAGCGCGAGCACCTGGTCGTAGCGGGCGACCAGGTCGTCGATCAGCGCGGCCGACGCGCGCGGCAGCGCGGCCGCGGCCTCGATCCGGGTCTCCATGTCGTGCACGAGCTGGCCGAGGCGCATCGCGCCGGTCATCCTCGCGCTGCCCTTGACGGTGTGCAGCAGGCGCATCAGCGCCTCGGGCTGCGCCGCGTCCTCGGGCCGCTCCGACCAGGCGCGCAGCGCCTCGCCGATCCGCGGCAGCAGCTCGTCGGCCTCCTCGACGAAGATCGGCACCAGCTCGGCGTCGACCTCGTCGACCAGCGACGCGAACGCCTCGTCGGCGACCGCGGGACGGACGGGCTCGGGCACCGCCGCGGCGGGGGCCGACGGCGCGGGAACGGCCGGCGGGGGCTCGGCGCGGAACGCGGCGACGGCCGGCTCGGGGGCGCCGAGGACGGTCGCCTCGTCGACGGCGTCGGAGGTCGATCCGTCGAGGGCGTCGGAGGTCGATTCGTCGAGGGGGTCGGAAATCGATTCGTCGAGCGTCGCTTCGTCGACGCCGGCCGCTTCGGCGACGGCTTCGGTGGCCGCTTGATCGAGGCTGTCGGCGCTCGATCCGTCGACGGCGTCGGCGGTCTCGAAGGCCGCGTCGGCGGGCTCGGAGACGGCTTCGGCGGTCGGGTCCGCGAACGCGTCGCCGAACCCGGGGACGGCGGCGGTCGCGTCGTCGCCGGCATCGGGGGCGACGGCCGTCGGGGCGTCGGCCGCGTCGCCCACGGGGAACGCCCGCTCGCCGGTCGAGCCGTCGCCGGTCGAGCCGTCGCCGATCGCGGCGTCGCCGATCACGGCGTCGTCGGTCGTGACATCGCCGGTCGCGGGCGCGCCCGTCACGGCATCGCCGATCGCGGGGGCATCGTTCGAGGCGTCGGACGCGAACGACCGGTCCCCGATCGAGGCCGGATCGCCGAGCCCGTCGAGCGAGACGAGGTCGTCGAGGTCGATCGGGCTCTCGTCGTCGAGCGCGTCGAGCAGCGAGATCGCCTCGCCCGAGGGCGCCGGGCGGCGCAGGTGGACGACCGTCAGGCCGTCGACCCAGCGCGCGGCGAGCGCCTCGGCGCGCTCGCCCGTCGACGGGTCGTCGCGCGGCTCGTCGCCGGCGGCGAACCGGTGGAGCGCGGCGCGGACGCGGTCGAGCACGAACGCGTAGTCGTCGACGTCCGCCGGCGCGACCGGGCGGTTCGCGCCGGCCTGGCCGCGCAGGAACCGCTCGAGCGCGTCGGCGGTCGCGTGCACGCCGGGCAGCCGGACGATCCGCGCGCTGCCGCACAGCGAGTGCGCGGCGCGGATCGCGGGCTCGGTCGCCGGCACGGCGGGGTCGGCCCGCCAGGCGGCGAGCGTCGCGTCGAGCGTCTCGAGCAGCTGGTCGGCCTCGCCGAGGAAGATCCGGTACAGCGTCGCGGGCAGCGTGCGCTCGCCGATGCGGACGTCGAGGTCCGCCGGCTCCGATGCGCCCGCCTCCACCGAGTCGACCCGGTCGAGCGCCGACAGCATCGGCGGCTCGAGCGCGAGCGGGTCGAGCACCTCGGCCGCTTCGGCCTCGAGCGGCCCGGCCTCGAGCGACTCGAATTCGAGGGTGTCGGGGCCGTCGGTCTCGCCGGTGTCCGTCCGCGAGTCGGCGCCGTCGATTCGAGCGCCTTCGTCGAGCCGGTCGGCGCCGTCGATCCGATCGGCTTCGTCGAGCGGGCCGGCATCGCTGAGCGGCCCGGCGTCGCGGAGCGGGCCGGCGCCGGCGCCGGCGCCGGCGACCGGCTCGGTCGCTTCGAGCCCCGGCAGGGCGTCGCCGCCCTCGATCGCCCCGGGAGCGTCGACGAACGTCGCGCCCTCGGCGGAGCCGGCCGGGACGACGTCGTCCGCGGTCGCCCGCGGCCCGCGGGCGGGCAGGTCGATCGCGGCGGCCGGCGGCGCCGGCTCGTCGCCGTGCAGCGCCGCCGCGCGATGGACGAGCGGTGCGGGATCGATCGCGACCCGCGCCGAGCGGCGCAGCGCCTCGACCCAGCCGCCCATCCGGGCGTGGGCGTCGGCGACCAGCCCGAGCAGCGCGGGCGTCCCCGGGCGCTCGTCGGCCAGCCAGCCGTTCAGCACCTGCTCGATCGCCCACGCGGCCTCGCCGAAGTCGGCCAGACCGACCATGCGGCTCGAGCCCTTCAGCGTGTGGAAGCCGCGACGCAGCGTCGTCAGGTGCTCGACGTCGGTCGGCACCTCGGCGACGCGGGTCCGGCTCGCGTCGATGCCGGCGAGCACCTCGTCGGCCTCGTCGAGGAAGATCGACAGCAGCTCGTCGTCGACCTCGTGCTCGGCGGGCAGCAGGACAGGCGCGGCCTGCGCGCCGCCGGCGACCCGCTCCAGCGCGTCGACGAGCGCGCCGGCGTCGGGCGCGTCGCCCGCGTCGATCCGCTCGATCGCGGCCGCGGCGTGGGCGCGCAGCATGTCGTCGTCGAGCAGCATCGCCTCGTCGCGGACCGCGACCAGCGTGTCGCGCAGCGCCGCGCGGCGGCCCGCATCGGACGGCTCGGCGGCCCAGGCGTCGCGCTGCGGGCGCACGCGCGCGCGCCGCTCCTCGAGCAGCTGCTCGAGCGAACGGCCGGCGTCGGCGTCGACGGTGATCGCGCCGAGCGCGGCCTCGTCGAGCGGCGGCTCGGCCGCGGCGGCCGACGACGTGCCGTCGGCGCCGGCGGGCGGGATCGGTCCGCTGACGTCGAACGGCGCGACGTCGCCGCGCGCGTCGGTCGCGAGCGCGAGCGGCACCGAATCGGGCTCCTCGGGCGCCGCCGGCGTCTCCGCGGGCGGCTCGCCGAGATGGGCGACGAACGCGTCGCCGCGACGGGCGAACTCGAAGCCGCCGCGCTGGCGATCCGGCTGGCGCAGCGACTCGACGAAGAAGCCGAGCGCGCCGAGGCTCGAGGCGACGCGCTCGCACTCGGCGGGCTCGGGCGCATCGAGCGCGTCGACGAACGCGGCGACCTGACGGGCGACCGCGTCGGCGCCGCCGGCGGCCTCGTCGTGGCCGAGCAGGCGCAGCGCGCCGCTCACCTGGCGCAGCGGCCCGTCGAGCGTCGACAGCTCGGCCCGCTGCTGCGGATCGCGGAAGAACGCGTCGAGCGCCTTCTCGCAGGCGCGCAGGTTGGCCTGCAGCTCGCCGACGAACGCGGCGGTGGTCAGGCGGTCCTGCGCGGTGCGCGACAGCGCGGTCAGCCACTCGGGCATCGGCGCGCCGTCGCCCTCCTGGCGCTCGCACAGCGTCTCGAGCCGCTCGGCCATCTCGGCCGCGCGGCGGTCGTGCTGGGCGACGCCGCGCGCGCCGCGCTCGAGCGCCTGCTCGACGAACAGCATCGCGGTCGCGACCTCGAGCCCGAGCACCTCGGCGAGGCCCGGGCCGGACGCGGCGAGCGCGCGACGCAGCCCGACGAGCGCGCCCGACAGGCGCTGCAGCCCGGCCCACGGCAGGCGCGCGACCGCGGCGTCGAACGCCTGCGCGGCCTGCGCGAAGCCCGGCAGGTCCTGCGCGCTGCCGCGGACGTACTTCTCCCAGGCGAGCTTCGCCTGCGTCACCGCCTCGCGCGCCGCGCGCAGCGCGCGCGCGTCGACGGTGCCGAAGCGGGGCGTCTCGAAATCGGCGGGCACCGTGCCCGCGAGCCGGTAGAGGCGGCGCGCCTCGTCGGCGGTGGGTGCGCCGTCGCCCGCGCGCGCCAGCGCGAACAGCAGGTCGCGCAGCATCCGGTCGGCGATCGGGGTGCCCTGCTGCAGCGTGCGCCGGATCTGCAGGTTGATCCGCGCGACCAGCCGCTTCGCGTACAGGTCGGCCGGCAGCGCGCGATCGCGCAGCGCCTCGAAGAACGCGGCCGACAGCCACCAGAACGTGCGATGCCCGCTCGCGCAGTACGCGCGGTGCAGCCGCTCGATCGCGCGGTGCATCGCCTCGAGCGCGTCGGCGTCGTCGGCACGGCGCAGGAACCCGAGCAGGCCGCGCTCGAACTCGGCGCGCACCAGCGCCGCGCCGCGCGGGTCGAGCGGCTCGGCCGAGTCGGCGCGCGGCGGGCGCACCGACAGGTCGACCCGGTACAGGTCGGCGGGCTCGACGCGCTCGGCGGCGCGCAGCTGCAGCAGGTCGCGATACTGCGGGTACAGCGACACCGGCGAGTCGTCCGAGCCCGAGGCCACCGCCTCCAGGTACTCGACGATCGCGGCGAACGCGCCCGACAGCCGGCCGACGAGCGCGCCGTTGAGCGCGACCTCGCCGCGGTCGCAGCGGTCGAGCAGGTCCTCGGCCTCCTGCGTGACGACCGCGACGCCCTCGAGGTCGACCACCTGCAGCGCGCCGTGCGCCTGGTGCAGCCAGCCGCGCGCGGCGCGCAGCCGCGAGGTGTCGTCGTCCTGCGCCCGCAGCTGCTCGTCGAGCGACGCCTCGGCGCGCGAGAGCGACTCGCGGATCTCGCCGAGGCACCACGACAGCGCCGTCAGGTCCGTCGGTTCGGTGCCCATGTCAATTCACCCTGAAGCGGGACACCGAGTTCTTGAGCTCCCGGGCGAGCTCGGCGAGCTGCAGGATCGACCCGGTGGTCTGCTGCGTGCCCTGGCTCGTCTGCTCGGTCACCAGCAGGATCCGCTGGATGCTCTGCGCGACGGTGCCGGCCGAGGAGGCCTGGCCCGACGTCGTGCGCGCGATGTCCTCGATGAGGTCGGCCAGCTGCGTCGACACGCGCCCGATCTCGGCGAGCGCGTTGCCCGCGTCGTCGGACAGCCGGGTCCCGGCGACCACGCCCTGCGTGCTGCGCTCCATCGCCGCCACCGCGTCCTGGGTGTCGGCCTGGATCGTGCGGATCAGCGCGGCGATCTGCTTGGTGGCCTCGGCGCTGCGCTCGGCGAGCCGCTGCACCTCCTCGGCCACGACCGTGAAGCCGCGCCCGGCCTCGCCCGCCGATGCCGCCTGGATCGCGGCGTTCAGCGCGAGCACGTTGGTCTGCTCGGTGATGTCCGAGATCAGCTCGACGATCTCGCCGATCTCCTGCGACGACTCGCCCAGCCGCTTGATGCGCTTGGCGGTCTCCTGGATCTGGTCCCGGATGCCGTTCATGCCGGCGATCGCGTTCTGCACCGCGCGCCGGCCCTGCTCGGCCGCGCCCAGCGACTGGCGCGCGACCTGCGCCGACTCCGACGCGCTCGCCGACACGTCGTTGATCTGCGCGGCCATCCGCAGCACCGACTCGCCGGTCTCTCGGATCTCGCGCGACTGCGCCTCCGACGCGCTCTGCAGCCCCGCGGCCACCGTCTGCGCCTTCGACGAGGCCTCGGCGACCAGCTCGGCGGTGGTGTTGATCCGCGCGACGAGGCTGCGCAGCTCCTCGACCGTGTAGTTGACCGAGTCGGCGATCGCGCCGGTGATGTCCTCGGACACCGTCGCCTGGATCGTCAGGTCGCCGTCGGCGACCTCCTGCAGCTCGTTCATCAGCCGCAGGATCGCCGCCTGGTTCTGGTCGTTGGTCCGCTTGGCCTCCTGCTCGAGGCGCTCGGCCTCGGCGCGCTGCGCGTCGGCCTCGCCGGCGCGGCGGTCCATGTCCTGGTAGAACACGAGCCCCAGCCCGATGCCCGAGAGCACGGCGGCGAGCAGGAAGAAGACGACCAGCCCCTGGTTGATCGCGCGGGCGGCGCGCTCGTCGGTGAGCCGGCCCTGCAGCGAGAGCAGCGCGCCGCGCAGCGGCTCGCTGTCGGCGGCGATCCGCGCCTCGGCGGCGCGCGCGGCCTGCAGCCTCGGCAGGTCGGACAGCAGCGAGGCGATCGGCTTCGCCAGATCGCCCCAGGCGCCCTTCAGCTCGGCGAGCCGGCCGCGCGACTCGCCCTCGCGGGCGGCGCCGATGCGGCGCGCGTCGTTGCCGGCGATCAGCGCGTCGATGCCCTCGCGGAACGCCGCGGTGTCGCGCCCGAGCGAGAACGCGAGCTCGGCGTCGACCGCGTCGCCGACGGTGAGCAGCGTCACCTCGCGGGCGATCTTGTGCGACAGCGCGAGCAGCTGGCCGGCCGCGGCGACCTCGGGGGCCGGCGCGCCCGCGGCGGTCTTCAGCGACATCACCTGCTCGGACAGGTCGACGAGCCGCGGCGTCGCGGCGAGCACCGCGCGCGAGGCGAGCGCGACCGAGGACAGCACCGGCTGCTGCTGCTGCAGCGTCGCGGCGGCCTGGTCGGTCCGCTTCCACAGCTCGGCGAGCTTCGACACCTCCGGCTGCAGCTCGGCCTCGACCGCGTCGACGGCGCGGTCGGCGAACGAGCCGCCGGCCGCGAGCGCGGCGATCGCGTCGCCGGTGCGCGCGCGGCTCTCGGCGAGCTGGCGGAACGCCTCGCCGCCGCCGCGCACCGCCGCCGGCGCGGCCTTGGCGAGCCGCTGCGAGTGCACCAGCGAGTCGCCGACCATCCGCGCCTGCAGCCCGACCGCCGCCGACTGGCGCGCGTCGAGCCACATGAACAGGAACGCGAGCACGAGCGACGCGCCGAGCACCGGGAACAGCACGGACAGCTGCTTGCGCAGCGGCATCCGGCCGAGGACGGGGATGTCGAAGCGGCGGCGCCGCGCGGCGGGCGCCGCCTCGCCGCGCGCCCAGGGCGCGGTCAGGTCCTCGCCGAAGCCCGTCGGCGCGGCGAGCGCGTCGAACGACGTGGGCGGGCCGAGATCGACGATCGCGGTGTCGGGATCGATCTTGCTGCGGGCGCCGCCGCCCAGCGGGAAGAACGGCCTCGGGAACTTGAACGCCATGGCTGTCCTGTCGTCGACCTGCGGGCGGTCAGCGCCCGACCATCAGGAACGCGCTGCCCGCGGCCAGCTTCGCGAGGTCGAGCTCGTGCCAGCGCTGCCCGTCGGCGTCGACCAGCGTGCGGCCGACCCAGTCGGGGCGACCCCCGGGGCCGAAGTCGTCGGACGGGGGCGCGTCGTCGGCGCGCATCGACGCGACGTTGCGCAGGCCCAGCATCCGGGTGACGAGGATCGCGGCGTTGAAGTTGAGGCGGCCGGCGAACGCGAGCAGCCGCGACTCCTTGCCGACCTCGGTGCGGCCGAGCTGCACGTAGCGCTGCAGGTCGACCACGGTGTAGAGCGCGCCGCGCAGGTTCACCAGGCCGAGCAGCCAGTCGCGGGTGAGCGGCACGGGCGCGATCGCGTCGGGCACCGGGACGATCTCGCCGGCCTCGGACAGCTCGACGAGCCAGCGCTGGCCGCCGATCATCAGGCCGAGCCGCGCGGCGAGGTCGGGCGCGGTGTTCGCCTCGCGCAGCCTCTCGGTCAGTCGCGCCTGGAACGCCTCGAGCCGGGGGGACTGCTGAACGCTCATCGTCGGCGCCTCAGTGGACCAGGCCGGCGATCTTGGCGAGCAGCTCTTCCGCGTCGACCGGCTTGGTCAGGTACTCGCGGGCGCCCTGGCGCAACCCCCAGATCCGGTCGGTCTCGGTCGACTTGCTGGTGCAGAGGATCACCGGGATCGCCTGCGTCTCGGGATCGCGCGTCATCGCGCGGGTGACCTGGAAGCCGCTCGCGCCCGGCATCACCACGTCCATCACCACCAGCGACGGGCGCTCGCTGCGGATCTTGGCGAGCGCCTCGGTGCCGTTCTCGGCGGTCACGACCGCGTACCCGCGCTTGGCGAGCAGGTCGGCGATGAAGAACCGCTCGGTCGGGGAGTCGTCGACGACGAGGATCTTGCGCGTGGTCGCCATCGCCCGCGGATCCTCAGGCACCGATCGCCCGGCGCGCGTGCTGCGCGACGCACTTGAGCAGGCTGTCCTTGGTGAACGGCTTGGTCAGGTACTCCTCGCACCCGACCATCCTGCCGCGCGCGCGGTCGAACAGCCCGTCCTTGCTGGAGAGCATCACCACCGGCGTGCCGTGGAAGCGCGGGCTCTTCTTGATGAGCGCGCAGGTCTGGTAGCCGTCGAGCCTCGGCATCAGCACGTCGCAGAACACGAGGTCGGGCTCGTGGTCGGACACCTTGGCGAGCGCGTCGAAGCCGTCCTCGGCGACGATCACGCGGCAGCCCGCCTGCGACAGGAAGATCTCGGCGCTGCGCCGGATCGTGTTGCTGTCGTCGATGACCATCACCTTCAGGCCCGCGATGTCGGTCGCGCTCATGGGAGTCCTCGCAGCCCGCGTGCAGCGGACCGTGCCGGTTGCCGGGATCGACGGATAGTGTGCATCAGAGCTCGACCATCTCGAAGTCTTCCTTGCGGGCACCGCATTCGGGGCAGGTCCAGTTCATCGGCACGTCCTCCCAGCGGGTGCCCGCGGCGATCCCCTCGTCCGGCACCCCGGCGGCCTCGTCGTAGATCCATCCGCAGATGAGGCACATGAAGGTCCGGGTCGCTGCTTGCTCGGTCATGGGCTTCGCCGTCGGTCATTAGAGATTGAAGCGCCGCATGTTACCTTCTCGCGCCGATGAGTCCCGCCGAACGGCCGACGGGCGGACGAGGGTCCGCCCGTCGTGCGCCCGGCGCCGCCCGACCTCCCGCCACCCCGATGCGCCCCGTCCTGCGCGGCCTGTACGCCATCACCCCCGACGAGACCGACCCGGCGCGGCTGACGGCGCTCGTCGCGCGGGCCCTGGACGGCGGCATCGACGCGTTGCAATTCCGCGTCAAACGCGGCGCCCCCGACGAGCGCGAGGCGCTCGCCCGCGCGGTCAAGGCGCTGACCGACGCGGCCGGCGTGCCGCTGATCGTCAACGACGACGTGGGGCTCGCGCTCGCCGTCGACGCCGCCGGCGTGCACGTCGGGCGCGACGACGGCGACCCGGCGGCGGTGCGCGCCCGGATCGGGCCCGACCGGCTGCTCGGCGTGTCCTGCTACGACGACGCCGCACGCGCGCGGGCGGTCGTCGGCATCGCCGACCACGTCGGCTTCGGCGCGGTGTTCCCCTCCCCCACGAAGCCTGGGGCGGTGCGCGCGCCGCTGGCGCTGTTCGCCGGCGCGCGCGCGCTCGGGATGCCGGCGGTCGCGATCGGCGGCATCGACCGGCGCAACGCCGCGCTGCCGATCGAGGCCGGGGCGGACGCGGTCGCGGTGATCAGCGACCTGTTCGGCGACCCCGACCCGGCGGCCGCGGCGCGCGCGCTGCGCGCCGTCGTCCACGAGGCGCTGGCGCGCCGCGGCGGCTGAGCCGCGTCACCAGGGCGCGAGCGCGGTGACCGCGCGCACGCGGCCGTCGGTCGCGTCGACCAGCACCGCGCCGTCGGCCGCGGTGCCGCGCAGCGGCAGGTAGCGCAGCGCCTCGGGGCCGAGCCCGGTCGAGGCGACGGCGGCGTCGATCTCGCGGCCGCGCGCCGGGTTGAGCGCGCGCAGCCGCGCGATCGGCAGCGCGCGCTCGAGCGCGGCGCGCGACTCGGCGGCGTGGTCGACGTACAGGCGCGGGTGGTGCTGGACGTCGCGCCCCTGCCCGATCGCCTCGACCAGGATCGCCGAGCGCTCCCGCGCCGAGTCGGGCAGCCGCGCCGCGACCCAGCGCGGCCGCAGCGGATCGGGGTCGGCCCACGGGTTGCCGCGCGCGGCGGCGCGGTCCTCGGCGCGCAGGTCGGCCGGCGCGACCAGCTCGAAGCGGTCCTTCACCAGCACGACGAACGCCGGGCGCCCCTGCCCGATCGTCCAGACGCCGTAGCCGAGCGCGGCGAGCTGCAGCGCGGCGATCGTCGCCAGGTCCCAGGCGAGGCGCTTCTTGCGGCGGTCGAAGACGATCAGCGTGAACAGCGGGCCGAGCACCACGTCGACGAGGAGCACGATCGCGAGGATCGCGTCGACCCCGAGCAGGCGCGACAGCGGCGCCGGGTACCAGAGCAGGTGCACCAGCGCGAAGACGGCCGCGGCGACGGCGCCCGACAGCAGCAGGTGGACGCCCGCGGCGCGCGCCCGGTCGCGAAGCGGATCGCGGGCGGTCGCGACGACGCCCGGGGCGGGGGTCGCCGCGCGGACCGGATGCGCGGGCGCGATCGGCGGCGGCGTCACCATCGGCAGCGTGTCGCCGTCCAGCGGCGTCGCGAGGTCGGAGTCGACGGCGTGACGGATCTTCATCGGTGCGTCGGACGAAGGGATGCGGGGAGTCTATCGGCCGAGGACGGCCCGCCCGCCGGCGTGCCGATGGGCGGCGCGCGTCGCGGGACGTCCGCGGGCGGACGCCGCACGAACGGCGGCGCCGGAAACGGACACGGGGCGCCGCGAGGCGCCCCGTGCGGGGATGACGGCATCACGGACGCGGGGCGCCCGCGATGCCCGCGGTCAGCGGCACTCGGCCGGCGCGTACTTCGCCAGCAGCGTGCCCTTCGTGCCGTCCTTGGTCGAGGCGGCCGAGTTGCAGTTCCAGGTGATCGGATTGGTCGGGATCGTGCCGTTGGCCAGCGCCGCGGCGCCGTCGCGCGGCGCGAGGATCAGCGTGCCGTTGCCGGCGGTCGCCGGGTACGTGATGGTGATCTCGCCCGAGGCGGCGGCCACCGTCATGTTGCTCACGTTGCGGGTCGCGGTGAACGCCGGGACGCTCGCGTCGAGCGCCAGGCCGTTGGCGGCGTTCTCGGCCACGGTCGTCTTCAGGCCCGAGGCCAGCGACAGGCCCTCGGTGACCTTCGCGCGCACCGTGTAGTCCTGGTACGCGGGGATCGCCACGGCGGCGAGGATGCCGATGATCGCCACGACGATCATCAGCTCGATCAGGGTGAAGCCCTTCTGGATGCGAGTCGACATTGCTGCTCCCGTGATGCGCGTCCGCGCGTGAACCATGGATCGGTGTGAGGCGTCGCGCACCGGAGCGGCCGCGCGGGCCGGTCCGGTGCGAATCGCGGGTCCTGCGGTCAGCGGCACTCGGCCGGCGCGTACTTCGCCAGCAGCGTGCCCTTCGTGCCGGCCTTGGTGGAGGCGGCCGAGTTGCAGTTCCACACGATCGGGTTGGTCGGGATCGTGCCGTTGGCCAGCGCCGCGGCGCCGTCGCGCGGCGCGAGGATCAGCGTGCCGTTGCCGGCGGTCGCCGGGTACGTGATGGTGATCTC
>DASPJX010000232.1:0-2406 GCA_035628395.1 Burkholderiaceae bacterium | reverse complement strand
CCCGCCTCGCCGGCCCGCGGCGCACCGACGAGTCCTCGCCCGCCGACGATGACCTCGCTCACCGGCCGGGGCGCAGCGGTCACCGGTGCGGGAGGTGCCGCGGGCGGCGGCAAGCCGAGCAGCGCGTTGACGTCGAGCCGTCGGTCCGTCACCGGGCTGCGATCCTCAGGGTTGCGCAGTACCGCGGTGAGCTTGCCGCTGCGCTGCGCGACGACGAGACGCTGCGCCTGCTCGGGGTCGACCTCGACGGTGATCGAGGTGAACGGCCGCCCGGGCGGTCCGTCCTCCGCGCGCGACTGGCGGCCGGTCGCCATCACCGCGACGCCCTGCATCACCGTGCGGGTGACCTCGGGCTGCACCATCCCGGCGACCGGCGCGGGCCGCACCGAGAGCAGCAGGTCGATGCGGTCGCCGGGCTGCAGCATGCCGGACAGCGAGTTGACCTCGTCGACGGCGATCGTCATCGCGCGCACCCCCGGTCGCACGCGGCTCGAGATCGCGCCCGTGTCCGGATGGACCAGCGCGGTCGGCAGCAGCGGCTCGCCCGCCTTCATCGGGACGGCGAGTCGCGCGCCCGAGACCGCGTCGAACCCGCCGGGCGCGATCGCCGCGCCGAGCGCGTAGTCCCGCGGCACCGTGCGCACGGCCATCGTGTCGGGCCCGACGGCCTCGCCGCGTCGCAGGTCGCGACGGGCGACGACGAGCTCGACCGTCTCGTGGCGCGGCACGAGCCGGGCGCGCTCGATCTCGAGCCGCTCGCCGATGTAGCTGCGCGCGCCGTAGGCGGCGAGCAGCCCGAAGCCGACGGCGCCGACCGCCGTCAGCGCGGTGCGATGCGCGGCGAGGCCGGCGCGCAGGCGGGCCGCCAGGGTGGAGGCGGCGCCGCTCATGGCAGCGAGATCGCCCAGGTGAAGCGCCGGTAGTGCTCGGACAGCGCGGCGACGATCCGCTCGACCGGCGCGTCCGCGCCGACGACGAACGCCACGACCACCAGCGCGAGGACGACCAGGTAGTCGGTCGCGGCCTGCCCGCGCGCGGCCTCGGGACGGCCCCGGCTCATCGCGCCCGGCTCCAGTGCAGCACCACCGCCGTGCCGTCCCGGTGCGGCGCGACCGTCGCGACGATCTCCTCCCGGTCGCGTCGCAGCGCGATCGCCTCGCCCGAGCGGTCCGGACCGCCGCGGAACCACGCGGCGTTGCCGGCCGGCAGCCCGAGCGCCGGGTCGGCGACGAAACCCACCCGCGTCGCGCGTGCCCGCAACCCCCGAGCGGTGGGCCCGGCGGGTGCGTCGACCAGTGCGACCACCGTCGCGGCCTCGCGGCCCGGATCGTCGTGGGCGATGCGTCTGACGACCCGCGCCTCGGCCGGCAGCACGTCGACGGGCGGACGAAGGTCGGAAGCGGGCGGCGTCGGCTGCGGCGTCCAGCGGGTCTCCAGCCCCTCGACGCCCCCGGCGCGGGCGCGCAGCTGCACCGTCCGCCACCCCTCCCCGTCGCGCACCGACAGCACCGCCCAGCCGCCGTGGCGGGACTCCACGCAGGTCGCGGCCTCGGCGCCGCAGCGCTCGCGCAGCGAGGCGAGCGTCGCCTCGACCGTGCCCGGTGCAGTGAAGCGTCGTGTCGACACGAGATGTCCGTCGAGCGACATCGCGCTCGTCACGGTCTCGATTCGGGACTCCGGGGGAAGGAACTCCATCGTGATCTCCAGTCGGGTCGGGGGACGAGCTCAGAAGCCGTTCCAGTCGGGCGCGGATGGTTCGGGTGTCGGTGCAGGCACGGCCGCAGCGGCCAGCCGATCCGGCGGAACGAGGTCGACGTCGATCGCGTGCCGGCGCATCGTCCGCGCGGTCGGCTCCAGGCCGATCAGCCCGCCCGCCTCGAGCAGCGCGCGCGCCGGCAGCCAGGCGGCGTCGATCGCCGTCTCGGCGAGCGGCACGCGCGCGCCGGCCTCGACGCGGCGCTGCACGCTGTCGGATGCCGGACCGTAGGGTCCCGACGCGGTCCAGGAATCGGTGAGCACCGCGAGATGCGCCCGCAGCACGAGCGGCATGCCGAGCAGGCGCACCAGCCAGTCCTCGATCGTCCGACCGCGCGAGACCTCGACCCGCACTTGCGCGTCGACGAGGCCGCCCGACAGGTCCAGTCCGAAGCGGCCCGGGCCGGCCAGCTCCGACAGCGTGCGCACCGCGCCCGGGAACACCGCTTCGCCCTGCCCCGCGGCGAACGCGAGCGGCGTGTCGAAGCGCGGCCGGGCGACCTCCATCGAGACGTCCTCGAAGCGCTCGACGAGCGCCTCGCTTCGCCGGTCGACGTGGAACGGCTGGCCGTCCGGCGCCGCGACCGGCCCGGCGGCCGCGTCGTCGCTGCGGACCGCGCCGCGCGGGGCCGCGAACACGCGGCGCCGGAT
>DASPJX010000231.1:0-3099 GCA_035628395.1 Burkholderiaceae bacterium | reverse complement strand
GGGCCCGGCGCACGGCGGCGCCAACGAGGCGGCCCTGCAGATGCTGATGGACCTGCAGAAGAACGGCGGTGTTGCCAAGATCGGCGAGTTCATCAAGCAGGTGAAGGACAAGAACTCGGGCGTGAAGCTCATGGGCTTCGGGCACCGCGTCTACAAGAACTACGACCCGCGCGCCAAGCTCATGCAGGAGACCACGCGCGAGGTGCTCGATACCCTGGACATGCACGACGAGCCGCTGCTCAAGCTCGCCATGGCGCTGGAGAAGATCGCCCTCGAGGACGAGTACTTCGTCAGCCGCAAGCTGTACCCGAACGTGGACTTCTACTCGGGCATCGTGCAGAGCGCGCTCGGCATCCCGACGTCGATGTTCACCTGCATCTTCGCGCTGGCCCGCACGGTCGGCTGGATCGCGCAGTGGAACGAGATGATCTCGGATCCCGAGCAGAAGATCGGCCGTCCGCGCCAGCTCTTCGTCGGCGCGACGCGCCGCGACGTGGTGCCGATCGGGCAGCGCTGAGCGGTCCGCGGCGGGCCCCGGGGCCCGTCCGCGCGAGGGAGCGACGCACGGCGCCTTCGGGCGCCGTGTCCGTTTCGGGCGGCGCGAAGGCCCGGCCTCAGGCGTCGAGCGGCGCGGCCGCGCCCGGCAGCCAGAGCTCGACTTCGGTGCCCACCCCGGGCACGCTCTTCAGCTCGATCCAGCCGCCGGCGGCGTCGACCAGCCGGCGCGCGGTCGGCAGGCCCATGCCCTGGCCCGGGTGCGCGAACGCGGTCGGCGCCCGCCAGAACGGCTCGAACGCGCGCTGCTGCTGCGCGCGCGACAGGCCGGGGCCGCGGTCGGAGACGACCAGCACGATCCATTCGGCCTCGTCGCAGGCGTCGTGCCGCGAACGGATCGACACCGGCGTGTCGGGCGACGAGTAGCGCAGCGCGTTCGTCACCACCTGCAGCAGCGCGTGGCGCAGCGACTCCGGTTCCGCGGCGAGCGCGGCCCGCGGCGCGTGCAGCGCGAGCTCGATCCGGCGCCGGCGGTCGGCGGGCGCGAGCGAGCGCAGCGTCGCGTCGACGAGCGCGTGCACGCCGACCGCGTCGGGCGCGCGTCCCGGCTGCGCGCCGCGCTCGGCGGCGTCGGTCGCGAGCAGGCCGCGCGGCGCGTCGAGCGGGCGCAGCGTCACCAGGCAGCGCGGCGCGTCGGCACCGGCCTCCGGCCCCGGGTCGGTGCGCAGCAGGGTCGCCGCGACCAGGAAGCGCTCCCCGTCGGCGGACACGCCTTCGGCCATCAGCCGGTGCACGCGCGGCGCGCCGTCCGGGTCGGCCTCGGCCAGCCAGCGAGCGAGCCGGGGCGGCGTCAGCAGCGGCACGAAGCGGGCGAGCACCGGCGAGGGCAGGGCGCCGGCGCGCTCGGGCGCGCCGAACGCGCGCTCGAACGCCGGGTTCACCCGCCGCATCCGGCCGGCGGCGTCGACGAGCGCCACCGGATCGGGGGCGTGCTCGACCCAGTCGCGCAGCGCGCGCAGCGTCGCCGCGTCGGCGTCGGCCCAGCGGGCGTCGGGGCGTGCCGCGTCCACCGGGCCGGCGGACGGCGCGGGGCCGGTTCGGGGGTTCGGCGCTGCAAGCATGGCGGGCTCCGTGATGTCCGTGGGCGGCGTCCGCGCGAAGCGGCCGCCTTCGGTGTATATCGGTCCGGCATCGACCGACTTGAGGACGCACGGGGCCTGCGAAGCGCCCGCGAGCGGCGGCGCGCCGCCGCATCTCGGGGAATCGCGCCCGCGGGCCTCATGATATCCTTCCGCCCCATTCCGCCGGGGCCCGGACGAACCGAGAGAGGCTCCGCGGAGGCGTCCGTGCAGCCGGTCGGAGCCGGCGAGCGGATGGGAGGCGCGACGGTCCTCGTCGCCCGCTCCCGCACTTTCGACGGGAAACCCGTCACGAGAGGTGAAGCGCATGATGAAGGCGTTCCAGTCCAACTCGTACCTGTTCGGCGGCAACGCGCCGTACGTCGAGGAACTCTACGAGTCGTACCTGAACAATCCCGGCTCGGTCCCCGAGCAGTGGCGGGCCTACTTCGACACCATGCAGATGGTGCCGGCCGCCGACGGGAACCCCCAGACCCCCGACGTCGCGCACGCGCCGATCGTGCAGTCCTTCGCCGAGCGGGCGAAGGAAGGCCGGTTGCAGCCGCGCGTGATGGGCGGCGACGCGGCCACCGCGCGCAAGCAGGTCTACGTCCAGCAGCTGATCGCGGCCTACCGCTTCCTCGGATCGCGCTGGGCCGACCTCGACCCGCTGAAGCGCCAGGAACGTCCGCCGATCCCCGAGCTCGAGACGGCGTTCTACGACTTCACCGAGGGCGACCACGCCAACATCTACTCGGCGGCCAACACGTTCTTCGGCTTCGAGAGCGCGCCGCTGCGCGACATCGTGCAGGCGCTGCGCGAGACCTACTGCGGCACGATCGGCGCCGAGTTCATGTACATCAGCGATCCCGCGCAGAAGCGCTGGATCCAGGAGCGGCTCGAGAGCTCGCGCGCCAAGCCGAAGTTCTCCGACGAGAAGCGCCGGCGCATCCTCGAGCGGCTGACCGCGGCCGAGGGCCTCGAGAAGTACCTGCGCACCAAGTACGTCGGCCAGAAGCGGTTCTCGCTCGAGGGCGGCGAGAGCTTCATCGCGGCGATGGACGAGATCGTCCAGCACGGCGGCGAGCAGGGGATCCAGGAGTTCGTGATCGGCATGGCCCACCGCGGCCGCCTGAACGTGCTGGTCAACACGCTGGGCAAGATGCCGGCGAACCTGTTCGCCGAGTTCGACCACACGGCCAAGGAAGACCTGCCCGCCGGCGACGTGAAGTACCACCAGGGCTTCAGCTCCGACGTCAGCACGCCCGGCGGCCCGGTCCACCTGTCGCTGGCGTTCAACCCCTCGCACCTGGAAATCGTCAACCCGGTGGTCGAAGGCTCCGTGCGCGCCCGCATGGATCGCCGCGCAGACCCCAAGGGAGCACAGGTGCTGCCGGTGCTGGTGCACGGCGATGCCGCGTTCGCGGGACAGGGCGTGGTGATGGAAACGCTGGCACTGGCCGAAACGCGCGGCTATTTCACCGGC
>DASPJX010000230.1:0-8513 GCA_035628395.1 Burkholderiaceae bacterium | reverse complement strand
AGGCGGTCGCCTCGGAGTTCGCGTCGGCGGGCGCCGAGCCGACGGCGATCGAGCGGGTGCGCGCCTCGCTCTCGCACAGCGAGCACCTCTGGTCGTTCCAGTGCGAGGACCGCACGCACGCGCTCGCCTACTCCGCGTACTACGCGACCGACGGCACGCTGATCCGCGACTTCAGCGTCGAGCGTCGCGAGTACTGGCCGGTGCGCGAGGACACGCTCGGCCAGCGGCTGCTGGACGAGGCCTGCGGGCGGGACACGCTGGCGGCCGGCGACGACGAGGACGACGAGCCCGACACCGGCGGGCGCAGCGACGCCGGCCGCTGAGCGCGGCCGCCGTCGATCCCGCGCCGTCGATCCCGCGCCGCCGATCTCGCGCCGCGCTCCGGCGACCGGCCGGCCCCGGCGTCGTTCCCGCGCCGCAGTCGTTCCCGCGCCGGCGTCTTTCCCGCGCCGACGTCGTTCACGCGCCGGCGTCGTTCCCGGCCGCCCTCGATCCCGCGCCGCGCTTCAGCGCCCGGCCTGCCGCCTGCGGCCGCCGGCGGCGCTGATCCGCCCGGCCGGCGAGGGCGCGGGCTCCACGCGGGGCTGCAGCAGCCCGTACCACCAGCCCGCCGCCTGCGGATTGCCGGCGAAGAAGCCGAGCAGCGCGTCGGCCTCGCGCGCGTGCGCGGTCCGCAGCGGCGTGTGGTCGGTGACGCCGGCCTCGTGGTGGAGCCCGTGGATCGCCTCGTGCAGGAAGATCACCGCGAGCTGGGTGCCCGACAGCGCGGGGTCGAGCTCGATGCGGCGTCGCTCGAGGTCGGCCTGGCCGAAGACGCGCAGCCGCGTCGCGGTCTTGACCGGCATCGTGCGCACCGTCCATCCGGCGCCGCCCATCGCGAGCCGCTGCGGCGCGCGCGCGCCGCGGCGCACATGCGGGCTCATCGCCCGCAGCAGCGCCCAGGCGAGCCGCGGGTTGCGGCGGGCGAGCTGCGACAGGCCGCTCGCGAGCGAGTGCGTCAGGTGCTCCTCGGTGCTGTCGTGGAGCAGCACCGCCTGCGAGTAGTGGACGAGCCGGACGAGCGCGTGGACGAACGCGCGCAGCCACTGCCGCGGGCCGAGGCCCTCGCGCAGCAGGATGCGCCCGTGGGTGAGGTCGAGGCATGCGTGGCGCCGCCGCACCGGCATCTGCTCGGCGGGCAGCTCGCGCACGGCGAGGGTGTACGGTCCGAGCTCGAGATGCTCGGACAGGGCGACGGCACGCAGCTGGGCCGTCAGGACGATCGGATCGGGTGACACGGGGTGAGCTCCTTGGCCCCCATGATCGCCCGACTCCGGCCCGCTTTCTATGGTCGACCGACCCGAAGTGTCGGACCGTCCGGCCCGGCCCGTACCGAATCGCCGGATCCGGCGTCGATTCCCGGATCGGTGCGGGCAAAGGGGTCGCCTCGGCCGGCCGCGCTTCACCCCGCGTCGCGGGTGTCCAGGCTCGGCAGTCGCCAGCCCCGGTGCACCGCGGCGAGCCGCATCGCGAACGCCAGCGCGGCGCCGAGCGCGATCGCGACCGGCTGCGGCGCGCCGGCGCCGATCGCGCCGACGAAAGCCCAGCCGCCGCAGAACGCGCAGGTCGCGTGCAGCTCGGTGCGCCTGAAGATGCGCGGCACCTCGTTGCACAGCACGTCGACGATCGCGCCGCCGAAGGTCGCGGTGATCACGCCCATCAGCACGGCGACGAAGGTCGGCAGCCCCGCGCCGATCGACAGCGCGGTGCCGCTCGCGGCGAACAGGCCCATGCCGAGCGCGTCCGGCCACTGCACCGCGCGCTCCACCCAGGGCCGCGCGCGCAGCCGCGTCGCCCAGGGCAGCGCGAGGCACAGCACGAACACGCCCACCACCCAGCCGTGGTGCTCGATCCAGAACAGCGGGCGGCGGTCGATCAGCAGGTCGCGCAGCGTGCCGCCGCCGAACGCGGCGACGAAGGCGAGCGCGAAGTGGCCGATCGGGTCCATGCCCCGGCGCTCGGCCTCGAGGTAGCCGGACACCGCGAAGGCGACGAGCCCCGCGATCTCGGCCCAGCGCAGAGCGAGTTCCATGACCGCGAGCGTACCCGAGGGCGCCTACAATGCCGCCGACACAGAGGAGGTGCCCCGATGCGCCCGAGAACCCCGTCGCTCCGTCGCCGCGCGATCGCCGCGGCGCTCCCGCTCGTCGCGCTCGTGCCGCCCGCCCACGCGCAGACCGCGCCGTCCGGCCCGCAGCAGGTCGTCCGCGGCCCGGTCGCCACCTACTGGATCAGCGCCGACACGGCGTCCGGCCTCGGCGCGATGGCCGGCGGCGGCCTCGGCGCGATGCTCGGCATGATGGGCGGCGGCGCGCCCCAGGCGCTGCGCACGCTCGACCTGCGGCTCGGCTCGTCGCGATCGCCCGCGGGCGCGCCCGAGGCGGCGCACCTGATCCCCGCGTCGATGGGCATGGGCCCGCAGCTGCCGCTGCTCACGCCCGAGGCCGCGCGCGCGACGCCCGCGCCCGACGCCGAGCCGGCGCTGCCCGGGCGCATGGAGCAGCCGAAGGGCCGCCTGCTGGTGTTCTGGGGCTGCGGCGAGCGGGCCGGCCCGGGCCAGCCGGTGGTGATCGACTTCTCGAAAGTCGCCGCGGGCCAGCCGATGCCCGCGCTCGTCTCGCGCGCGCCGCGCCTGCCGCGCGGCCCCTCGCCCGACGCGTCGCGGACCTACGGCGCGTGGCCGAACGAGCGCGACCGCAGCGCCGTGCCCGCGCAGGCCTCGCTGCTCGGCGAGCACCGGGTCCGCGGCAGCTACTCGCCCGAGATCCGCTTCGCGGTCGAGCGCCACGACTTCATGCCGCCGGTGGCGCTCGAGGGCGCGACGACGCCCGCGGGCGCGCGGCGCCTGACCTGGCGGCCGGTCGCCGGCGCGACCGGCTACTTCGCGTCGGCGGTCGGCGCGTCCGAGTCGGGCGGCGGCACCGATCTCGTGATGTGGACGTCGAGCGCGGTGCAGGAGACCGGCGGCGCGCTCGGCGACTTCCTGCCGCCCGGCGAGGTCGCGCGGCTGATCCGCGAGCGCGTGGCGTTGCCGCCCGACCGCACCGAGTGCACGATGCCCGAGGAGGCGGCGCGCGCGATGCCGCAGGGGATGCTGACCTTCACGGCCTACGGCGACGAGCTGAACCTCGCCCATCCGCCCCGCCCCGCCGATCCGAAGGTGCCCTGGGACATCGAGTGGGCGGTGAAGCTGCGCACGCGCTCGAGCGCGATGCAGCCGCTCGGGATGCTCGACGCGACGGCCGGCGCCGGACGCGGCCCGGCGCCCGCGGCGGCCTCGCCCGCGGCGGCCTCGCCCCCGGGAGCGGAGCCGCGCGGCGACGATGCCGGCACCGCGCCGAGCGCCGGCGCGACGCCCGCCCCGGCCTCGCCCTCGGGCCTGCCCGTCGAGGCGGTCGAGCAGGGCGTGCGCGAGGGCGTGCGGATGCTGCGCGGGCTGATCGGTCGCTGACCCGAGCGATGCGCCCGCGCCGGCTGCTCGTCGCCTGGTGGTCGAACACCGGCGGCACCGAGCGGCTCGTCGAGGCGGCCGCCGACGGCGCGCGTCGGGCGGCGCTCGAGGCGGGCGCCGAGCCCGACGCGCTCGACGTGCTCGCGGTCCGCTGCGATCGCCTCGCGCCGGCGGCGCTGCTCGCCGCCGACGCGCTGCTGTTCGCCGCGCCCGAGTGCCTCGGCTCGATGGCCGGCCCGGCGAAGGCGTTCTTCGACCGCTGCTACTACCCGGTGCTCGAGGGGCTGGTCGGGCGTCCGTACGCGACGCTGGTGTGCGCCGGCACCGACGGCCACGGCGCGCTGCGGCAGATCGAGCGGATCGCGACCGGCTGGCGGCTGCGCCGGGTCGCCGACCCGGTGATCGTGCTGACCGGCGCGCAGACCCCCGGGGCGATCGCCGCGCCGAAGCGGATCGACGACGCCGACCTCGGACGCGCCGCGGAGCTCGGCGCCACGCTCGGCGCCGGCACCGCCCTCGGGATCTGGTGAGCGGGCGCGCTCAGGGCGCGCCGCCGCCCTCGCCCTCGCGCTCGGCGCCGCCCTCGACCTCGTCGCCGAAGCGCGTGCCGACCGCGCGCGCCGCCGACACCCACGGATGGTCGGGCGGCACGGTGCGCAGCGACGAGATCGCGTCGGCGATGGGCGCGGTGACGATCTCGGTGCCGCGCAGCCCGACCATCACGCCCGACTCGCCGCGGCACGCGGCCTCGGCGGCGGCCACGCCGAAGCGGGTCGCGAGGATCCGGTCGTACGCGGTGGGCGAGCCCCCGCGCTGCAGGTGCCCGAGCACGGTGACGCGCGTCTCCAGGCCGGTGCCCTCCTCGATCCGGCGCGCGACCACCGCGCCGATGCCGCCGAGCTGACGCGCGTCGGTGCGCCGGCGGTCCATGCCCTTCAGCACCTCGCCGCCCTCGGGCAGCTTCGCGCCCTCGGCGACGCAGACGATCGAGAAGCGCCGGCCGCGCATCGCGCGGTGCCGCACGTGGCGGAACACCGAGTCCCAGCGGAACGGGATCTCGGGGATCAGGATGGTGTCGGCGCCGCCCGCCATGCCGCCGGCCAGCGCGATCCAGCCCGCGTAGCGGCCCATCACCTCGATCACCATCACGCGGTGGTGCGAGGAGGCCGTGGTCGTCAGCCGGTCGATCGCCTCGCTGACGATCGACACCGCGGTGTCGAAGCCGAAGGTCGTGTCGGTGGCCGCGAGGTCGTTGTCGATCGTCTTCGGCACGCCGACGACCGCCACCCCGCGCCGCGCGAAGCGCTCGGCGATGTGCATCGAGCCGTCGCCGCCGACGACGACCAGCGTGTCGAGCGCGAGCTCGCGGATCCGCTCGAGCATCCGGTCGGACACGTCGGCGATCTCGAGCGTGCCGTCCGGCCCGGGGACCGGGAAGTGCCAGGGGTCGCCCTTGTTGGTCGTGCCGAGCACGGTGCCGCCCTCGCCGATCAGGCCGGCGACCTCGCCGTAGTCGAGCTCGCGGATCCGCCCGCCGAGCAGGCCCTCGAAGCCGTCCTCGATCCCGATCACGGTCGCGCCGAACGTGCTGCGCGCGGTCCGGGTCACCGCCCGGATCACGGCGTTCAGGCCGGGGCAGTCCCCGCCGCCGGTGAGCAGCCCGATCCGCCGCGGTCGCTTCGCATCCATTCGATCGCCCTCGTCGCAGGTGGGTGGGTTGCCCGCATGCTAGCGCGCCCGCACGGCCGAGCCCGCGCGCGACGGGGTCGGCGCACCGCCCCCGCCGACGGTTCCGCGGCCCGCGCGGGACGGGCCGGGACGCGTGCTAGCCTCGACGCGTGCCCCCGCTCCGAGCCCTCCTCCCCGTCGCCGCGCTCGCGCTCGCGACGCTCGCGCCCGCGGCCCTCGCCGACGACGGACCCCAGGCCGCGACGTCCGGAACCGGTCGTCGCGCGGGACCGCCGCAGGCGGGCGCGTCGTCGCGGGTCGGGCCGGCGATCGAGGGCGTCGTGCTCCGCGTGCACGACGGCGACTCGTTCACGATGCGCGCCGACGACGGGCGGCGGCTGCGGGTGCGCGTCTCCGGGATCGACGCGCCCGAGCGCGGCCAGCCGTTCGGCGACGCCGCGCGGCGCGCGCTCGTCGCCGCGCTGGGCGCGCCCCGGCTGCGGATCGAGCCGGCGAAGACCGATCGCTACGGCCGCACCGTCGCCCGCGTGACGGTGCCCGGTGCCGGCGACGCGGGCGCGCCGCGCGACGTGGGCCTGGAGCTCGTCGCCGCGGGCCTCGCGTGGCACTTCGCGCGCTACGCGGCCGACCAGCCGCCCGGCGACGCCGCCGCGTACGCGGCCGCGGAGCGCGACGCGCGCGCGCGTCGCGCGGGGCTGTGGCACGCGGCCTCGCCGGAGCCGCCGTGGGCGTTCAGGTCGCGCTCGAGCCGCGACGAAGGAGCGCCGGAACGACCTCGGCCGCCGCCCCGCGAAGGCTGACGGTCGCGAGCGCGTCGAGCTCGGTCGGATGCGGGTCGACGACGATCACCGGGCGGCCGCCGCGCGCCGCGGTCCACGGCAGGCTCGCCGCCGGCTGCACGAGGCCCGAGGTGCCGACGACCAGCATCGCGTCGCACGAGGCGGCGAGCGCCTCGGCGCGCTCGAACGCGCCGGCCGGCAGCATCTCGCCGAACCACACGACCGCCGGGCGCAGCGGCGCTCCGCAGCCGGCGCAGCGCGGCGGCACGCGCGGATCGGCCTCCCAGCCGGCGGGCGGCTCGGTGCCGCAGCCCTCGAGGCAGCGCGCGCGCACGATGCTGCCGTGCAGCTCGATCACGCCGTCGCTGCCCGCCCGCTGGTGAAGCCCGTCGACGTTCTGCGTGACGACCGACACGCGCCGGCCGTCGCGCGCGGCGCGGGCGATCGCGAGGTGCGCGGCGTTCGGCGCCGCCTCGCCGACGCGCTCGCGCCGCTCGGCGTACCAGCGCCAGACGAGCGGCGGATCGGCGCGGAAGCCCTCCTCGGTCGCGAGCCGCATCGGGTCGAAGCGCGCCCACAGCCCTTCCATCGCGTCCCGGAAGGTCGGGATGCCGCTCTCCTTCGACACGCCGGCGCCGGTGAACACGACGAGGTGCGCCGCGCCGTCGAGCAGCGCGCGGGCGCGCTCGAGGCCGGGGATCCGGGATGCGTCGGCGGACGACATCGCTCGCGCCCCTCGCGTCGTCGGCCCCGCCGTCAGCCGGCGGCCGCCGCGCCGAGCCGCGTGCGCCGCAGCGTCTCGTACAGCACGACGCCGGCCGCGACCGACACGTTCAGGCTGGACACCTGCCCGACCATCGGGATCGACACCAGCGCGTCGCAGCGCTCGCGCGTGAGGCGGCGCAGCCCGACGCCCTCGGCGCCGAGCACCCACGCCACCGCGGCCGGCACCTCGACGTCGTACAGCGTGCGATCGGCCTCGTCGGCGGTGCCGATGACGGCGACGCCGCGCTCCTGCAGGTCGTCGATCGTGCGCGCGAGGTTGGTCACCATCACGTAGGGCACGCTCTCGGCCGCGCCGCTCGCGGTCTGGATCGCCGCCTCGTTGAGTGGGCACGCGTGGTCCTTCGGCGCGATCACGCCGTGGGCGCCCACGCCGTCCGCGACGCGCAGGCAGGCGCCGAGGTTGCGCGGATCGGTCACGCCGTCGAGCAGCAGCAGCAGCGGCGGCCCCTCGATGCGATCGAGCAGCTCGTCGAAGCCGACCGCCGGCGGCTGCGCCTCGGCGATCGCGACCACGCCCTGGTGGCGCCGGTTCGGGCACAGCCGGTCGAGCCGCGCGCCGTCGACGCGACGGGCCTCGACGCCCGCCTCCTTCGCGACGGCGAGCAGCTCCCGCATCCGGCCGTCGTCGCGGCGCGCGTCGACGTAGAGCTCCTTGACCGAGCCGGCCGAGCGGCGCAGCCGCGAGCCCACCGAGTGGAACCCGAAGACCAGCATCGTCAGCGCCGCCGCTTGCGCTTGCCGCCGGCGCCGTTGCGCGGATCGGGCCGGCCGCCGCGCCGCTTGGCGGCCTGCCGCTCGGCGCGCGCCTTCGCGACCTGCTCGGTCTTCGGTCGCGCCGCCTTCTTGCCCCGCGGCTCGGCCACCGGCGACGGCCCGAGCTCGGCCGCGGTCGGCGTGCCGGACCCGCGCGCGGCGCGCACCAGCTCGAGCCGCGGCTCGCTCTTCACGAGCCGGAACTCGATGCGGCGCGCCTCGAGGTCGACGCGCGAGACCTGCACGTCGAGCTCGTCGGTCAGCCGGTAGCGGCGACCGGTGCGCTCGCCGCGCAGCTCGTGCGCGGCCTCGATGTACTGGAAGTACTCGCCGCCCAGCTCCGACACGTGGACCATGCCCTCGACGTACAGCTCGTTCAGCGTGACGAACACGCCGAAGGTCGCGACGCCGGTGATGCGGCCGCGGAACTGCTCGCCGACGCGCTCCCTCATGTACTGGCACTTGAGCCAGGCCTCGACGTCGCGCGAGGCCTCGTCGGCCCGGCGCTCGTTGGCCGAGCACAGCAGCCCGAGCGACTCCCAGCGGTCGAGCTCGTCGCGCTGCGCGACGCTCATCCGGCTGCGCGCGGCGGCCCGGTCCTCGGCCTGCGCGACCGCCTTGCCCGAGGGCGCCGCGCGCGCCGCGCCGCGGCGTCCCTTGGCCGGCGGCGGCACCGCCCGCAGCGCCGACTCGGGCGACGGCGACGGCGGCGCGTAGCGCTCGCTCCTCAGCAGCGCCTTGATCACCCGGTGCGTCAGCAGGTCGGGGTAGCGCCGGATCGGCGACGTGAAGTGCGCGTAGGCCTCGTACGACAGGCCGAAGTGGCCGACGTTGTACGGCGTGTAGATCGCCTGTTGCATCGAGCGCAGCAGCATCGTCTGCAGCAGCGCCGAGTCGGGCCGCGGCGCGATCTGCACGGCGAGCGCCGCGTAGTCGGCCGGCGACGGATCGTCGCCGCCGCCCAGCGTCAGCCCCACGCCCTGCAGGAACTCGCGCAGCAGCGCGAGCCGCTCGGG
>DASPJX010000229.1:0-7404 GCA_035628395.1 Burkholderiaceae bacterium | reverse complement strand
CGTCGCGCCGTCGGCGAGCGCGAGGTCGAGCCGCCAGCCGTCGGCGGTGCGCGCGAGCGGCTGCGGCGCGGGCGCCGAGACGACGCCCTCCGGATAGGGGAAGAACTCGGCGCGCGCGATCGCGTCGCGACCCGCGGGCGTCGCGAACGCGAGCGCCACGCCCCGGCCGTCGCGATGCAGCCGGGCCGACAGCGCGGCGTCCGCGTCCGGGATCCGCTTCGCGGCCGCGTCGAACAGCGCCGCGTGCCGCGCGCGGGCGGGCGACGCGCCGGCGGCCGCGACCGGCAGCTCGAGCGCGACGCGCGCCTCGCCGGGGATGCAGACGTCCTTGCACACCAGCCACTGCGCGTGCGCCTCGAAGCGCACCGTCGAGCCGACCGCCGACGCCGGCACGGTCGCGCGCCAGGGCAGCACGATCTCGCCCTCGTAGCCGTAGTTGGCGAGCGGGCCGACGAACATCCGCTGCGGCGCCGGCCAGCGCAGCGCGTCGAAGCGCGCCCCGGCGGGCCCGGCGGGGGCGACCTGCGTCGCGAGCCCCGAGTCGCCGGGGTTGCGCCAGTACGTGTGCCAGTGCGGATCGTGCGCGATCCGCAGACCGAGCTCGACGACGCCGTCGGCGCCGATCGCGGCGCGCTCGGCGACCAGCTCGACCTCGACCGCGTCGACCCGCTGCGCGCCGGTGCGCGCGGCGGCCGGCGCGGGCTGCGCGTGCGCCGCGTCCGGCACGAGCGCCGGCAGCCCGAGCGCGACGGCCAGCGCGGCCGCCGCGAGGCGGGCCGGGACGCCGAGGCGGGAGACGATCCGGTCCATCCGGTCGATGCTACCCGATCCGGCGGCACGGCTTGCGGCACGCGTCGCGCCCCCGCGCGCGCCCGTCGGCGCGGCGCCGGGCGCCGTCGGCCGTCGGCTTGACCCTGTGGGGTCGAGTCCCTACCATCGCCCCCCTATGGACGACGAACTGCAGGCGCTGCAGGAGCGCATCGAGCGCCTGCTCCAGAACGCACGGCGGCTGGCCGACGAGAACCGCCGGCTGCGCGGCGAGCTCGCGAACGCCCTCGAGGCGCGCCACGCGATCGAGGTCCGGATGACCGAGGCCCGCAGCAAGGTCGAGGCCGCGCTGTCGCGCCTGCCCGCGCTCGGCGCCGAACCGCGCGACGCCGCCCACTGACCATGGATCAGATCGACGTCCGCATCCTCGATCGCGACTACCGTCTCGCGGTCGCCCCCGAGGACAAGGCGCGCCTGCTCGAGGCGGTGCGCATCGTCGGCGAGCGCATGAGCTCGGTGCGCGACGCGGGCCGCGTCTCGGGCGTCGAGCGCATCGCGGTGATGGCCGCGCTGCAGATCGCGCACGAGCTGATGGACGCGCGCGACGGCGCCGGCGCCGCGCCGCTCGAGGAGGCCTCGCGCCGCGTGCGCAAGCTCACCGAGGACCTCGACGCCGAGCTGCGTCGGCAGGAATCGCTCTTCTGAGCGCGGCCCCGGCCATCGGTCGGCCCCGCTTGGGGACGCGCGACGGGCGCAGTACAATCGGTCCACCCTGCGGTGTTCGCTAAGGCCATACATTCCTTGAACCAATGCGAAAGCATCCAGGTCGCGGGTTCACGTTGAGCGTCACTGTTGAGAGCGTCCCATTGCGCGGACGAACCTGATGTGATGCCACTCGCGGCCGCCCTGAACTTCACGGTTCAGGATGCCGGCCGACCGGCACAGGCGGGGTCCACTCTTCCACGGCGTCGCGCGATCGCGCGGCGCCCTTCCCTTCGATGAGCGCGGCGTCCGGGCGGGGCTTCTGGCTGATGAAGTCCGAGCCCGACGAGTGCTCGATCGACGACGCGCTCGCGGCGCCCGGCGCCGTCGTCCCGTGGGTCGGCGTGCGCAACTACCAGGCGCGCAACTTCATGCGCGACGCGATGCGCGTCGGCGACGGCGTGCTGTTCTGGCATTCGGGCTGCGAGCCGCCCGGCATCGCCGGGATCGCCGAGGTCGCGTCGGCGCCGTATCCCGATCCGACGCAGTTCGATCCCGCCTCGCCGTACCACGACCCGACGGCGCGCCCCGACGCGCCGCGCTGGATGCTCGTCGACGTGCGCGCGCTGCGGCGCGTGCCGCTGCGGACGCCGTCGTTCCTGCGCGCGCATCCGGCGCTCGCCGGCATGCAGGTCCTGCGCCGCGGCAACCGCCTGTCGATCACGCCGGTGACGCCGGACGAGTGGGACGCGGTGCTGCGACTCGCGGGCTGACCCGCGCCCGGAGCCCGAGCGGGGCCGGAGTACACTGCCGCCCTCTCCCGACCCCGAGCCCGCACCGTCGACGGGCGCCGCCATGGATCCTCTCCTCATCGCCGCGCTGCTGCTGCTCGGCGCCTTCACCGGCCTCGCGGCCGGGCTGCTCGGCATCGGCGGCGGCATGCTGATGGTGCCCTTCATGACGATGCTGCTCGGGCGCCTCGGCTTCCCGATCGACCTGGTCGTCAAGGTCGCGATCGCGACCTCGCTGACGACGATCGTGTTCACCTCGGTCTCGAGCGTGCGCGCGCATCACCGGCGCGGCGCGGTGCGCTGGGACGTGGTGCGCTCGCTCGCGCCCGGCATCCTCGTCGGCACGCTCGTCGCCGCGCAGCTCGCGGGCGCGGTGCCGGGCCGCGTGCTCGCGGCGTTCTTCGGCCTGTTCGTCGGCTGGTCGGCGCTGCGGATGTTCTCGAGCCGCCCGCCGAAGCCCGAGCGCGAGCTGCCGGGCGCGCCCGGCATGTGGGCCGCGGGCACGGTGATCGGCGCGCTGTCGGCGCTGCTCGGCGCGGGCGGCGGCTTCCTGACGGTGCCCTTCCTCGTCCGGAGCAACGTCCCGATCCAGCAGGCGGTCGCGAGCAGCGCGGCCTGCGGCTTCCCGATCGCGCTGGCCGGCACCGTCGGCTACATGTGGGCGGGCCGCGGGCTCGAGCTGCCGGCGGGCACGATCGGCTACGTCTACCTGCCGGCGCTCGCCTGCATCTCGATCGCGAGCGTGTTCACCGCGCCGCTGGGCGCGCGGCTCGCGCATTCGCTGCCCACCGCGACCCTGAAGCGCGTGTTCGCGGTGCTGCTCGGCTCGCTCGCCGTCTACATGGTCTGGCGCGCGGCCGCCGGCTGAGGCAGGTCCGGAGGCGGGTCCGGCCCGGGCACGTGTCGGGCCCGTGTTGAGGGTCGGGCCCGTGTCGTGTGTCGGAATGCGCTGCTTGTCGGGCCGGCGCTGCGTGCCGGGCCGGCGCTGCGTGTCAGGCCGGTGCCGAGTGCCGGGCCCGAGGTGCTCGTCGGAGCCGAGGTGCGTGCGTCGGACCCGCGGTTCGCTTCGCACCCGCCGTGCCTCGTGCCTGCCGTGCCTCGCACCCGCGGCGCCTCGGGTCCGCGCGGGCGTCGCGCCGCGACGCCCTCTCCCGCGCACGCCCGTCAGGCCGCCTCGGCGTAGCGCCTGCGCAGCTCGTTCTTCTGGACCTTGCCCATCGCGTTGCGCGGCAGCTCGTCGACGACGTGCACGCGCTTGGGCACCTTGAAGCCCGCGATCCGCGCCTTCAGCGCGGCGACGATCGCGGCCTCGTCGAGCACCGCGCCGGGCTTGCGCACGACGACCGCGGTCACCGCCTCGCCGAAGTCCCGGTGCGGCACGCCGATCACCGCCGATTCGGCCACGCCCTCCATGTCGTCGAGGTACGACTCGATCTCCTTCGGATACACGTTGTAGCCGCCGGTGATGATCAGGTCCTTGCTGCGCCCGACGATCGTCAGGTAGCCGTTCGCGTCCCAGCGCCCGACGTCGCCGGTGCGGAACCAGCCGTCGGCGGTGAACTCCTCCTTCGTCTTCTCGGGCATCCGCCAGTAGCCGGAGAACACGTTCGGCCCGCGCACCTCGACGCCGCCGATCTCGCCCCAGGGCAGCGGCCGGCCCGCGTCGTCGACCACGCGCACCGACACGCCCGGCAGCGGCAGCCCGACCGTCCCGGCGACGCGGTTGCCGTCGTAGGGGTTGGAGGTCAGCATCACCGTCTCGCTCATGCCGTAGCGCTCGAGGATCCGGCGGCCGGTGCGCGCCTCGAACTGGCGGAACGTGTCGGCGAGCAGCGGCGCCGAGCCCGACACGAACAGCCGGACGTTGCTCGCCGCGCCGGCGTCGAAGCCGGGCTCGTCGAGCAGCCGCACGTACATCGTCGGCACGCCCATGAACACCGTCGCGCGCGGCAGCAGCCGCACCACCTCCTTGGCGTCGAAGCGGGCGAGCCAGATCATCGGGCTGCCCGACAGCAGCGCGCCGTGCAGCGCGACGAAGAGGCCGTGGACGTGGAAGATCGGCAGCGCGTGCAGCAGCACGTCGCCGCGGCGCCAGCGCCAGTACGCGTGCAGCACGCGCGCGTTGCTCGCGAGGTTGCCGTGCGACAGCATCGCGCCCTTGCTGCGCCCGGTCGTGCCCGAGGTGTAGAGGATCGCGGCGAGGTCGGACGCCGCGCGCGGCACGGTCTCGAAGGCGTCGGCGTGCGTCGACGACGCGTCGATCAGCGTGCCTCGCCCGTCGTCGCCGAGCGTGAACGCGCGGGCTCCGCGCGCGCGCGCGATCGGCTCGATCCAGCCGAGGCTCGCCGGCGCGCACACGACGACCGCGGGCTCGGCGTTGTCGACGAAGTACTCGATCTCGGCCTCGCGGTACGCCGAGTTCAGCGGCAGGAACACGTGGCCGGCGCGCAGCGTCGCGAGGTACAGGCACACCGCCTCGGGCGACTTGTCGACCTGCGCCGCGATGCGCGAGCCGGCGGGCAGTTCGAGCGAGGCGAGCAGGTTCGCGATCCGGGCGCTGGCGCGATCGAGGTCGCGCCAGGTCCGGACCGCACCGTCGGGCGTCTCGATCGCCGTGCCGTCGAGGTCCGACGGGAAGCGCGAGGCGATCAGCGCGTAGAGGTTCTCGTTGTCCATGGGTCGGGAAGGAGCGTCAGTCGAGCTTCGCGCCGGAATCCTTGACGGCCCGCGCCCACTTCGCGATCTCGGCGTCGACGAACTTCTGCATCTCCTCGGGCGTGCCGCCGCCCGGCTCGGCGCCGACGGCCGTCCAGGCGTCGCGCAGCTCCTTGCCGGCGAGCGCCTTGGCGATCTCCTCGCGCATCTTCACGACGATCTCGCGGGGCGTGCCGGCCGGCGCCCACACCGCGTACCAGGTGCGCGCGTCGTAGCCCTTGACGCCCGCCTCGGCGAGCGTCGGGATCTCGGGCAGCGCCGGCGAGCGCTTCTCGCTCGTGACCGCCAGCGGCACGAGTTTGCCCGCCTTGATGTGCGGCAGCGCGCTGCCCATGCCGTCGAACATGAAGTCGACCTGCCCCGCGAGCAGATCGGCGAGCGCCGGTCCCGCGCCGCGGTACGGGATGTGCGTCATGAAGGTCTTCGTCATCGTCTTGTACAGCTCCACCGTCAGGTGGTGCGACGTGCCGTTCCCCGCCGACGCGTAGTTGAGCCGCCCCGGGTTCGACCGGACGTACTTGAAGAACTCGTCGTAGGTCTTCGCGGGCACCCGCTGCGGATTGACGACGACGACGTTCGGCACGTACGACAGCACCGTCACCGGCACGAGGTCCTTCTGCAGGTCGTAGCCGAGCTTCGGATACATGCTGACGGCGATCGTGTGGTGGACCGCGCCCACCAGCCAGGTGTAGCCGTCGGGCGGCGACTTCGCGGCGATCTCGGCGCCGAGCGTGCCGCCCGCGCCGCCGCGGTTGTCGATGACGATCGGCTGGCCGAGCTGCGCGCCGAGCACCTTGGACAGCGGGCGCGCGAACGCGTCGGTGCCGCCGCCGGGCGGGAACGGCACCACGAGGCGCACCGGCTTGTTCGGCCAGCCGGCGGCGCCCTGCGCGGACGCGGCGACCGGCACCACGGCGAGGGCCGCGACGATGCAGCCGATCAGCCGGGACGCGCGCCCGGCGGCGAAGGAAAACCTCATGTGTCGTCTCCTCTCGGGATGGGCTCGGGGCCCTCAGATCAGGCTCGTGACCGCGCGCGAGGCGGCGACCTCGCCGCGGACGAACTTCTCGTGGTTGGACTCGATGTCGTCGAGATCGTACAGGTAGTTCACCATCAGCCCGAAGGATTGCCTCAGTCCCTTCCGGGACAGGTCGGCCGACGGATTGATCCGCTGCAGCCGCGCGCCGTTGTTGAGGTGGAAGCGCCCGACGGGGTCCGCCTCCGGCCCCTCGGCCGCGGTGCGGTGCACCAGGAAGTGCGCGCACAGCGCGGCGAGCGCGTCGCGGTCGCGCGACTCGTCGGCCGGCGCGCGCGGCTCCGGCGCGCCGCGCCCGACGCCGCTGGAGGCGCCCGCGGGCAGCAGCCCGGCGAGGTCGGCGCCGTGGCGCGCGCGCAGCCCCTCGAGCGCGTCCTGCAGCGCGCGCCGCGAGGCCGCGCGCATGCGCGGCGCGCCGAGCGACTCGGGGTCGACCTTCGCGAGCCAGCCGGCGAAGCCCGGGATCGGCGACAGCGTGCAGAAGGTCTTCAGCCGCGGCAGCTCGCGCTGCAGCCGCTCGGCGACCTGCTTGATCAGGAAGTTCCCGAGGTTGATGCCGCGCAGCCCCGGCTGGCAGTTCGAGATAGAGTAGAAGGCCGCGACGCGGAACGCGTCCGGGTCGCCGACGGGCGCGGCGCGGTCGATCAGCGGCGCGATCGCCGACGGCATCTGCGGCAGCAGCGCCACCTCGACGAAGATCAGCGGCTCGTCGGGCAGCACCGGGTGGAAGAACGCGAAGCAGCGGCGGTCGGGCTCGAGCCGGCGGCGCAGGTCGCTCCAGCCGTCGATCTCGTGGACCGCCTCGTGCTGGATGATCCGCTCGAGGAGCGCCGCCGGCGAGCTCCAGTCGACGCGCACCAGCCGCAGGAAGCCGGGGTTGAACCACGAGGACAGCAGGTGCTCGAAGTCGGCGTCGACCGCCTTCAGCGCGCGGTCCTGGCGCAGCCGCTCGATCAGCCGCGCGCGCATCTGCACGATGCACGTGGTGCCGCCCTCGGCGCGGTTCAGCCGCCGCAGCAGCTCCTGGCGGGGCGGCTCGGCGGCCTTCGCGAGCCGCACGAGGTTGTCGGGCGAACGCGTGACCGCGTAGTCCTCGGCCAGCCGCAGCACCGTGCCCGGATCGGGGTCGAAGTCGGCGGCGAGCAGCCGGAAGAAGCGGTGCACGCCGTCGGCGTCGAGGCCCTTCCAGCGGTCGATCGCCGCGGCGGCGATCGCGCGGCTGTTCGACTCGCCGCGCTCGGTCAGCAGCTGCGCGCACGCCTGGGACAGCCACCAGACGTCGTCGCGTTCGACCGGGTCGCGGCGCAGCGAGCGGATCACGTCGAGCATGCGGAGCACCTCATCGGGCGTTGCGGGAACGGGAGCCGGCCGCGGCGCGACGCGGCGCGCGCG
>DASPJX010000228.1:0-2306 GCA_035628395.1 Burkholderiaceae bacterium | reverse complement strand
CACGCGGCCGGTGGCTGACGAACCGCTTCTGTCCGCGCTGCGGCACGACCGTGCTGGTCGTCGCGGAGGCGCTCGCCGGCCTGTCGGGCGTGTCGCTCGGCGTGCTCGACGAGCCCGGGCGCGTGCCGATCCGCTGCCACGCCTGGGTGCGCTCGAAGCGCGACTGGGTGGAGCCGCCGGCGGACGCAACCGTCCACGACCGGCTGCCGGAGCGCTCGCCGCCGCGCTGAGCGGCGCTCAGTCGTCCTTCAGCTCGACGCCCGGGAACAGCTCCTCGACGAAGCCGAAGCGGGCGAGATCGCGGATGCGGCGCGGGTACAGGATGCCGTCGAGGTGGTCGCACTCGTGCTGGACGACGCGCGCGTGGAAGCCCTCGGCCTCGCGCTCGATCGGCCGGCCGTGCGCGTCGACGCCGCGGTAGCGGATCCGGGCGTGGCGCGGCACCCAGCCGCGCATGCCGGGCACCGACAGGCAGCCCTCCCAGCCCTCCTGCTCCTCGCCGGACAGCGGCTCGATCACCGGATTGACGAGCACCGTGGGCGGCACCGGCTCGGCGTCGGGATAGCGCGGGTTGGACTCGAAGCCGAAGATCACCACCCGCAGGTCGACGCCGATCTGCGGTGCGGCGAGCCCCGCCCCGTTCCGGTCGGCCATCGTGTCGAACATGTCGGCGACCAGCGCGTGCAGCTCGGGCGTGTCGAGGCGCTCGACCGGCTTCGCGACCCGCAGCAGGCGCGGATCGCCCATCCGCAGCACCTGTCGGATCACGACGCGCTCCGCGCGGCGCGCTGCGACTCGACCAGGTAGGTCGCGAGCACGCGGCGCACGCGGACCATCGCGGCCTCCATCACGCGCCCCATCGCGTCCATCGAGATCGCCTGGCGGCTGTCGCCGCAGCCGGCCGCGTGGTTGGCCACGACGCCGAGCACGCCGTAGGGCAGCCCGAGCTCGCGCGCGAGCGCGGCCTCGGGCATGCCGGTCATGCCGACGAGGTCGCAGCCGTCGCGCTGCAGCCGCCGGATCTCGGCCGCGGTCTCGAGCCGCGGGCCCTGCGTGCAGCCGTAGGTGGCGCCGTCGGCGATCGACTCGCCGATCGCGGCGCCGGCGCGCAGCAGGCCCTGGCGGATCGCGTCGGCGTACGGCCAGGTGAAGTCGACGTGCGTCACCGGGCTGTCCGGCCCCTCGAAGAAGGTGCCCTCGCGGCCCGAGGTGTAGTCGATCACCTGGTCGGGCACGACCAGCGTGCCCGGAGCGAGATCGTCGCGGATGCCACCGACGGTCGCGACGGCGACCACCTCGGTGGCGCCGACCTGGTGCAGCGCCCACAGGTTGGCGCGGTAGTTGATGTCGTGCGGCGCGATCGTGTGGCCGTAGCCGTGGCGCGCGAGGAAGACGACGTCGACGCCCTCGATCGTGCCGAAGGACAGCGCGCACGACGGATCGCCGTACGGGGTGCGGACGACCTCGCGGCGCTCGAGCCGCAGGTCGGCGAGCTTGGCGAGCCCGCTGCCGCCGATGATCGCATGCATGGGGTGAGGCTCCGCGGCCCGCGCGAGCGGACCGGTGGGTGCGTGGACGGCGCGTCCGGACGCGGCGGCCCGCCGCGTCCGGGACGGGCGTTCAGCGCAGCGTGCGGCGCTCCAGGAACCGGGCGAAGTCGGCGCCGACCTCGGGATGGCCCAGCGCGAGTTCGACCGACGCCTGAAGATACCCGATCTTCGAGCCGCAGTCGTAGCGGGTGCCCTGGAAGGTGTAGGCGAGCACCGGCTCGTCGTTGATCAGCCGCGCGAGCGCGTCGGTGAGCTGGATCTCGCCGCCCGCGCCGGGCTTGAGGCTGGCCAGGTGGTCGAACACCAGCGGCGTCAGCACGTAGCGGCCGACCACGGCGAGCGTCGACGGCGCGACCTCGGGCTTCGGCTTCTCGACGATGCCGGTCACGCGCGCGGTGCGCTCGCCCCAGGGCGCGCTCGAGACGATGCCGTACGACGAGGTCTCCTCGCGCGCGACCTCCTGCACCGCGAGCACGCTCGAGTGGTGCTTGCCGTACTGCTCGACCATCTGCGCGAGCACCGCGGTGCCGTCGGGGCCGGGCTGCATCAGGTCGTCGGCCAGCAGCACCGCGAACGGCTCGTCGCCGACGACGGTCCGCGCGCACAGCACCGCGTGACCCAGGCCGAGCGGCTCGGCCTGGCGGATGTAGACGCAGTTGATGCCCTTCGGCGTCACGTCCTGGACCACGTCGAGCAGCGCGGTCTTGTTCTTGGCGGCGAGCTCGGCCTCGAGCTCGTAGGCCTTGTCGAAGTGGT
>DASPJX010000227.1:0-12259 GCA_035628395.1 Burkholderiaceae bacterium | reverse complement strand
AGCGACAGCGCGAGCGCCGGCTTGACCGGCCCTTGCGGCAGCCGCTCGAACACCCGGGGATCGCCGACGGTGGAGAACACCAGTTCCTTGTGGCCGATGTTGCCCACGGTGCCCAGGAACTCGATGGCGTCCATCACGTTCGCCAGGTTGTGCGCCGGCTCGCCCATGCCCATGAACACCACCTTGCGCACCGGCCGCAGCGTGCGGGCGAGCGCGACCTGCGCGGCGATCTCGGCGCCGCCGAGCTGCCGGAGCAGCCCGCCGCGGCCGGTCATGCAGAACGTGCAGCCGACCGCGCAGCCCAGCTGGGTCGACACGCAGACGCCGTCGCGGGGCAGCAGCACGCTCTCCACGGTCTGGCCGTCGCCGAGCTCGACCAGCAGCCGCTCGGAGCCGTCGGCCCCCGGATGGCGGGAGCGCACGCGCGCGAGCGACGCGAGGCGCGTCGCCACCGCCGGCAGCGCCTCGCGCACCGCGCGCGGCAGGAACGACGGGTCCCGCCGGTAGGGCGTCTCGAGCGGCCGGCCGCGCAGCCACGACTCGAGCAGGTGGCGGACGTGGCGCGGGCCGGCGCCGAGGTCGGCGAGCGCGTCGCGCAGGTGGTGCAGGTCGGTCATCGCGGACGCGACGCTAGCACACCGGCGCGCTCACCACGTGTCGATGCACGGCCGCTTCTTGCCCTCGCGCCTCGGCGGCGGCGGCATCGCGCGCAGCGCCTCGACGATCGTGCGGCGCGTGTCGACCGGATCGATGACGTCGTCGATCTCGTAGAGCGAGGCGGTCGACAGCGCCTTGCCCTGCTCGTACATCTGCGCGACGCGGCGCTCGTACTCCGCGTGCCGCTCGGCGGGGTCCTCGATCGCCGCGAGCTCGTTGCGCCAGGCGAGCCGCACCGCGCCCTCGAGGCCCATGCCGCCGAACTCGCCGCTCGGCCAGGACACCAGCAGCACCGGCGCCCAGAAGCTGCCGCCGGCCATGCCCTGCGCGCCCAGCCCGTAGCCCTTGCGCAGCACCACCGTGACGAGCGGCACGGTCACGCTCGAGGCGGTCACGTACAGCCGGCAGCAGTGGCGCACGAGCGCGGTGCGCTCGGCCTCGGGCCCGACCATGTTGCCGGGCGTGTCGCACAGCGTGAGGATCGGCAGGTCGAACGCGTCGCACAGCTGCATGAAGCGCGCCGCCTTGTCCGCGCCGTCGCTGTCGATCGCGCCGCCGAGGTGCAGCGGGTTGTTCGCGATCAGCCCGATCGGGCGGCCCTCGATCCGCACCAGCGCGGTCACCATGCCGGGGCCGAAGCCCGCGCGCAGCTCGAGCACCGAGCCGGCGTCGGCGAGCGTCTCGATCACGTCGCGCACGTCGTAGGCGCGCACGCGGTTCTCGGGCACGAGCCGCCGCAGCCGCCGCTGGTCGGCGCAGGTCCAGCCGTCGACCGGGCCCTGGAAGTACGACAGGTAGCGCCGGGCGACGTCGACCGCCTGCGCCTCGTCGTCGACGAGCACGTCGACCACGCCGTTGGGCACCTGCACGTCCATCGGCCCGACCTGCTCGGGACGGTAGACGCCGAGCCCGCCGCCCTCGATCATCGCCGGCCCGCCCATGCCGAGGTTCGCGTCGCGGGTCGCGACGATCAGGTCGCAGCAGCCGGCGAGCACCGCGTTGCCGGCGAAGCAGCGGCCCGACACCACCGCCACCAGCGGCACGAGCCCCGACAGCCGGCCGAACAGCTCGAACGCCCGGGTGTTCAGCTGCGCGGCGATCACGCGGTCGGTGTCGCCGGGCCGCCCGCCGCCGCCCTCGGCGAACAGCACCACCGGCAGCCGCCAGCGCTCGGCGAGCTCGAACATCCGGTCCTTCTTCTCGTGGTTCTTGTAGCCCTGCGTGCCGGCGAGCACCGTGTAGTCGTACGACATCGCGACGACGCGGGCCCGGTCGTCGGGGAAGCGGTCGCCGTTGACGCGACCGATGCCCATCACGAGGCCGTCGGCGGGCGTGCGAGCGATCAGCTCCTCCATCGTGTTGCGCTGGCGGCGCGCGGCCAGCGCGAGCGAGCCGTACTCGACGAACGAGCCCTCGTCGCACAGGTCGGCGATGTTCTCGCGCGCGGTCCGCTGCCCGGTCGCGCGCCTGCGCGCGACCGCGTCGGGGCGCGCCGCGTCGCGGGTCGCCGCCTGGCGCGCGAGCACCTCGGCGAGGTCGGGGCGGATCGCGTCGAGGTCGACCGACTCGTCGTCGGCCTCGACGTCGGCGTCGTCGCCGAGCGGCTCGATCCACGCGAGCGCCTCGCCCTCGAGCACCGTCGCCCCCGGAGCGGCCGGCAGCCGGCGCACGACGCCGGCGCGCGGCGCCTCGATCGCGTGCTCCATCTTCATCGCCTCGATCACCGCGACCGTCTCGCCGCGGCGCACCCGCGCGCCCTCGGCGGCCGGCAGCGCCACGACGGTGCCCTGCATCGGCGCGGCGAGCGCGACGAGCCCGTCGGCGAGCGGCGCGCCGCCGGCCGCGGCGGGCGACGGCGCCTCCTGCGGCGTCGGCGCGGCCGGCGCCTCGGGCACCCGCGCGCCCTCGACGTGCAGCACCGGCCCCGGATCGGCGGCGAGCAGCTCCGCGATGCGCTCCTCGACGAACAGCGTGTGCACGCGGCCCGCCCGGACCTCCGGATGCCCGAGCAGCGCGCGCAGGAAGGGCACGTTGGTCGCGATGCCCTCGATCCGCGCCTCGCCGAGCGCGCGGCGCGCCTTGGCCGCCGCCTGCGGCAGGCCGCCGGTGTCGACGCGCACGATCAGCTTCGCGAGCAGCGAGTCGAAGCGCACGCTCGGGCGCCAGCCCGCGTAGCCGCAGCCGTCGACGCGGATGCCGCGCCCGGACGGCAGCTCGCACGCGACGAGGGTGCCGCCCTGGGGTCGGGCCTGCGCGTCGGCGCTCATCGTCTCGAGGTTGATCCGGGCCTGCAGCGCGCAGCCCGGCGGCAGCACCGGCGAGCGCGCGAGCCCGAGCGCCGACAGCGGCGAGCCGGCCGCGATCCCGAGCTGCAGCCGCACGAGGTCGAGCCCGAGCAGCTCCTCGGTGACGGTGTGCTCGACCTGCAGCCGGGCGTTGGCCTCGACGAACGCGAACGTGCCGTCGTTGCGCGACGCGGCGTCGGCGTCGACGAGGAACTCCACGGTGGCGAGGTTCGCGAGGCCCGCGTCGCGCGCGAGGCGCTGCGCCGCGGAGAGCAGCCGGTCGCGCAGCCCCGGCGCGAGCCCGGGCGCGGGCGCGATCTCGACGAGCTTCTGGCGCTGCCGCTGCAGGCTGCACTCGCGCTCCCACAGGTGCACCACCGACGAGCCGTCGCCGGCGACCTGCACCTCGACGTGGCGCGCGCGCGGCAGCAGCCGCTCGACGTACAGCGCGTCGTCGCCGAACGCGGCGCGCGCCTCGGAGGCGCAGCGCGCGAAGGCCTCGTCGAGCTGCGCCGCGTCGGTGACCGGCCGCATGCCGCGCCCGCCGCCGCCGGCCAGCGCCTTCAGCATCACCGCGCCGCCCGGCCCGAGGCGGGCGAGGAAGGCGCGCGCCTCCTCGAGCGAGGTCGCGCGGTCGGTGCCCTCGAGCACCGGCACGCCGCAGCGGATCGCGTGGGCGCGCGCCGCCGCCTTGTCGCCGAACAGCGCGAGCGTGGCCGGCGACGGGCCGACGAAGACCAGCCCCGCGTCGAGGCAGGCCTGCGCGAAGTCGGCGCGCTCGGACAGGAAGCCGTAGCCGGGGTGGATCGCGTCGCACCCGGCCTCGCGGGCCGCGGCGACCACGGCGGCCGCGTCGAGGTAGGCGGCGGGGCCCTCGGCGTCGAGCGCGCGCACCGCGTCGGCCTTGCGCACGTGCAGCGCGTCGGCGTCGTCGCGCGAGTGGAGCGCGACCGTCTCGATGCCGAGCTCGGCCGCGGTGCGCGCGATGCGGATCGCGATCTCGCCGCGGTTGGCGATCAGCAGGCGTCGGATCGGGCGGACGGTGCGCGGGGCGTCGGTGCTCATGGGCGATGGGTCGGGAGGGGTTCGGTTCTCGGGCTCTTGCGGCGCTCGTAGCGGTCGAGCGCGACGATCGAGGCGAGGATCACGGCGCCGCCGAGCAGCGTCGTCGGGCGCAGCGTGTCGTCGAAGACGATCCAGCCGATCAGCGCGGCCCACAGCAGGTCGACGAACTTGACCGACTGCGTCGCCGAGATGTCGGCGGCCGCGAACGATCGGGTCAGCGCGTAGTGCCCGGCGGTGCCCGCGAGCCCGCCGAGGACCGCCAGGCCCCACTGCGCGGGGCTCGGCCAGGTCCAGAAGGGCAGCGCGATCGGCAGCGACATCGCGGTGATCAGCAGCGTCTGCCAGAGCACGATCGAGGCGGCCGAGTCGCGGCGCGTCAGCACCTTCGTGAGCAGGAAGGACGCGGCGAACACCGCGGCCGACGCGAGCATCAGCAGGCTGTACCAGCCGCCGGTGCTCGACAGGCCCGGGCCGACGATCACCATCACCCCCGCGAAGCCGACCGCGACCGCGATCCAGCGCGCCGGGTCCATCGGCTCCTTCAGCAGCCACGCGGCGCCGATCAGCACGAACAGCGGATTGGTGAAGCTGATCGCCGTCATGTCGGCGAGCGGCATGTGCGGCAGCGCGATGAACCACAGCACGAGCCCGAGCGTGTGCAGCGCGGCGCGCCAGAGCTGGCCCTGCATCGAGTCGGGCCACAGCCGGCGCACGCTGCCGGCGGCGACGACCATCGGCACCAGCGGCAGCAGTCCGAAGAAGTAGCGCAGGAACTGCGCCTCGAGCGGATGCAGCGCGAGCGACAGCGCGCGCATCGCGGTGTTCGCGACCTGGAACGCGAGGCCGGCGGCGAGCGCCCACAGGATGCCGCGGCGCGTGGGCGTCAGCCCCGACAGGTGCATGCGGACGGCCCGGGCGCGCACGCGCGCGCCGCGCATCCCGCGCCGCAGGCGCGCCGTCGTCGAGGTTCCGGTCCGCGTCTCGGCCATCGGCGGATTGTAGGGCCTCGCGCGCGGCGCTCCGGACGCCGCGCGGCCGTCGCCCGCGATTCCGGACCGCGCCTGTCGGAGCCCGCCGCGCCGCGCGCCGACGGCTAGAATCGCCGCACCGCGTCACCGAGCCCGCCCGCCATGTCGACCGTCCCGCCGCTGCGCCTCGATGCCGCCGCCACGCTTCCCCGCGACGCCGACCGCGCCGCGCTCGCGGGCCGCGCCTGGCGCCCCGACGCCGCCGGCCCGTCGGTCGTCGCGATCCGCGACGGCCTGCTGCTCGACGTCTCGCGCACCTTCCCGACGATGCGCGACCTGTGCGAGGCGCCCGATCCCGCGGCGGCGCTGCGTGCGGCCGACGGCGAGCCGCTCGGCACGCTGCAGGCCGCGCTCGACAACACCCCGCCGGATGCGCGCGACGCATCGCGCCCATGGCTGCTCGCGCCCTGCGACCTGCAGGCGATCAAGGCCGCGGGCGTGACCTTCGCGGTGTCGATGCTCGAGCGGGTGATCGAGGAGCGCGCGCGCGGCAACCCCGAGGCCGCGCACGCGATCCGCAGCGAGGTCTCGCGGCTGATCGGCGACGACCTGTCGAAGCTGCGCCCGGGCTCGCCCGAGGCCGCGTCGCTGAAGGCGGTGCTGGTCGAGCAGGGCGCGTGGAGCCAGTACCTCGAGGTGGGCATCGGGCCCGACGCCGAGATCTTCACGAAGGCGCCGCCGATGTCGGCGGTGGGCACCGGCATGGACGCCGGGCTGCATCCGATGTCGAGCTGGAACAACCCCGAGCCCGAGGTGGTGCTCGCGATCGCGTCGAGCGGCGCGGTCGTCGGGGCGGCGCTCGGCAACGACGTGAACCTGCGCGACGTCGAGGGCCGCTCGGCGCTGCTGCTCGGCAAGGCGAAGGACAACACCGCGTCGTGCGCGATCGGTCCGTTCATCCGGTTCTTCGACGCGGGCTTCTCGATCGACGACGTGCGCGCGACCACGGTGGAGCTGCTCGTCGAGGGGCCCGACGGGTTCGTGCTGCGCGGCGCGTCGTCGCTGTCGCGGATCAGCCGCGATCCGCTCGACCTCGCCGCGCAGACGCTCGGCGTCCACCATCAGTATCCGGACGGCGCGATGCTGTTCCTCGGCACGATGTTCGCTCCCATCGAGGACCGGCACGCGCCGGGGCAGGGCTTCACGCACGTGCTCGGCGACCGCACGACGGTCTCGGCGCCGGCGCTCGGCGCGCTGGTCAACCGGATGCGGCGCACCGACGAGTGCGAGCGCTGGACCTTCGGCGCGGGCGCGCTGATGCGCAACCTCGCCGCGCGCCGGCTGATCTGACGCGCGGCGCGGGACGGGCGGACCCGGCGCGCGGACCCGCCGCGGGCGGACTCGACGCGCGCGGCGCGGTAGGGGCCGCTCAGCGCCGGCGCCGGTGGGTGCCGCACCAGCGCGCGACGAAGCGCGCGAGCACCTCGGTCACCTGCATCGTGCTGTCGATCGACACCCACTCGTCGATGCCGTGGATGTCGGCGCCCCGCGGGCCGTAGCAGGTCGCCGGGATCGGGCCGTACAGGTTGAAGCTGCGCGCGTCGGTCGTGCCGGTGCCGACGACGAGCTCGACCTCGCGCCCGGTCGCGTCGCGGTGCGTCGCGGCCAGCTCGGTCACCAGCGGCTGGGCGCGGTCGAGCACGCAGCCCTCCGACTGGAAGCCGCGGTAGGTGACCGACCAGCGGATGCCCTCGCGCCCCGCCATCGCGGCGTGCGCCTCGGCGAGCCGCGCCTCGACGGCCGCCTTCACCCGCTCGCGGGTCATGTCCGGATAGAACGACAGCCGGATCTCCGCGCGGCAGTGGGTCGCGACCGACGACGCCCATTCGCCGCCGACCAGGCGCCCGAGGTTGAAGTTGATCGGATGCTGGTGGGCGCACCACAGCGGATGCCGCCGGGCGGGCTCGTTCCACTCGCGCTCGAGCAGCTTCAGCTCGGCGAACAGGTTGCGGGCGGCGTCGATCGCGTTGGTGCCGGTGTGCGCGACCATCGCGTGGACCGGGACGCCGGTGACCTCGAGCGTCAGCCACATCACGCCGAGCTGGCCGACGAGGATCGCCTCGCCCGGCTCGGGGATCACCGCCGCGTCGGCGTGGTAGCCCTGCACCAGGCAGGCGAGCGCGCCGTTGCCGGTGCACTCCTCCTCGATCACCGACTGCAGGTACACCGGCGCGGCCGGCTCGAGGCCGAGCGCCCGCAGCGCGCGGAAGGCGGTCAGGTAGGCGACGATGCCGGCCTTCATGTCGGCGGCGCCGCGCCCGTACAGCCGGTCGCCGTCGACGCGCGGCGAGAAGGGCGGCGTGGTCCACATCGCGTCGTGACCGGTCGGCACGACGTCGATGTGGCCGTTCAGGATCAGCGATCGGCCGCGCACCTCGCCGGGCAGGTGCACGCCGACCACGTTCGGGCGGCCGTCGTACGACACGATCGACGGCGACCAGCCGGGGTGCGTGCGCAGCCGCGCCTCGTCGATGTCGAAGCGGTCGACCCGCAGGCCCAGCGCGCCCATCGCGTCGGCCATCCACGCCTGCGCGGCCGCCTCCTCGCCGAGCAGCGAGGGCAGCGCGACGAGCTCGCTCAGCCGGCGCACCGCGTCGTCGCGCATCGACGCGACCGCCGCGGCGATCTCGCGTTCCAGTCCGAGGTCGGGGTCCTGCGTCATCGTCGTCTCCTTCCGGTGCGCGGCTAGACTAGCGCACCCATGCCCGAGTCCGCCTCCTCCCGTTCCGCCGCGCCGCGCGCGATCGCGCTGATGGTCGCCGCGCTGAGCTGCCTGATCCTGCTCGACGCGAGCGGCAAGTGGCTCGGCATGCGGGGCGTGCCGGTCGCGGCGACCACCTGGTCGCGCTATGCCGGCCACACGCTGGTGGTGCTCGCGCTGTTGCTGCCGACGCAGGGCGCGGCCGCGCTGCGCACCGCCCACCCGGGCCGCCAGATCGCCCGCGGCGTGCTGATGGTCACCGTCACGCTGCTGTACTTCGCCGCGCTGAAGCACCTGCCGCTCGCGCAGGCCACCGCGGTGTTCTTCACCACGCCGATCCTGGTCACGCTGTTCGCGTCGGTGTTCCTGCGCGAGCGTCCCGACTGGCGCACCTGGGCGGCGGTGGCCTGCGGCTTCGCCGGCGTGCTGGTCGTCGTGCGTCCGGGCACCGCGCTGCCGCTCGCCGGCGTGCTGCTGGTGCTCGCCGCGGCCGCGGGCAACGCCGCCTACCAGACGCTGACGCGCGCGCAGGCGCACGCCGACGCGCCGTCGGTGCAGGTGCTCTGGAGCGGGCTCGTCGGCGCGGCGCTGATGACGGCGGCGATGCCCGCGTGGTGGTCCGACGGCTGGTGGCGCTCGTCGACGCTCGATCCGCGCGACTGGCTGGTGTTCGCGATGGTCGGGCCGCTCGGCGCGGCCGGGCACCTGCTGCTCGCGCGCGCCTACCGGCTCGCCCAGGCCTCGCGGCTCGCGCCGTGGGCGTACACGCAGATGGTGCTGTCGATCGCGCTGGGCTGGGCGCTGTTCGGCGACGTGCCGGACGGGATCGCGCTGGCGGGCATGGCGCTGATCGCGGCCGGGCCGCAGATCTCGCGGCTGGGCTCGGGCCGGGGCTGAGGGCGCGGGGTCGCGCCCCGGCGCTCAGGCGATCGGCTCGGCCGCGGCGGCGGTCTCGTCGAGCTCGCGCAGCAGGCTCCAGACCGCCGACGGCGACAGGTTCAGCATCCGGCCGATCGCGGCGACGTCGTCGGGCAGCGCCGGGTTGTCCCAGCCGTGGTGGCTGTGGCGGGCGAGCGCGGTGGCGAGCAGCACGTTGCGCACGCGCGGCACCTGCGACAGGTGGTCGTTGGTCAGGTGCTGCAGCAGCTCGGGCAGGCGCCAGGCCTTCATCAGCGCCTGCTCGAGGTCGCGCAGCTCGACGTGCAGCACGTCGCGCTGCACCTGCGACGAGCGCAGCGTCGGATCGGCGAGCTGGCGGCGGCGGATCTCGAGCGCGAGCCCCGGCGCGTGGCACCAGAGCAGCGCCTCGGCGAAGTCGTTGAGCAGCGCCGCCTCCTGGATGACCTCGGCGTCGGTGTCCTGCCGGGCCACCGCGAAGGCGATCGCGAAGCGCGCGGCGCGGTGGCCGCGCTCGAGCACGCGCTCGAGCCCGGCGATCGCGCCGGGCACGCCGGCGAGCCGGTCCTCGACGGTCTCCTGGTCGGCGAACGCGCGGAAGAAGCCGCCCACGCCGATCATCAGCAGCGACGCGGTGACGGTCTCGGTCTCGGTGACCATCCGCGACGAGCGGTTGCGAGAGACGTGGGCGAGCAGCTTCAGCGCCATCAGCGGATCGTCGAGCACGACCGCGGCGATGTCGCGGGGCGCGACGTCGTCCTCGTTCGCGCGCATCGCCTCGAGCGCGGCGACGGTGCGCGCGAGCACGGGTATCTCCGCGGGGGCGATCGCCTGGATCCAGCCGCCGAGGCCGGCGGGGGCGTGCGTCAGCATCGAGGTCTCCTGCTGTCCGGCCCACTCTAGCGTGCACGGCGGGCGCGGGCGCACCGCGCGCGGCCGGCCGTCGGGCACCGCGAACCGGGCGTCGCCGTGCGCCGGACGAAGGGGTCGGCGCCGCGCGGCGCCGGATCAGGCGGGCTCGAGGGCCTCGAGCGGCCAGCGCGGACGGACGTCGAACGCGCCGGCCGCCGGCGGCTCGCGACCGGCCTCGCGCAGCGCGCGCAGCCGCAGCGCGCCGGCGAACGCGATCATCGCGCCGTTGTCGGTGCACAGCGCGGGCTCCGGGCAGTGCACGCGCACGCCGCGTCGCGCGCGCTCGGCGTCGAGCCGCTCGCGCAGCAGCCGGTTGGCGCTGACGCCGCCGGCGATCACGAGCCGGTCGAGGCCGGTCGCCTCGAGCGCCGCCATCGACTTGGCGACCAGCACGTCGACGATCGCGGCCTGCACGTCGGCCGCGAGGTCGGCGCGCGCCGCGTCGTCGGGCAGCCCGCGCGCGATGCGGGTGGCCACCGCGGTCTTCAGGCCGGAGAAGCTGAAGTCGAGGTCGCCGGAGTGCAGCTTCGGGCGCGGCAGGCCGAAGCGTCCGGGCGTGCCGCGCTCGGCGAGCCGCGACACCGCGGGCCCGCCCGGATAGCCGAGGCCGAGCAGCTTCGCGCTCTTGTCGAAGGCCTCGCCCGCCGCGTCGTCGACCGACTCGCCGAGCAGCGCGTAGCGCCCGACGCCGTCGACGCGCAGCAGCTGCGTGTGCCCGCCCGAGACCAGCAGCGCGACGAACGGGAAGGCCGGCGGATCGGCCGACAGCAGCGGCGACAGCAGGTGGCCCTCGAGGTGGTGCACGCCGATCGCCGGCACGCCGAGCGCGAAGGCGAGCGACTGCGCGACGGAGGCGCCCACCAGCAGCGCGCCCGCGAGGCCCGGCCCCTCGGTGTAGGCGACCGCGTCGAGCGCCCCGAGCGCGAGCCCCGCCTCGCCGAGCACCCGGCGCGCGAGCGGCAGCACGCGGCGCACGTGGTCGCGCGAGGCGAGCTCGGGCACGACGCCGCCGTAGCGTTCGTGCATCGCGACCTGCGAGTGCAGCGCCTGCGCGAGCAGCCCGCGCCCGGTGTCGTACAGCGCGACGCCGGTCTCGTCGCAGGAGGTCTCGATGCCCAGGGTGATCATCGGTCGAGTGTACCGTCCCCCTGCGTACCCGCCGCCGCGCCGTCCCGGATCCGCCGCGGTGACGCCGCGGACCCGGTCGCGCGGCGGTCGCCGCCGGACGCGCGGCGGCGCGGCGGCCGCCCGTGATCGCCGGCCCGGTCGACCCGGCGCCGTCCCTCGCGGCGCGCGGCGGCGACCGCCTCGGCGCGGTGCGCCGCGCACCGTCCGGCGGCGGTCTCGGGCGGCCGCAGGGCCGCCCGAGGTCGTCCGGATCGCGGCCGGAGGGCCCGGAGGTGGCCGCGTGCCCGGCGGTCGTGCGCCGCGGCGGGTCGCGGGCGCCCGGCACGGCCCTTGCAAGGCGTCGTGACGACACCGGAGCGCGCATGGATGCCCAGCCCTACCTGAAGGAGATCGGACGAGGACGCGACGGCGCCCGCGGGCTGTCGTACGAGTCCGCGTTCGCCCTGTTCGAGGCGGTGTTCGACGGCGGCTTCGCCGAGCTCGAGCTCGGCGCGATCCTGATCGCGCTGCGCATGAAGGGCGAGTCGCTCGACGAGATTCGCGCGGCGCTCGACGCGCTGTCGCCGCGGCTCGCTCGCGTGCCGGTCGACGCGTCGCGGCCGGTCGTCTCGATCCCGAGCTACAACGGCGCCCGCCACGTCGCGAACCTCGTGCCGCTGCTCGCCTGCCTGCTCGCCGACGCGGGCATGCAGGTGGTGATCCACGGCACGACCGCCGACCCCGTCCGCACGACGACCTCGGAGATCATGCGGGCGATGGGGCTCGGCCCGGTGTCCACGGTCGCGCAGGCCGGGTCGGCGATCGCCCGCGGCGATCCGGCGTTCGTGCCGGTCGACGTGCTGTCGCCGGCGCTGGCGTCGATGCTCGGGCTGCGCGCGCGGCTCGGCGTGCGCAACGTGGCCCACACGCTCGCGAAGCTCCTCGACCCGACCGACGCGCCCGGCTGCCTGAGGCTCGCGTCGTTCACGCATCCCGAGTTCGACCGGCTGCAGCACGACTACTTCGTCGCCTGCGACCGGCCCGCGCTCCTGTCGCGCGGCAACGAGGGCGAGGTGGTGGCCAGCACGCGCCGCGGCGCGCGGATCGACTGGCTGCACGACGGCACCTGCGACGTGCTCGTCGAGGCGCAGGGCGTGGCGCCGCGCGAGACGCCGGCGCTGCCGGACGCGCACGACGCGCCGGGCACCGCGCGCTGGATCCAGGCGGTGCTCGCCGGCGAGCGGCCGGTGCCCGCGGCGATCGAGCGCCAGGTCGCCGCGGTGCTGCACGCGGCGGGCCGTCCGACCGCGCTCGCCTGAGCGTCGCGGGGTCCGGCGCGGGGTGGGGCGCGGGGCGCGTCGCGGGTCCGGCGCGGGCGCGTCGCGGTGCGTCGCGGCGCACGGTGGCTCGTGCGGCGCGGCGAGGCGGCTCGTGCGGTGCGGCGCGGTGCGGCGCGGTGCGGCGCGGTGCGGCGCGGTGCGGCGGCTCGTCGGGCGCGCGGCGCCGACGTCCCGGCGGTGCAACGCGACGGTGATCGCCCGGCCGGACGCGGTCCGGGCCGGCGGCCCGTCGGCCGGGACCGCGCTCGCGAAGCCGCTATCATCCGG
>DASPJX010000226.1:0-5586 GCA_035628395.1 Burkholderiaceae bacterium | reverse complement strand
GTCGCGCCGGCGGCCGGCGCGCCGGAGCGGGCGCACCGGGCCGCCGACGGGCACGACGCGCGGCACGTGCGGGCCGGGTTCCGTGCCGTGCACGGTCGCGAGGCGCACGTTCCGGGGCAGGGCGCGCCGGACGGCGCGGCGCGGCCCGCGCACGCGCATGCCGAGCATCCTGCTCACGGCCTGCGGCACGCGGACGCCGCGCACCACGCGCATCAGGGGCACCACGCGCACCCAGGGCAGCACGTGCACCACGCCGATCGGGCGAACCCCGCGCACGCCGTCCCGCACGCCGACGCCCCGCCCGCGTCGTCGCCCGACGCCGGCCCCGCGGGCGCGGACGGGCTCGCCGCCGACGGCGCCGGCGTCGACTGCGGCCATCCGGACTGCGGCACCTGCTGCCACGCCGGCGCGTCGCTGCCCGCGACCCGCCTCGATCCGAGCTTCGCGCCCCGCCGTGCCGGGGTCGACGGTGCGCGCCGCGACGCCCCGCGCGCGCCGCCCGCTCTCGACGGGCCGTACAAGCCGCCCCGCAGCCCGTCGGCCTGAGCCGGCGGGCGTCGTTCGACGACCCTTCTCCGACGCGCGCCCCGCGGGCGCGCGACGCGCGGCCGTGCCGCGCCCGCCGGGCCCCGTCGCCCATGACATCCATCGAGTCGAGGAAGTCTCCGTCATGCGAAGTCCGCTGATCGCGCTGCTGTGCGCCGCCGCGCTCGACGCCGCCGCGCAGCCGGCCGTGCCCGCGGCCGGCGTCGCGGCGCCGGGCGCATCGCCGGGCACATCGCCGGCCGAGTCGTCCGGCGCGTCGCCCGGCGCGCCGTCCGCCGGGTCGTCGGGCGCGTCGTCGGACGCGCGGTCGGGCGAGTCGCGACCCGGCGCAGCGGTCGCGCCGGGCTCGCTCGCCGACCTCGTCGAGCGGGCCTGGACGATCGCGAGCCGTGCGCGCGTCGAGCGCGCGCGCGCCGAGGAGCTCGACGCGCGCGAGCTCGCGGCGCGCTCGCCGTTCGCCGGGCCCCCGGTCGTCGGGCTCGACCTGCGGCGCGACCTGCCGCGGGGCGCCGGCCTGCCCGGCACCGACGAATCGCCCGAGCGCGGACGCAACGAGGTCGAGCCCGGCGTGTCGGTGCCGCTGTGGCTGCCGGGCCAGCGCGACGCGATCCGCCGCACGATCGAGCGCGACCGCTCGGGGCGCGCCGCGTCGGTCCGCGCGGCGCGGCTGGCGCTCGCCGGCGAGGTGAGGGAGGCGGCGTGGTCGCTCGCGCTCGCCCGCGGCGCGCTGCGCGTGCAGCGCTCGCGCGAGGCGGGTGCGCTCGCGCTCGAGCGGGACGTCGAGCGTCGGGTCGCGGCCGGCGAGCTCGCCCCGGTCGACCGGCTGGCCGCGCGCGCCGAGCGGCTCGCCGCCGCGGCGGCCGTCCGCGAGGCGATCGGTGTCGAAACGGCCGCGGCGGCGCGGCTGCGCACGCTCGCGGGCGTCGACGCCGTCGGCGAGCTCGCCGAGCCGCCGCCCGCGGACCCGGACCGCGACGCGCATCCCGCGCTCGCCGAGGCGCACGAGGCGGTGGCCGCCGCCGCGGCGCGGCTCGATCTCGCGCGGCGCACGCGGCGCGACGCCCCGACGGTCTCGGCCGTCGCGCGCTTCGACCGCGACGCCTACGGGGCGGACTGGCGCAACACGGTCCGCCTGGGGATCGCGGTGCCGCTCGACACCGAGGCCCGCAACGCGCCCCGCCTCGCCGCGGCCGGCGCCGCGCTCGTCGAGGCCGAGGTCGCGCGGGATCGCCTGCGGCGCGAGCTCGCCGGCGCGATCGAGCGCGCGCGGGCCGAGCTCGAGGCCGCGCGCGAGACGGCGGACGTTCAGGCCGAGCGGGCGGCCGCGGTGCGCGAGGCGCTCGCCGCGACCGAGCGCGCGTTCCGCGCGGGCGAGCGCGGGCTGCCCGACGTGTTGCGGCTGCGCGCGCTGGCGCTCGACGCGGAGCTCGCGCGCGACCTCTCCCGCGAGCGGCTGGGGCTCGCGGTGTCCCGGCTGAACCAGGCCTTCGGAGTCGAACCATGAACGACCGGATCTCCGCCCGCGGCGCACGCGCGGCGCGCATCGCGCCGCGGCTCGCGCTCGCCGCGCTCCTCGCGACGATCGCGTCGACGGCTGCCGCCCACGGCGACGCGGGACACCGCGCCCCGACCTCGACATCGGCGTCCACGACGACGTCCGCATCGACTTCGGCCTCGGCCTCGACTTCGTCGGCGTCGTCGGCCTCGTCGGCGAACACGGCCCCGAGCCCGTCCGCCTCGACGGCGACGCCGCCGCCCGCCGCCGGCACGAACGCCGCCGGCATGAACGCTGCCACCCCGAGCGCCGCCGCCCCGAGCGCCGCCACCCCGGCCGCCTCTGCCCCGAACACCGCCCCGAGCGTCCCCCCGAGCGCCGCCGCGCCGCGCGCCGCGGCCCCGTCGGCATCGGGCGTGCCGCCCGGCACGTCGGCCGACGGCCCGCGCTTCGCCGCGACGACCGCCGACTTCGAGCTGGTCGGCGCGCTCGACGGGCGACGGATCGTGATGTGGCTCGACCGCGCCGGCGACACCTCGCCGGTCGTCGGCGCGTCGATCGAGCTCGAGATCGACGGGCGCGCGGTGCCGGTGCGGCCCGAGGGCGAGGTCTACGTCGCCGACCTCGACGCGCCGCCCGCACCGGGCCGCCGACCGGTGACGGCGACCGTCACCGCCGGGACCGACGCCGACGTGCTGGCGACCGAGTGGGTGGTGCCCGAGCCCGCGGCGGCGGCCGCGCCGGCCGCGGTGCCGGGGACCGCCCCGGGCGGGGCACCGACGATGGCGATCGCGCTCGCCGCGGCGACGCTCGCCGGCGCGATCGGCTGGAGCGCCGGCCGGCGCCGCGGCGCGCCGACCCGGGAGGCCGCGCGATGAGCGGCCCCGCGATCCGGGCCGCGCTCGCGGCGGCGCTGTGGCTCGCGGCGCCGGCGGTCGCGCACGAGGGGCACGACCACGACGCACCGGCGGCCGTGCCGTCGGCATCGAGCCCACGGCGCCTGCCCGACGGCACGGTGCTGCTGCCGAAGCCGTCGCAGCGGCTGTTCGGGCTGCGCACCGTCGTCGTCGAGCGCGGCGTGCAGCCGCGCGCGCTGGTGCTGCCGGGCCTCGTCGCGGTCGACCCCGACTCGGGCGGCCGTGTGCAGGCGACGGTCGCCGGGCGCGTCGAGCCCGGCCCCGGGGGCCTGCCCGGCGTCGGCCGGCGCGTGGCGCGCGGCGAGGTGCTCGCCCGCCTGCGCCCGACGGTCGATCCGCTCGAGCGGGCGTCGCGCGCCGCGCAGCTCGCCGAGCTCGAGGCCGCGCGGTCGCTCGCCGAGCGTCGCGCGGCCCGTCTGCGCGAGCTGTCCGACACCGTGCCCCGGCGCGAGATCGACGCCGCCGAGAGCGAGGCCGCGAGCCTCGGCGCGCGGATCCGCGCGCTGTCGGACGGGCTCGCGCGGGTCGAGACGCTCGTCGCGCCGGTCGCCGGCGTGATCGCGCGCGCCGGCGTGCTCGCCGGCCAGGTGGTCGAGCCGCGCGAGGTGCTGTTCGAGATCGCCGACCCGTCGCGGCTGCGGATCGAGGCGAGCGGCTTCGACCTCGCGATCGCCCCCGAGATCGAGCGGGCGTCGGTGGCGGTCGGCGGCCGCGCGGTGCCGCTCGCCTTCGTGGGCGCGGGCGGCGCGCTGCGCGAGCAGGCGGTCCCGCTGGTGTTCCGCGGCCGCGACGCGGGGCTCGCGGGGCTCGCGATCGGCCAGCCGGTGCCGGTGACGGTGCGGCTGCGGTCCGGCGCGCAGGGCGTCGCGCTGCCCGCGGCGACGCTCGCGCGCAACGCGGCGAACGAGCCGGTGGTGTGGGTCAAGGTCGCGCCCGAGCGCTTCGAGCCGCGACGCGTGCGCACGCAGCCGCTCGACGCGGTGCGCGTGGTCGCGCTCGAGGGCCTCGACGGCGGCGAGCGGGTCGTGACCGAGGGCGCGGTGCTGCTCGGCCAGGTCCGCTGAGGACGGGTCGCGATGTTCGCCCGGATCCTCGACGCCAGCCTGCGCAACCGCGTGCTCGTGCTCGCGGCCGCGGCGGTGCTGCTCGCCTGGGGCGCCTACCAGGCGACGCGCACGCCGATCGACGTGTTCCCCGACCTCGACAAGCCCACCGTCGTGGTGATGACCGAGGCGGGCGGCACGGCGCCCGAGGAGGTCGAGCAGCTGATCGCGTTCCCGCTCGAGACCGCGATGACCGGGCTGCCCGGCGTCGAGACGGTGCGCTCGGTGTCGGCCGCGGGCCTCGCGATCGTCACCGTCACCTTCCGCTGGGACGTCGACGTCTACCGCGCCCGGCAGTTCGTCGCCGAGCGGCTCGCGGCGCTCGAGTCCTCGCTGCCGGCCGGCGTCGTGCCGCGCATGGGCCCGGTCACGTCGATCATGGGCGAGATCATGCACGTGTCGCTGCCGATCGATCCACGGCGCGCGACGCCGATGGCGGTGCGCGAGTACGCCGACTGGGTGCTGCGCCCGCGGCTCGTGGCGATCCCGGGGGTCGCGCAGGTGATCCCGATCGGCGGCGAGGTCCGGCAGTTCCAGGTGCTGCCCGACACGCAGCGGATGGCCGAGCTCGGCGTGACGCTCGAGGGGATGCAGGGTGCGCTGCGCGCGTTCGCGTCGAACACCGCGGGCGGCTTCCTGTCGATGGGCGGCCGCGAGGTGCTGATCCGGCACGTCGGACGCACGGTGCGGCTCGAGGACCTGCGCGGCGTGCCGGTGGGCACGGCGGCCGGCGGGCGGCCGATCCTGCTGTCGCAGGTCGCCGAGGTCCGCTTCGGCGCCGCGGTGCGGCGCGGCGACGCCGGGCTCGACGGCCGCGCGGCGGTGATCCTGTCGGTGCAGAAGCAGCCGGGCGCCGACACGGTGGCGCTGACGCGCCGGCTGGAGGCGGCGCTCGACGAGGCCGCGCGCACGCTGCCCGCCGGCATCGAGGCGCCGCGCGTCACGTTCCGCCAGGCCGACTTCGTCGAGGCCTCGGTCGGCAACCTGCGGACGAAGCTCGGCGCCGCGGCCGCGGTGATCGCGGCGATCGTGCTGCTCTTCCTCGGCAACTGGCGGATGACGCTGATCTCGCTGACGGCGATCCCGCTGTCGATCGTCGTCGCGATCCTGACGTTCCGCTGGCTCGGCCTGTCGATCAACACGATGACGCTCGGCGGGCTGGCGATCGCTATCGGCGCGCTTGTGGACGATGCCATTGTGGACGTGGAGAACGTGGTGCGGCGGCTCCGCGAGAACGCGGCGCAGCCGGCGGAGGCGCACAAGCCGGCCGCCGTCGTCGTCCGCGACGCGACGCTCGAAATCCGGACGTCGATCGTGTTTGCGACCGTCATCATCGTCCTGGTGTTTCTGCCGATCTTCGGCCTCTCCGGCGTCGAAGGACGGCTGATGACGCCGCTTGCGTACGCGTACGTGATGGCGCTCATCGCTTCGCTCGCGGTGGCGATCGTGGTGACGCCGGCGCTCTGCTTTGCCTTCCTCCCGTCGGCGCGGTCGATCACGGAGGGCGGCGAGGGGCGCCTGGCGC
>DASPJX010000225.1:0-2944 GCA_035628395.1 Burkholderiaceae bacterium | reverse complement strand
AGGAACAGGAAGTCGACGCGCTTGGTGTCCGACGCGTGCGGCAGGCAGGCCTCGAGCGCCCGCCACGCGGCGCGCCGTCCGGCGGCGTCGCCGTCGAACGCGAACACCACCCGCTCGACCAGCCGCAGCAGCTTCTGCACGTGCTGCGCGGTGGTCGCCGTGCCGAGCGTGGCCACCGCGTGCCCGACCCCGTGCTGCGCGAGCATCACGACGTCCATGTAGCCCTCGACGACGATCGCGCAGTCGGCGCGCCGGATCGCCTCGCGGCCCTCGAACAGTCCGTAGAGCTCGCGTCCCTTCGAGAAGAGCGGCGTCTCGGGCGAGTTCAGGTACTTCGGCTCGCCCTGCCCGAGCACGCGCCCGCCGAAGCCGATCACCTGGCCGCGCGGGTTGCGGATCGGGAACATGATCCGGTCGCGGAAGCGGTCGTAGCGCTTGCGCCGCCCGCCCTCGGGCTCGTCGGCCTCCGGCTCGATCACCAGCCCCGACTCGACCAGCGCCTTCGCCGAGTAGTCGGGCACCGCCGCCTCGAGGCCGCGCCAGCCCTCGGGGGCGTAGCCGATGCCGAAGCGCAGCGCGGTCTCGCCGCTGACGCCGCGCGACTTCAGGTACTCGATCGCCGCCGGCGCGTCCTTGAGCCGCTGCCGGTAGAAGCGCGCGGCCGCCTCCAGCGTCGACAGCAGGTCGGGGTCGCGGCGGCGCGCGTCGTCGGGCCCGCGCTCCTCGGGCACCGAGAGCCCGAGCGAGCGGGCGAGCTCGTGGATCGCGTCGACGTAGCCGAGCCCGGCGTGCTCCATCAGGAAGCCGATCGCCGAGCCGTGGGCGCCGCAACCGAAGCAGTGGTAGAACTGCTTGGTCGGCGAGACCGTGAACGACGGGGACTTCTCGCCGTGGAACGGGCAGAGCCCGAGCCAGTTGGCGCCGCCCTTCTTCAGCTTCACGTGCTTGCCGACCACGTCGACGATGTCGACGCGGGCCAGCAGCTCCTGGATGAAGGACTGCGGAATCACCCCCGCAGTCTAGCGCCCGGCGAGCCGCGTCTTCACGAGCCCGGAGACCTTCGACAGGTCGGTCCGGCCGGCGAGCCTCGGCTTGAGCAGGCCCATCACCTTGCCCATGTCCTGCGGGCCGGCGGCCCCCGAGGCGGCGATCGCCGCGTCGATCTCGCCGGCGACCTCGGCGTCGGACAGCTGCGCCGGCAGGTACGCCGACAGCACCTCGAGCTCGGCCTTCTCCCGGTCGACGAGGTCGGTCCGGCCGGCCTGCTCGAACTGGGCGATCGAGTCGCGCCGCTGCTTGATCAGCCTGTCGACCACCGCGGTGACCACCGCGTCGTCGGCGACGATCCGCTCGTCGACCTCGCGCTGCTTGACGGCGGCGAGCAGCATCCGGATCGCGCCGAGCCGATCGGCGTCGCGGGCGCGCATCGCGGCCTTCATGTCCTCGGTGATCCGGTCCTTCAGGGGCGTCGGGGCGGTCATCGGTCCTCCACGGCGGGCGGGCCGCCCCGCGGTCGTCGCGGGCCGGCCCTCAAATGCGAAGAGCCCGGTGGCGGATCCGCCAGCGGGCTCCCGTACGGCTGCAGGGGCGAAGCGGTCAGTACAGCTTCTTGGGCAGCATCTGGCTGCGCAGGCGCTTGTAATGACGTTTGACCGCGGCCGCCTTCTTGCGCTTGCGCTCGGCCGTCGGTTTCTCGTAGAACTCGCGCGCGCGCAATTCCGTGAGAAGACCCGTCTTCTCGATCGTGCGCTTGAAGCGACGCAGCGCCACGTCGAACGGCTCGTTCTCTTTCACACGGATTGTCGGCATTGGGAATCACCCCGTTTCAGCGGAACCCGTGACTCTAGCAGGTTCCGATCGGCGACGCCAGCCGACCGTCGCCCCCGCGGCGAGCGCGCCGTTCCGCCCGTCGGCCGGCTGGCACGGTTATTGATTGCGCCCTTCGTCAGCGCTACACATTCCAGGACGATCGGTCGAATCGTCAGCGCGGAGGACAATCCATGCCGCATGCCCTGCACCAGCCCCCCGCCGGATCGAGCTTCTCGATCGCGGGCTTCAAGCAGATCTACTCGACGCAGGCCGTGGAGACGGCGCTCGAGGAACTGTCGCCCGGTGCGAACGACGCGCTGCGGACCACCTACGAGAAGATGATCCGCGTGGGCGGCGAGCGATTCAGCGTGAAGCCCGGGCGGATGCCCGACTTCGACCTGCTGGAGGCGGAGCTGCCGAACTTCTCCGAGGTGCTGCGCGACCTGCGCAAGCAGCTCGCGCTGTGCATGGAGACCGACGACCCGCTCGAGATCTCGCCGATGCTGCTGCTCGGCGAGCCCGGGATCGGCAAGACCCACTTCGCCAAGCGGCTGTCGCAGCTGCTCGGCACCGGCTTCGGCTTCGTGTCGATGAGCTCGCTGACCGCGGGCTGGGTGCTGTCGGGCGCCTCGTCGCAGTGGAAGAACTCGCGCACCGGCAAGGTGTTCGACACGCTGGTGCACGGCGACTACGCGAACCCGGTGCTGGTGGTCGACGAGCTCGACAAGGCCTCGGCCGAGAGCCACTACGATCCGCTGGGCGCGCTGTACTCGCTGCTCGAGCACGAGACCGCGCGGACCTTCACCGACGAGTTCGCCGAGGTGCCGCTCGACTGCTCGGACATCGTCTGGATCGCGACCGCCAACGAGGCGTCCCGCATCCCCGAGCCGATCCTGAACCGGATGAACGTCTACGAGATCGCGCCGCCCGACGCCGAGGGCGCGCGCCGGATCGCGCAGTCGATCTACCGCGAGATCCGCGACTCGCACGCCTGGGGCAAGCGCTTCCCGGAGCGCCTCGGCGGCGCGGTGCTCGACCGGCTCGCCGGCACGGCGCCGCGCGAGATGCGGCGCTCGCTGGTCGGCGCGTTCGGCAACGCGAAGCTCGAGGGCCGCGACGAGCTCGCCTCCGAGGA
>DASPJX010000224.1:0-7727 GCA_035628395.1 Burkholderiaceae bacterium | reverse complement strand
ATAGCATCCAACGCACCGAAAAATAATCAGCCACTTAAGGAGGAGACATGAGCCAGGATCAGACGACGAAGATCGCGACGCGACGCAGGTTTCTCACCGGCGCGGCCGCCGCTACGGCCGGGGCCGCCACGCTCGGATTTCCGAGCATCGTCAAGGCGCAGGGTCCGGTGACCATGCGCTGGCAGAGCACGTGGCCGGCGAAAGACATCTTCCACGAGTACGCGCAGGACTTCGCCCGCAAGGTGAACGACATGACGGGCGGCGACCTGCGCATCGAGGTCCTGCCGGCCGGCGCGGTCGTCCCGGCCTTCGGCCTGCTCGACGCGGTGTCCAAGGGCACCCTCGACGGCGGCCACGGCGTGCTCGTCTACCACTACGGCAAGAACAGCGCGCTGGCGCTGTGGGGCTCGGGCCCGTCGTTCGGCATGGACGCCAACATGCTGCTGTCGTGGCACAAGTACGGCGGCGGCAAGGACCTGCTCGACGAGCTCTACAAGGCGATCGGCGCGAACGTGTACTCGTACATGTACGGCCCGATGCCGACGCAGCCGCTCGGCTGGTTCAAGAAGCCGGTCGCCAAGGCCGAGGACATGAAGGGCCTGAAGTTCCGCACGGTGGGCCTGAGCATCGACGTGTTCACCGCGCTCGGCGTGGCCGTCAACGCGCTGCCCGGCGGCGAGATCATCCCGGCGATGGACCGCGGCCTGCTGGACGCGGCCGAGTTCAACAACGCGTCGTCCGACCGCGTGCTCGGCTTCCCCGACGTGTCGAAGGTCTGCATGCTGCAGAGCTACCACCAGAACGCCGAGCAGTTCGAGATCCTGTTCAACAAGGGCAAGCTCGACGCGCTGCCGCCCAAGCTGAAGGCGATCATCGACAACGCCGTCGAGGCCGCGTCGGCCGACATGTCCTGGAAGGCGGTCGACCGCTACTCGAAGGACTACGTCGAGATGCAGGAGAAGCAGGGCGTGAAGTTCTACAAGACGCCCGACGCGATCCTGCAGCAGCAGCTGAAGGTCTACGACCAGGTCGTCGAGAAGAAGGCGGCGGAGAACCCCCTGTTCAAGAAGATCCTCGACTCGCAGCGCGCGTTCGCCGAGCGTGCGGTCCGCTGGGACATGGACACCAACGTGAACCGCCGGATGGCCTACAACCACTACTTCGGCCAGCGCGCGGCCGCGCCCGCCGCAGCCGGCGCGAAGAAGGGCTGACGCCCGCCGGGTCCGGGCGCCGCCGAGGCGTCCGGCCCCGCGGCCGCCGGACCGGGCCCGTGCCCGGCCCGGCGCGACCCGACCCGACCCGACCCTGCCGGCCCCCGCGGGCCGGTCCGACCGCAACCCACAGGTCGGCGACCGCGCCGACCGACGAACACGACCCGCGACGCGCCCACGAAGCGCGTTCGCGCTCTCCGGGGCTCCCATGCAGAAGTTCTTTCTCGCCGTAGACCGCGTCTCGACGTTCGCGGGGCAGCTGTTCGCCTGGCTGATCGTCGGGCTGACGCTGCTGATCTGCTGGGAGGTGTTCTCCCGGTACGTGCTCAACGAGCCGCACGCCTGGGCCTTCGACGCGCAGATGATGATGTACGGCGCGCTCTTCATGATGGCGGGCGCGTACACGCTGTCGAAGAACGGGCACGTACGCGGCGACATCCTGTACGGCTTCTTCGAGCCCCGCACGCAGGCGTTCTTCGACCTGGTGCTCTACCTGGTGTTCTTCCTGCCCGGCATCGTCGCGCTCGCCTGGGCCGGCTACACGTTCGCCGGCGAGTCGTGGGCGATCCGCGAGCACTCGTCGATCACCGCCGACGGCCCGCCGCTCTATCCGATCAAGACGATCATCCCGATCGCCGGCGTGCTGCTGCTGCTGCAGGGCATCGTCGAGATCCTGCGCTGCATCGTGTGCCTGAAGACCGGCGAATGGCCGTCGCGCGAGCAGGACGTCGAGGAGGTCGACGTCGACAAGCTGAAGGCGATGGTGTCGTCCGAGGCCGGCCCGACGCACGCCGTCGGCCCCGTCAGCGCCGCCGGGGAGCGCTGAGCCATGCGCAAGGAACTCTACTTCGGCCTGGGCATCATGGGCCTGGTGGTCGCCTCGATCGCCTTCCTGATGCCGTGGAACAACCTGCAGAGCGGCCACCTCGGCCTGCTGATGCTGGGGCTCGTCGTCGTCGCGATCATGCTCGGCTTCCCCACGGCGTTCACGCTGATGGGCATGGGGATGATCTTCGCGTACCTCGCCTACCGGATGCGGGCGCCCGACCTGGCGATCCAGCAGACGCTCGACCTGATGGTCCAGCGCGCGTACGCGGTGATGACCAACGACGTGCTGATCTCGATCCCGCTGTTCGTGTTCATGGGATACCTGGTCGAGCGCGCCAACCTGATCGAGAAGCTGTTCCGGAGCCTGCACCTCGCGCTTGCGCGGGTGCCGGGCTCGCTCGCGGTCGCCACGCTGTTCACCTGCGCGGTGTTCGCGACGGCGACCGGCATCGTCGGGGCGGTCGTCACGCTGATGGGCCTGCTCGCGCTGCCGGCGATGCTGCGCGCCGGCTACTCGACGGGCGTGTCGGCGGGCTCGATCACCGCCGGCGGCTGCCTCGGCATCCTGATCCCGCCGTCGGTGCTGCTGATCGTCTACCGCGCGACCGCCGGCGTGTCGGTGGTGCAGCTGTACGCCGGCGCGTTCTTCCCCGGCATCATGCTGGCCGGCCTGTACGTCGTGTACACGATCGTCCTCGCCAAGCTGCGGCCCGACCTGATGCCGCCGCTGCCCGAGTCGGAGCGCCGCGTGCCGCTGGCGCCGGCGGCCCAGTCGCTCGCGAGCGCGTTCGGCCCGAAGGTGCTGCCGGCGCTGGGCACCGCGCTCAAGGGCAAGCGCAACGCCGGCCTCACGATGGGCCAGGTGATGCGCCAGGCGCTGCTCGCGGCGATCCCGGCGATCTTCCTCGCGGTGCTGCTCACCGTCGTCTGGCGCGCGAGCACCTCGCCGCTGCCGGTCGACGAGCCGATGGTCGAGATGGGCGTCGAGGCCGAGCAGGGCGGCGGGCTCGCCGAGCCGGAGGACACGTCCGCGGGCGGGCTCGAGGAGCCGAAGGCCGAGGGCGAGGCGCCGCAGGCCGCCGGTGCGGCCGAGCCGCCCGCCGCCGAGGCCGCGAAGCCGGAGGCCGCCGCGCCGTCGGCGGCCGCGACCGAGGCGCCCGCCGCGGCGGCCGAGCCGGAGCGTCGCCCGACGCCGACCTGGTTCTGGATCTTCGCCGGCGTGCTGGGCGCGGTCGTGCTCGCGTACTACGCGCTGCTGACCTTCGCGCGGCTCGAAGTCTTCAAGATGCTGCTGTCGTCGTTCTTCCCGCTCGCCTTCCTGATCCTGATGGTGCTCGGGACGATCGTCTTCGGCCTGGCCACGCCGACCGAGGCGGCGGCGATCGGCTCGCTGGGCGGCGTGCTGCTCGCGGCCGCGTACCGGCAGCTGAACTACGGCGTCGTCAGGGAGTCGGTGTTCCTCACCGCCAAGACCAGCGCGATGGTGTGCTGGCTGTTCGTCGGCTCGTCGATCTTCTCGGCGGCGTTCGCGCTGCTGGGCGGTCAGGACCTGATCGAGCAGTGGGTGCTGTCGCTCGGGCTGTCGAAGATCCAGTTCCTGCTGCTGTCGCAGGTGATCATCTTCCTGCTCGGCTGGCCGCTGGAGTGGACGGAGATCATCGTGATCTTCATGCCGATCTTCATCCCGCTGCTGGACAACTTCGGCGTCGATCCGCTGTTCTTCGGCCTGCTGGTCGCGCTGAACCTGCAGACCGCGTTCCTGTCGCCGCCGGTGGCGATGGCCGCGTTCTACCTGAAGGGCGTGGCGCCCCCGCACGTGACGCTGAACCAGATCTTCTCCGGGATGATCCCGTTCATGCTGATCCAGATCCTCGCGCTGTTCCTGCTGTACATGTTCCCGGGCATCGGCCTGTGGCTGCCCGAGGTGCTGTACAAGTAAGTGACGGCCCGGGCGGGCCGCCCGCGGCGCGGGCGGTCCCGCCGCTCCGCCGCGGCGGAGCGGGACGGGTCGCGGCTCGCCCGGGTCCGGCCCGGGCGGGGCCTCAGACGCCGGCGCGGTCGCGGGCGGCGCGGAACTCGGCCAGCACCCGCGGATCGCGGGTCGCCAGCTCGGCCATCATCCGCGCGTTGTGCGCCGCGACGCGCCGGTCGTACCACGCGTCCAGCCCGTGGATCGCGGTCCCCAGCAGGCGGGCCACGATGCTCGCCCCGGCCGTCATCCGCTCGAGTCCGCCGTGCTTGGGGGATTCCAGGACGGTGGCACCGCGGGTCACGTGAATCGTCGCCATGATCGAACTCCTTCTCGGGCCGCCGTGAGTGACGGCCGTTGGAGCATCATGCGGCAGCGCAGCATGGCAATCCAATGGATTGTCGGAATCCCTGTCATTCACGATTAGAATGGTTTCCCGAACCCGCCATTCATCGCCATGCAGGACCCGTCCGTCCCGGTCAACTTCCGAACGCTCGACCTGAACCTGCTGCGCCTGTTCGACGAGGTGATGGCCGAGCGCAACCTGACGCGGGCCGCGGCCAACCTGGCGATGAGCCAGCCGGCCGCGAGCAACGCGCTGCGACGCCTGCGCGACGCGCTGCACGACGAGCTGGTCGTGCGCGCCGGCTACGGCGTCGAGCCGACGCCGCGCGCGCTCGAGCTGTGGCCGGCGGTGCGCGCCGCGCTCGACCAGCTTCGCCAGTCGCTGCAGCCCGACGCGTTCGACGCGGCCGCCTCGCGCGACAGCTTCGTGCTCGCGATGGCCGACGCCACCGCCGCGGTGCTGATGCCGCCGCTGGTGCGCCGGCTCGAGGCCGAGGCGCCGGGCGTGTCGATCCGGGTGCGGCCGATGCTCACCCGCGACCCGCGGTCGCTGCTGGCCGCCGGCGAGCTCGACGTGGCGATCGGCTACTTTCCGGCGGCGGTCGCCGCGATCGGCACCGACGCGATGCAGGCGGGGCTGGCCGGCGCGTTCGAGCACCACCGGCTCTACGACAGCGAGTACGCCTGCGTGATGCGCGCCGGTCATCCGCTCGCGGCGGGGCCGCTCGACCTCGACCACTACTGCGAGGCCCGGCACCTGCTGGTCAGCTTCTCGGGCCGCCCGTTCGGCTTCGTCGACGAGGCGCTCGCGGCGATCGGACGGCGCCGCCGCGTCGTGCTCACCGTCAACCAGTTCTTCACCGCGGGCCAGGTCGTCGCGAGCACCGACCTGCTGACGGTGCTGCCCAGGCGCTTCGTCGCCTCGACCGGCATCGCGTCGCGGCTCGTCGTGCGGTCGCTGCCGCTCGAGGTGCCGTCGGTGCACGTCGACCAGCTCTGGCACCACCGCCACACCGCGCGGCCCGCGCACGCGTGGCTGCGCGCGACGATCGACGCCGCCGCGCGCGAGGCCTTCGCCGGCGAGGCGGTCGCGATCGCCGCGACCGGCTGAGCGGGACGGGGCGCCCCGGGCGCGACATCGCGCCGGTCGCGGCGGCCGACGGGGGAGCCGCCGATCGAGCGCGGCGGCCGGTCCCGTCCGAGAGCGGCGGCCGGTCCCGTCCGAGCGCGGCGGCCGGTCCCGTCGCCCGCCCGCGACGGCTCGCGCGGGCCGCGTCCGTCGATGCGGACCGGCCGCGGGCGACGGCCGCGCCGGGCCGCTATCATCGGCCGATGACCCCGTCCCCGCCCGAGCCGGCGCACGACGACGCGCGCGGCCCGATGGCGGTGCCCGAGTACCGCGCCTACTGGTGGTCGCGGCTCGCGTCGACCTCCGCCGGCCAGGTGCAGGTGGTCGCCGTCGGCTGGCAGATGTACGCGCTCACCGGCAGCGCGCTCGACCTCGGCCTCGTCGGGCTCGTGCAGTTCCTGCCGAGCATCGCGCTGCTGTTCGTCGTCGGCCCGATCGTCGACCGGCACGACCGACGCCTCATCCTCGCCGGCTGCCGCGCCGCGCAGGGCGCGGCGACCGCGCTGCTCGCCGCCGCGGCGCTCGGCGGCTGGGCGAGCCGCGAGCTGCTGTTCGCGTTCGTGTTCGCGATCGGCGCGCTGCGCGCGTTCGAGATGCCGGCCGCGCAGTCGCTGCTGCCCACGCTCGTGCCGGCGTCGATGCTGTCGCGCGCGGTCGCGCTCGCGAGCTCCGCGATGCAGGCCGCGACGATCGTCGGCCCGGCGATCGGCGGCTTCCTGTACGTGGGCGGCCCGCACGTCGTCTACGCGACGAGCGCCGCGGCCTACGTCGTCGCGGCCGCGATGGCGCTGCGCATCCCCGACCGGCGCGACAACAGCGCCCGGCCGCGGGTGACGCTCGACTACCTGTTCGCCGGCATCGGCTTCATCCGGCGCCACCCGATCCTGCTCGGCGCGATCTCGCTCGACATGTTCGCGGTGCTGCTGGGCGGCGCCACCGCGCTGCTGCCGATCTACGCGAAGGACATCCTCGGCACCGGCCCCTGGGGCCTCGGCGTGCTGCGCTCGGCGCCGGCGGTCGGCGCGCTCGCGGTGGCGCTGTGGCTGTCGCGCCGGCCGCTGCGACGGCGCGTCGGTCCGCTGCTGTTCGCGTCGGTGGCGCTGTTCGGCGCGGCCACCGTCGTCTTCGGGCTGTCGACCTCGCTGCCGCTGTCGGTCGTCGCGCTCGCGGTGCTCGGCGGCGCCGACATGGTGAGCGTGGTCGTGCGGATGTCGCTCGTGCAGCTCGAGACGCCCGACGAGATGCGCGGTCGCGTCGGCGCGGTCAACTCGGTGTTCATCGGCGCGTCGAACCAGATCGGCGAGTTCGAGTCGGGCGTGCTCGCGGCCGCGGTCGGCCCGGTGGCGGCGGTGGTCGCGGGCGGGGTCGGCACCCTGCTGGTGGTCGTGCTGTGGCGGCGCTGGTTCCCCGAGCTCGCGCGGCGCGACCGGCTCGACGCCCCGGCCCCGACGCCGTCCTGAGCCGTCGCGGGGCGGCCTGCCGTCCGACGGACGTGTCGGCGGATCGCCCATCCTGCGTGCCGAGGCGGCGCGACGCGGCCGCCTCCGCTGTTCGGCGTGGCGGGGCGGGTCGATGATCGGCACGGGTCGCCGGCTCCCGGCCGGCACCCGACGACCATGCGAAACCGAACCCGTCCGACCTCCGACGCCGCCGCGCGAGCCCTGCCGGGCACCGCGTGGATCGCCGCGCTGTGCTGCGCGGCCGCGTTCGCCGCGGGCTGCGCGACGCCCGACGCACCGGCGTCCCCGCGCTCGAGCGAGGCGCTGCGCGCGATGCTCGCCAAGGGCGACCTCGCCGGCGCCGACGCGCTGCTCGCCTCGAACCCCGGCGCGATCGACGCGCGCCGCGCGCTCGACCTCGCGATCCGCAGCGGGCGCGTCGACGCGACCAAGCACTTCCTGCCGCGCGCGGGCGTCGACACGCCGCTCGATCCCGACGGCACCACGCCGCTGATCCGCGCGGTGCTCGACGCGCCGCCGACCGAGCGCGGGCGGCTCGTCGCGCTGCTGCTCGAGGCGGGCGCGCAGCCCGACCTCGTCGATCGCTACGGCCGCAGCGCGCGCGAGTACGCGACGACGCGCAACCGCGGCGAGCTCTTCGAGCCGCCGCGCGACCCGAGCGGGCTGCCGGCGTTCGCCGCCTGGTTCGGCGCCTCGCCCGCGCTGCCGCGGGCCGCGGCGCCCGCCGCTCGTCCCGCGGGCCGCGACGCCGCGGGCCGGCCGGCGACCGCCGCCGAGGCGCGCGC
>DASPJX010000223.1:0-7105 GCA_035628395.1 Burkholderiaceae bacterium | reverse complement strand
CCTGGACGATCCGGTACAGCGCGAGCGCCGGCTCGCCGGTCAGCGAGATCCGCTCGTCGAGCTCGACGTCGATCCGGCCGGCGAAGCGCGGCCGGTGCGTCGACAGCAGCTGCTCGAGCGCCGGCACCAGGCCCAGGTGGGTCAGCACGGTCGGGTGCAGGTCCTCGACGATCCGGCGCTTGAGCCCGATCCCCTCGGCGAGCACCCGCTGCAGGGCCGCGACCCGCTGGGCGATCGCCGGATCCTGGCAGCCGGGCTGGGCGGCCAGCCAGGCGACGTCCAGCCGGGCGGCCGTCAGGATCGCGCCCAGCTCGTCGTGGAGCTCGCGCGCCAGCGCGGCCCGCTCGGCTTCGCGCGTGCGCTGCAGGTACGCCGCCAGTTGCAGGCACTCGTCGGCATTTTTTACTGCCAAGTCTGAGGGAATGCCCTGCAGGCGGGTCGGAGCGGGTCTCGAGTCGGGCACGGTGGTTGCATCTCCGTTGTGGCGAACCCGACACGCTCGGGTCGCCAAACCAAAGTCAGCAAATCCGATGCCCGCACGGGAGAGACCATGATCGCGAACCAACCCCTGACCTCGTCCGGCCGCAAGCTCAAGGTCGTCATCTGCGACGACCACCCGATCGTCCGAGCCGGCTTCAAGCAGTTCCTCGCGGGCCAACCCGACATGGAGAGCGTCGAGGAGGCCGCCAGCGGCCGCGAAGCCCTCGACCTCGTCCGCAACGACGCCTGCGACGTCCTGCTCCTCGACATCTCGATGCCCGGCCAGAACGGCGTCGACGTGCTGCGGGCGATCCGGCTGCGCAAGCCCGAGCTGCCGGTCCTGATGCTGTCCTCGTTCCCCGAGCAGCACTACGCGCTGCAGATGCTGAAGCTCGGTGCCTCCGGCTACCTGCCGAAGGACTGCGAGCCGGCCGACCTGCTGCGGGCGATCCGCTCGGTCGCGCAGGGCCGCCGGTTCGTGACCGAGGCGGTCGGCGACCTGCTGGCCAACGGGCTGGGCGGCAACGGCGACGAGCCGCCGCACGCGCAGCTGTCCGACCGCGAGCTCCAGGTGTTCCTGCGGCTGGCCAAGGGCGAGTCGGTGACCGCGATCGCCAACGTGCTGAACCTGTCGTTCAAGACGATCAGCACCTACCGCTCGCGCGTGCTCGAGAAGCTGAACCTGCGCTCGAACAGCGACGTGACGTACTACGCGATGAAGAACGGGCTGATCCAGTAAGGTCGGGTGGAAATTCTTTCCACCGACTAATGGATCGTGCAGTACTCGCGCCGCAGGAAGTCGAACAGCTCGTCGAGCTGGATCGACTTGTCGAACACCGCGGCGCCGAGCGCTTCGCAGTGCCGGCGGACCGCCTCGCTGGCGCCGTTGGTGAGAACGACCCGCATCGGCGGGTCGGGATCGCCCGGCGGCGGCGGGCGGCCGAGGGCGTCGAGCAGGTCGAGGCCGGCGGCCGTCCGCAGCGACAGGTCGAGCAGGACCAGGTCGCAGCGGTTGTCGCGCAGCCACTCGAGCGCCTCGGCGGTCGACTCGGCCGTGGCGACGACCCGCACGCCGCTGAACGCGGCGAGCATGGGGATCAGTCGGCTGCGTACGAGCGCCGAATCCTCGACCATCAGAGCGATCATCCTCTCCGTCCGCGGCTCGCCGTGACCCGTTCCCGAGCCTAGCGAGCGGGCCGGCGCGGCGGTGTCGGAGCAGGGCGCGGTCCCGGGTCGGAGCCGCGTCGCGGCGGTACGCGCCTACAGCTGCGAGCGCACCAGGTACGACGCGGCCTCGTACAGCCGCTGGCCGCTCGAGCGCCGTTTCCAGCTCTCGACGGTGATCCGGCGACTGCGCGCGAGGTCGGCCTCGAAGATCTCGACCTGCCGGGCGGCGAAGTCCCGGTCGTAGACGTTCAGGTTCGCCTCGTCGTTCAGCCGGAACGACCGGTTGTCGAAGTTCGTCGAGCCGACCGACACCCACCAGTCGTCGACGATCAGCACCTTCCAGTGCAGCTGGCAGGGCTCGTACGAGTGCAGCGCCACGCCGCCGCGCAGCAGCCGGCCCCACATGTGCTGCGACGCCCGCCGCGCGATCGCCGAGTCGGTCCGCCGGCCGGGCACCAGCACCGTCACCTTCACGCCGCGCGACGCCGCGTGCAGCAGCGCCGCCACCGTCATCTCGTCCGGCACGAAGTAGGCGGTGGAGATCCGGATCGAGCGCTTCGCGCAGACGATCGCGTAGTTGACCATCAGGTGCATGCTCTCGGAGCCCCCCGACGGCGAGCTGACGAACACCTGCGCCCGGACGTCGCCGGCGGGCTCGAGCGGCGGGAAGTACGACTCGCCGTGCAGCAGCTCGCCCCGGCCCTTGATCCAGTTGTCGAGGAACGCCGCCTGCAGCTGCGCGACCACCGGCCCCTCGATCCGGTAGTGCGTGTCGCGCCAGTGGTCGGGCTGCGTCGCGTCGCCGTCCCAGTCGTCGGCGATGCCGACCCCTCCGGTGAACCCGAGCCGGCCGTCGATCACGAGCAGCTTGCGGTGCGTGCGGTTGTTCAGCCGGGTCAGGTGCCGCCACTTCGGCGGATGGAAGCGCACCACCTCGACCCCGGCCGAGCGCAGCCGGTCGATCACCGCCTCCTCCATGCGCTTGGAGCCGACCCAGTCGAGCAGCACGTGCACCTTGACGCCGGCCCGCGCGCGCTCGACGAAGGCCTCCGCGAAGCGCTCGCCGATCTCGCCCGACCAGTAGATGAACGTCTCGAACGTGATCGAGCAGCGCGCCTCCTGGATCGCCCGCAGCATCTCCGGGAAGATCCGCTCGCCGTTGACGAAGGTCTCGATCCGGTTGCCGTCGAGCACGTTCGGCCCGAACAGCACCGACAGCACGCGGGTGAACTGCTCGTCGGTCGACGCGTAGAGCCGCGGCACCTCGTGCAGGATCCGCTTCTCGGCCTGCGCGAGGTTCGCGACGACGACCACCACGACGAAGGCCGCGAGCGCGACGCCCGCGATCGTCGCGGCCCAGCCGGCCCATCCGAGATCGAGCGTCGCCATGCCTGCGTCACGGCAACGGTCGTGCCCGACGGCCGGTGAAAGGCCGCTGCCCGCCCCGGGGCCATCGGTCCGAGGCGGGCACCCCTCCCGAAACCGGCATGGACAGGGGCTCGGCGGGCGGACGCCGGCGCCCGGCCGGGCCGCCGGACGGCCTCGCCGCACCCCCGCCCCGGGCGCACTCCTTGCAATGAACCATGGATCGACACCCGCGCGTCGGGCCGCCCCGATCGCCCGCCGCACGCCGTCTCCACGGAGCTCCCGTCGCATGCTCGCCCCGGTCACGTTCGACTATTCGATCCGCCTCCACTGCGAGACCGAGCCCGGGGCGGCGCTCGTGTTCGCGCTGCTGCCGGCCCGCACGCACCAGCAGCAGCTCGCGATGGAGATGCTGCGGGTGCGGGGCGCGGACGTGCAGTCGGTGTTCACCGACGCGGCGAGCGCGACGCGCTACCTGCACGTCGCCGCGCGCGGCGGCCCGCTGCACGTCGAGCTCGACGCGCAGCTGCGGCTGCTGCAGGCCGAGCCCGGCCCGCGCGGCCCGAAGCGCGACGGCCGCGCCGCGCCGATGGCCTCGCCGGAGTCGCTGCGCTACCTGCTGCCGAGCCGCTGGTGTCCGTCCGACCGGCTCGCCGCGATGTGCGAGCGGGAGTTCGTCGGCGTCGACGACCCGTTCGCGCGGACCGTCGCGATCGAGGGCTGGATCCGCCGGCACCTGCGCGTGCTGCCGGGCGACCCGCGTCCGGACGCGGTGCCGCCGGGCGGGGCGCCGATGCGCTCGGTCGGCGAGGTGCTGCGCCGCGGCGCCGGCACGCCGCAGGAGCTCGCCCACCTGATGATCTCGCTGTGCCGCGCGTCGCGCCTGCCGGCGCGCCACGTGACCACCGTGCCCTTCGGCGTCGACGCGCCGCGCGACCTGCATCCGTGGGTCGAGGTGCTGGTCGACGAGGCCTGGCTCGCGTTCGACCCCAGCCGGCTCGTGCCGCGCACCGCGCTGCTGCGGATCGGCACCGGTCGCGACGCGGCCGACGCGCCGCTGATGCTGGGTCACGGCGCCGTCTCCGGCTGGCGCGCCGAGCTGTCGATCGCGTGCCTCGGCACCGCGCCCGACGCGCTGCGCCAGCGCGACCGCGAGGCGCGGGCGATCTGCACGGCCACCCTCGGCAGCCTCGGCGAGGCCACCCGCTGGCACCAGGAGGCGCGCCTCGCCGCGCGTCGCGGCCCGCAGGACGAGCCGGCGCCCGCGCCGCAGCGCGATCCGCCGTCGCGCTTCGCGCGCACTGCCGCCGCCGGCGCCCGACGCGGCGCCGATGTGCTGGTGTTCCCGTCCTCCCCGTCGGCCCGCTCCACGGGCGCGCCGTACGGCTCACGCATCGAACCGGCCCAGGAGGCCCATCCCAAATGACCCGACACGCCACCCCCCGTCGACTTCCCGCCCTGCTCGCCGCGCTGATCGCGAGCGGCACTCTCTTGGTCGCCTGCGACCGCACCGGCTCCGGCGCCGGCGGCGCCGGTGGCGGCACCGGCGCGAGCGGCAGCCCCGGCGCCCCGTCGAGCGGCTCGCCCGGCGCGACCGGCGCCGGCAGCAGCGGCACCGGCACCGGCGCGAGCGGCGCCGGCGGCGGCACCGGCGCGGCCGCGGGCTCCGGCAACCCGACCGCGAGCCCCGGCATGGGCGGCCCGCAGTCCGGATCGTCGACCCCCGGCTCCCCGGCCGGCACCGACACCTCGAGCGGCACCCAGGGCGCGCCCGGCGGCTCGACCGCCACCCCCGGCTCCAGCGGCACCGGCTCGACCGGTTCCAGCGGCTCGACCGGTTCCAGCGGTTCGACCGGCTCGACCGGCTCGACCGGCTCCAGCGGCACCGCGGGCTCGACCGGCTCGACCGGCTCGGCCGCCGGCAACATGGGCGGCGGCGGCTCCTCCACCGGCGGCTCGGGTGCGGCGACCGGCACCGGCGGCGGCTCGGGCTCCGCGGGCGCGGGCGCCGGCTCGGGCGGCGCGGGCTCCGGCACGACGGCGGGCGGCGCGACCGGCGGCTCCGGCGCGGGCGGCGGAATGCCGTCGAGCGGTCCGACCTCGGGCAGCACCGGGACGACGTCGCCGGGCACCACCTCGCCGGGCACGAGCTCGGGCGGCGCCACCGGCTCGAGCTCGGGCAACACCTCCGGCGCCACCTCGAGCACCGACCTGGGCTCGGGCAAGCGCTGACGCGCGGCGGGACCCCCCGTCGTGTCGGCCCTGTTGCCCTGGGCCGCCGCCCTCGCGGGTTGCGGCCTCGGACGGCTGCTGCTGTTCGGTCACGAGGCGCGTCGGGCGCGTCGGCTCGCCGCCGACGCGATCGCGTACGAGCGCATCCTCGACGACGCCGGCCCCGCGCTGCTCGTCGTCGGCGACAGCCTGTCGGTCGGCGTCGGCGCGCACCGGCCCGAGCACTCGGTGGCGGGCCGCATCGCGCGCGCCTGCCCGGACCTGACGGTGGTGAACCGCGCCCGCTGCGGCGCGCGGCTCGCCGACGTGCCGTCGCAGCTCGAGGCCGCGCCATCCCGGCGCTGGGACGCGGTGCTGATGACGATCGGCGGCAACGACGCGCTCGCGCGCACGCCCGACGCCGTGCTCGCCCGCGACGCGCGCCGGGCGGTCGCCGCGGTGAGCGCGGTCGCGCCGCGCGCGGTCGTCACCACCAGCGCGAACGTCGGCGGCGTGCCGATCGTGCCCTGGCCGCTCACGCGCGTGCTCGAGGCGCGCAGCCGCGCGGTGCGCGACGCGCTGCACGCGGCCTGCGACGCGCACCGCGTCGAGTTCGTCGATTTCTTCCGGCCGCTCGAGCGCGATCCGTTCGCGCGCGACCCCGAGCTCTTCTTCGGTCCGGACGGGGTGCACCCGAGCACGGCCTGCTACGAGCTCTGCTTCCGGGTGATCGAGGCGCGCACCGGCCTCGCGTCGGCGCTGGGCGCCTCGGGACGCGTCGCCGGCTCCTGAGCACTGTCTATCGTCGACGCGACGGGCGCCGTCGCAATCGCGACGCGCGCGGCGCGAGGGCAAAAAAACGCCCCGCGTGAGCGGGGCGAAACCTCGCGTCCAAAGGAGAAAAGTGCACCAGGAAGGGAGAACCCTCGGATCGGACGCCGCGCTCGCGCGGGGCGCCCGGACCGTCTGCCGTCCGCAGCCTGTCGAGAACCCGATCAGCAATCGACGTGCCCGGACGGCCGTACGGCCGAGTGCCGGGTACGGCGACTGCTCGACCCGGGGTTCCGGCGCCGATCGCGCGTCAACATGCAGAAGGCAGGACCGAACGATGAACACCACACCCGACGACAAGAGCATCCAGGTACTCAAGGAGCTGATCGACGTCTGCGAGGACGGCGAGCAGGGATTCATGCGCTGCGCCGAGCGCGTCCAGCGCCCCGAGCTGAAGCAGCTGTTCGAGGCGCGGGCCCGCGAGTGCCGCGTCGCGGCCGACCAGCTGGCGAGCCTCGCCGGCGAGGAGCACCACGCGCCCGGCGAGGGCGGCAGCGTCGCGGGCGCGATGCATCGCGGCTGGGTCGCGGTGAAGGACGCGGTGACCCCGGCGGACGACGAGCTCGCGGTGCTGCAGGAGTGCGAGCGCGGCGAGGACTACGCGCTGCACCGCTACCAGGAGGCGATGCAGGCCCCGCTGCCGCCGGCCGTGAAGGACGTCGTCGCGCACCAGTACGAAGGCGTGCGTCGCAACCACGACCAGGTGAAGGCGCTGCGCCAGCAGGCCGACATGCAGAAGGGCGCCTGACCCGAGGCCCCGGCGGGGCCCGCCCCGGATACGGCCGAGCCGGCACTTTCGACAGGGTGGCGGCAAGGCTTACCGGGGCCGCGGCGCCCGCGGTCGCGCGGCCCGATCGCGGCCGCGCCGTGTCCATGCTCGCCCGATCGGTCGCCCGGTCGGGCGAGTCCACGTCCGGGGTACCGCATCCCGAGGGCGTTCGGGAATGGTTCGTGCAGTTCGTCCGGACACGACGGGCTGCGCACCGGTGATGAGGAGCGAACGATGGGATCCGACGAACGTGGCGATCGACAGGGCGGCCGACGCGATGCC
>DASPJX010000222.1:0-4484 GCA_035628395.1 Burkholderiaceae bacterium | reverse complement strand
CGAGGTGCCCGTGGCCGCGCCATCGGCCGATGACCTCGGCCATCACCGGATCGGTCGCGGCGAGCGTCGCGCCCGCCTCCTCCCACCACGAAGGATGGGCGCCCGCCGGCGGGACCGCGTCAGGCACGGCGCCAGCGCGTGCCGGTGGGCCCGTCCTCGAGCGCGACGCCGCGCTCGAGCAGCTCGGCGCGGATGCGGTCGGCGTCGGCGTAGCGCTTCGCCTTCTTGGCGTCGGCGCGCTGCGCGATCAGCGCCTCGATCTCGGCGTCGGAGGGCGCCGCCCGCACCGCGTCGGGCCCGAGCAGCCCGGAGCGCAGCACCGCGTCGCGGTCGCGCCCGAGCAGGCCGAGCACGCCGGCGAGCGCCCGCAGCTGGCGCTCGAGGTCGGCGTCGCGCCGGCGATTGAGCTCGCCCGCGAGCTCGAACAGCACCGACGTCGCGACCGCGGTGTTGAAGTCGTCGTCCATCGCCTCGCGGAAGCGCGCGGCCTCGGGCCGGCTCCAGTCGGGCTCGACGGGCCCGGGCAGCCCCGGCGACAGCGCGCCGTACAGCCGCAGCAGCGCGGCGCGCGCGTCCTCGAGCGCCGCGTCGGAGTAGTTGAGCGGGCTGCGGTAGTGCGCGCGCAGCACGAACAGCCGCAGCACCTCGGGGTCGAAGCGTTTCGTCACGTCGCGGATCGTGAAGAAGTTGCCGAGCGATTTCGACATCTTCTCGTCGTCGACGCGCACGAAGCCGTTGTGCATCCAGTAGCGGACGAAGGCGTCGCCGTGCGCGCCCTCGCTCTGCGCGATCTCGTTCTCGTGGTGCGGGAACTGCAGGTCCGCGCCGCCGCCGTGGATGTCGATCGTGCGCCCGAGCAGCGCGGTCGACATCGCCGAGCACTCGATGTGCCAGCCCGGCCGGCCCGGGCCGTAGGGCGACGCCCAGACCGCCTCGGCGGGCTCGTCGGGCTTGGCGGACTTCCAGAGCACGAAGTCGAGCGGATCCTGCTTGCCGTCGGCCACCGCCACGCGCTCGCCCGCGCGCAGCTCGTCGAGGCTCTTGCCCGACAGCCGGCCGTACGGGCCGAAGCGGCGCACCGCGTAGTTGACGTCGCCGTCGCTCGCCCGGTACGCGAGGCCGTTGCGCTCGAGCAGCCCGATCAGGTCGAGCATCTGCGGCACGTACCGCGTGGCGCGCGGCTCCTCGTCGGGCGGCACGCAGCCGAGCGCCGCGAGGTCCTCGTGCATCGCGGCGACGAACCGGCCGGTGAGCTCGCCGATCGTCTCGCCGTTCTGCACCGCGCGCCGGATGATCTTGTCGTCGATGTCGGTGATGTTGCGCACGTAGGTGAGCGCGTGGCCGCTCGCGCGCAGCCATCGGGCGACCATGTCGAACACCAGCATCATCCGCGCGTGGCCGATGTGGCAGTAGTCGTACACGGTGATCCCGCAGACGTACATGCGCACGCGGCCGGGCTCGAGCGGAACGAAGTCTTCCTTGCGGCGGGACAGCGAGTTGTGGATGCGGAGCATGGGGGGCGGCGCAGGCCGGGTTGCTAGAATGACCGGATGAGACCGGCTCCAGACGAGGCGTGCGCGGCGGCGGCGGCGGTGCGGCCGAGTATAGCAGCGCGACCCGCGGCGTCCGCCCGCCGGGCGGCGCGCGCGTTCGCGCTCGCCGCCCTCGCGCTCGCGGCTCCGGCCGCCCTGGCGCAGGTCCCCGCGGTGCAGCCGCCGGGGCAGGTCGGCACGCCCGAGCCCGAGCGCCCGACGAAGTCGGTGCCCTACGACGGCGCGATCGCCGCCTATCGCGCGGGCCGTTCGGGCGAGGCGCTCGCGATCGCGGAGCGCGCCCTCGAGACCGACCCGCGCAACCCGCAGCTGCGCTTCCTGCGCGGCGTCGTGCTCGCCGAGCAGGGGCGCACCGAGGTCGCGATCGAGACCTTCGCCTCGCTGGTGCAGGACTTCCCCGAGCTGCCCGAGCCGTACAACAACCTCGCCGTGATCCACGCGTCGCGCGGCGACTGGGACCGCGCGCGCGAGGCGCTCGAGCAGGCGATCCGCGCGGTGCCGACCTACGCGCTCGCCCACGAGAACCTGGGCGACATCCACCTGCAGCTCGCCGCCCGCGCCTGGGAGCAGGCCGGCCGGCTCGACCCGCGCAACGCGTCGGCGCGCTCCAAGCTCGCGTCGGCGCGCGAGCTGATCCTGCGGCTCGACGCCGCCCCCACCGACTCCCGCAACCCGCGCCCTCCCGGCGCAACCGAGGTGACCCCACGATGACCAAGACCCTCCCCCTGATCGGCGCGCTGATGTTCTCGCTCGCGGTGCCCGAAGGCGCGTCCGCGCAGGCGAACCCGCAGGTGCTGATCAAGACCTCCAAGGGCGAGATCGTCGTCGAGCTGTACCCGGCGAAGGCGCCGGCCACCGTCGAGAACTTCCTCAAGTACGTCGACGACAAGCACTACGACGGCACGATCTTCCACCGCGTGATCGGCAACTTCATGATCCAGGGCGGCGGCTTCACCCCCGACATGAAGCAGAAGCCCACCCGCCCGCCGATCAAGCTCGAGTCGCAGAACGGCCTGAAGAACGACACCGGCTGGCTCGCGATGGCCCGCACCTCGGTGCCCGACTCGGCGACCTCGCAGTTCTTCATCAACGTCGTCGACAACGCGATGCTCAACCACCCGCAGCCCGACGGCAACGGCTACGCGGTGTTCGGCAAGGTGATCAAGGGCATGGACACCGTCGAGGCGATCAAGGCGGTGAAGACGAGCTCGAGCGGCATGCACCGCGACGTGCCCGCCGAGCCGGTGACGATCCAGTCGGTGACCCGCGTCGGCGCGAAGTAGGGATCGCCGATGCTGCGCATCGGGCGCGACGAGCCGGCGCTGCTCGCGTCGGACGTCCACCTCGCGCCCGAGGCGCCCGCCACCGCCGAGGCGTTCCTCGCCGGGCTCGCGGCGCACGGGCCGGGCGCCGCGCACCTGTTCCTGCTCGGCGACCTGTTCGAGCTGTGGGTCGGCGACGACGGATCGGATCCGCTGGCCGACCGGCTCGCCGACGCGCTCGCCGCGCTGTCGGCGCGCGGCACGCGCGTCTGGCTGATGCGCGGCAACCGCGACTTCCTGCTCGACGTGCCGGTGCCCGGCGCGGCGGGCCCGTCGTACGCCGCGCGCTGCGGCGCGACGCTGCTCGACGATCCCTGCCCGCTCGTGCTGCACGACGTGCCGGCGCTGCTGTCGCACGGCGACGCGCTCTGCACCGACGACCTCGTCTACCAGCAGTGGCGGCGCACCTGTCGCGACCCCGGCTGGCAGCGCGGGTTCCTCGAGCGCCCGCTCGCCGAGCGCTTCGCGATCGGCCGCTCGGTGCGCGAGACCAGCGAGGCCGGCAAGCGCGAGAAGCCCGGCGCGCTGATGGACGTGAACGGGGCGGCGGTCGACGCCGCGATGGACGCGGCCGGCGCGCGGCTGCTGGTGCACGGCCACACGCACCGGCCGGCGACGCACGCGTGGCCGCATCCGGCGGGCGGGCGCACCCGCATCGTGCTGCCCGACTGGGACGCGGCGCAGCGCCGCGGCGGCTGGCTGCGCTGGGTCGACGGCACCGCCTCGCCGATCGCCGCGTTCGGCTGACGCGCGGCGGGCGGGCCGGCCGGCGCGCTCGGTCGACCCGCTCGCCCCGCCGCGCTCAGTCGACCAGCTTGTTCAGCCGTCCGGCGTCGAGCGGCGACGGATCCGCGCAGTCGGCCGGCACCGAGGCGCCGTGCCGCTCGAGCGCGGCGACGAGCTGCTCGATGCGCCGGTCCTGCTCGGACACGTGGTCGATCAGCTGGTGCAGCGCGATCGACAGAGGATCGTCGGCGCCCTGCACGAGGCCGTAGGCCGAGAAGCCCATCCGGTTGGCCTGCGCCTCGCGGCGCGCCTCGACCCCGTCGCCGACGATGCGCGCCGGGATGCCGACCGCGGTGGCGCCCGGCGGCACGGTCTTCACCACGACCGAGTTGGAGCCGACGCGCGCGCCCGCGCCCACCGTGAAGCCGCCGAGCACCTTGGCGCCCGCGCCGACCACCACGCCGGCGCCGAGGGTCGGATGGCGCTTCTCGCCGCGATAGAGCGACGTGCCGCCGAGCGTCACGCCCTGGTAGATGGTACAGCCGTCGCCGACCTCGGCGGTCTCGCCGATCACCACCCCCATGCCGTGGTCGATGAAGACGCAGCAGCCGACCTTCGCGCCGGGATGGATCTCGATGCCGGTGAGGAAGCGCCCGGCGTGCGACAGGAAGCGGCCGAGCCAGCGCAGGCCGCGCAACCAGCACCAGTGCGCGAGCTTGTGTATGTAGATCGCGTGCAGCCCCGGGTAGCAGGTGAGCACCTCCCACGCCGAGCGGGCAGCCGGATCGCGCTCCAGGATGCAGGCGACGTCGGCGCGCAGCTTGTCGAACATGCGGAAATTCTAGGCCTTTTCCGACTTTTTCAGTAAGGCCTTGAGCAGGCC
>DASPJX010000221.1:0-14765 GCA_035628395.1 Burkholderiaceae bacterium | reverse complement strand
GCCGGCTACTCGGGCTATCTCGAGGTGCTCGACGCGCAGCGCACGGTGAACGCCGCCGAGCTCGCCGCGATCCAGAACCGCCAGGCCCGCCTCGCCTACAGCGTCGACCTGATGAAGGCGCTCGGCGGCGGCTGGCAGCTGCCCGCGGCCGCCCCGGCACCCGCCGCGCGCCGCTGACGCGGGTCCCGGCGAGCCCTGGGGAAGGCCCGGCTCCGCGCGCCGACCCCGGCGACGGCCCGGTCCCGGGACGAGCCCTCGTCCGCGAACGAGCCCTAGTCCGCGAACGAGCCCTCATCCGCGAACGATCCGTCGACCGCGACGCGGCAGCGGCGCCGGGTCGGGCTCGACGCCCGACCCGGCGCCCGAGGCTCACATAGGACGGGTGCGGCACCCCCTCACCCGGAGCGGGCCTTCGACGCGGGGGGACGACGCGCGCGCGTCGGCGCCCCGCGTCGAAGGCCACCCCGCAACGCAGTCCCGGTCAGAAAGCACTCCGCCGCCCCCCGACGCCGAACCGGCATCGCACGTCCAGGCCCCGCCGCCCCCGCTCCGGACCGCCGGCTTGCCACCCGCCGCACCGCCCCCGATCATCGGATGCGACACGGGCCGCGTCCGGCGGCCCGACCCCGGGAGATCCGATGCATCCCTACGTGCACGCCGCGCGCACGCCCGACAAGCCGGCGATCGTGATGGCCGAGTCCGGCCGCGTGGTCACCTACCGCGAGCTCGAGGACGCCTCGAACCGCTTCGCGCGGCTGCTGCGCGCGCGCGGGCTGCGGGCCGGCGACCGCATCGCGCTGATCGTCGAGAACCATCCGCGCTTCTACGAGCTGTGCTTCGGCGCGCACCGCGCGGGGCTGGTCTACACCGCGATCGGCACGCGGCTCACCGCGGCCGAGGCCGCCTACATCGTCGCCGACTGCGGCGCGCGGCTCGTCGTCGCCACCGTGGCCACCGCGCCGATCGCCGTCGGCGCCGCGGCCGACGCGCCCGGCGTCGAGGCCCGGCTGATGCTCGACGGCACCGCGCCCGGCTGGGAGCCCTACGAGGACGCGGTGGCCGCGCAGCCGGCGGCGCGGCTGCCCGACGAGGCCGCGGGCATCGACATGCTGTACTCGTCGGGCACGACCGGCCGGCCCAAGGGCGTGCGCGCGCCGCCCGAGCTCGGCCCGATCGACGCGCCCTATCCGATGCTCGGCATCGTCCGCGACCGCTACCGCGTCGACGAGGACTCGGTCTACCTGTCGCCCGCGCCGCTCTACCACGCGGCGCCGCTGCGCTTCAACATGGCGGTGCTGCGCCTGGGCGGCACCTGCGTGATCATGGAGCGCTTCGACGCCGAGGCCTTCCTCGGGTTCGTCGAGCGGTACCGCGCGACCCACACCCAGGTCGTGCCGACGATGTTCGTGCGGATGCTGAAGCTGCCGGAGGCGGCGCGCGCGCGGGCCGACGTGTCGTCGCTGCGCTGCGCGATCCACGCGGCCGCGCCCTGCCCGGTGCCGGTCAAGCGCGCGATGATCGACTGGTGGGGTCCGATCCTCTGGGAGTACTACGCGGGCACCGAGGGCAACGGCATGACGCTGGTCGACTCGCGCGACTGGCTCGCGCACCCGGGCACGGTCGGCCGGGCGGTGGTCGGCGAGCTGAGGATCTGCGACGACGACGGGCGCGAGGTGCCGGTCGGCGAGACCGGCGTCGTGTACTTCGCCGGCGGCCGCGCGTTCGAGTACCACGGCGATCCCGAGAAGACCGCCGCGTCCCGCCATCCGGCCGGCTGGACGACGCTCGGGGACATCGGCCGCGTCGACGCCGAGGGCTACCTGTACCTGACCGACCGCAAGGCCTACACGATCATCAGCGGCGGCGTGAACGTCTACCCGCAGGAGACCGAGGACCTGCTGGTCACGCATCCCGACGTGATCGACGCGGCGGTGATCGGCGTGCCCGACGAGGACCTGGGCGAGGCGGTGAAGGCGGTGGTGACGCCGCGCGACATGGGCGCGGCCGGTCCCGCGCTCGAGCGGGCGCTGATCGCCTGGTGCCGCGAGCGTCTGTCGCCGGTCAAGTGCCCGAAGTCGATCGACTTCGAGGCCGAGCTGCCGCGCCACGCGACCGGCAAGCTCTACAAGCGGCTGCTGCGCGACCGCTACTGGGCGGGGCACGAGCGGCGCATCGCCTGAGCCCGGTCGGGGGCCGTCCGTTCCGGGCGCGACCCCCGCCGATTGCGCGCCGACGAGCGCAGGCGATAGCATCCGCCACCCGCGACGGGCCCGCAGGCGGCCCGCGACCACAGGGAGACGCACACCGATGAACGCGAGCGCGCCGCGCGGCGGCCTCGCGGGCCACGCCCGCGCGGCCCTGACGTTCGTGCTGCCGCTCGCCGCGCTCGTCGCGCTGTGGGCCCTGACGGTGCGCGCGTTCGACGTCGACCCGCGGGTGTTCCCGGGCGTCGGGGCGGTGCTGCGGGCGGGCGCCGACGCGCTCGCCGACGGCACGCTGGTGCGCCACGTCGCCGCGAGCCTCGGCCGCATCGCGGTCGGCACCGGCCTCGCGCTCGCGGTCGCGATCCCGCTGGGCGTCGCGATGGGCACCGTTCCCGCCGTCGCGGCCTTCTTCACGCCGCTGGTGCGCTTCTTCTCGGTGCTCGCCGGCATCGCGTGGATCCCGATCGCCACGCTCTGGTTCGGCTACGGCTTCGGCGCGATCACGTTCGTGATCTTCAACGCCGTGTTCTTCGTGGTCACCTACAACACGCTGCTCGGCGTGGCGAGCATCCCGATGCCGGTGCGGCACGCCGCGGCCTCGCTCGGGGCCGGCCGCACGGCGATGCTCGTCGAGGTGCTGCTGCCCGGGGCCCTGCCCAACGTCGTGACCGGCATCCGCACCGGGCTCGGCTTCGCGTGGCGCGGGCTGATCGCCGCCGAGATGATCGCCACCGACGTCGGGCTCGGCTACATGCTGTTCGCCGCGCGCGACTTCTACAAGACGGAGGTCATCGTGCTCGGCATGGCCGTCATCGGCCTGCTGTGGCTCGCGCTCGACCGGCTGCTGCTCGCGCCGCTCGAGCGCGCGACCTCGGAGCGCTGGGGCATGGTGCGGAGCGCATGAGATGAGCGCGACGCTGCCCGACGATCCGCCCCGCGCGGCGCCCTCGCCGGCCCGCCGGCTGCAGGCCGCCTGGCTGCGCGCGCTCGCGTCCTGGCCGGCGCTGGGCTCGATCCTGCCCTTCGCGCCGCTGCTCGCCGCCTGGTGGATCACCGCGTCGCTGGAGGTGTTCCCGCGCGCCTTCTTCCCCGGGCCGGACGACGTCGCGCGCTCGTTCGTCGAGCTGGTCCGCAAGGGCATCCTGCCCGAGTACCTGGCCGACAGCGTGACCCGGCTGGCGGTCGGCACCGCGGCGGGCGTCGCGATCGCGATCCCGCTCGGCGTGCTGATCGGCACCAGCCGGCGCGCGCACACGGCGCTGTGGCCGGTGCTGCTGTTCTTCCAGGCGGTGGGCGACATCGCGTGGCTGCCGATCCTGCTGATCTGGTTCGGCTTCGGGCTGACGACGATGACCTTCGTGATCGTCTACACGGTGCTGTTCCCGGTCGTGCTGAACACGGTGCTCGGCATCCGCTCGGTGCCGACGGACCTGATCCGGGCCGCGCGCAGCCTCGGCGCGTCGCGGGCCCGCGTGGTCGTCGAGGTGCTGCTGCCGGGCGCGCTGCCGAACATCATGACCGGGCTGCGCAACGGCCTCGGCTACGGATGGCGGGCGCTGATCGCCGCGGAGATCATCGTCGGCACGAGCGGGATCGGATTCATGATGTTCGACGCGCGGCGCGCCGGCTCGGTGGTCGAGATCATGCTCGGCATGGTGGTGCTCGGCGTGCTCTGGTACGCGGTCGACGCCTGGATCCTCGCGCCGATCGAGCGCGCGACCGGACAGCGGTGGGGGATGGTGACGCGATGAAGGCGCTGACGCTCGATCGGCTGCGCAAGACCTACTTCGACCCGTACAAGGGCACCGAGGTGAGCGCGGTGCGCGACGTGTCGCTCGACGTGCGCCCGGGCGAGTTCGTGTCGGTCGTCGGGCCCTCGGGCTGCGGCAAGACGACGATCCTCAACATGATCGCCGGCTTCCTGCCGCACACCGGCGGACGGATCCTGGTCGACGGCCGCCCGGTCAGCGGCCCCGGCCCGGAGCGCGGCGTGGTGTTCCAGTCGTTCGCGCTCTTCCCGTGGAAGACCGTGCTCGACAACGTCGGCTTCGGCCCGAAGATGCGCGGCGTGCCGCGCGCCGAGCGCGACCGGATCGCGCACGAGTACCTCGCGCTCGCCGGGCTGTCGCACGCCGCCGACCGGTATCCGGCCGAGCTCTCCGGGGGCATGCAGCAGCGCGTCGGCGTCGTGCGCGCGCTCGCCAACGAGCCCGACGTGCTGCTGATGGACGAGCCGTTCGCGAGCGTCGACGCGCAGACGCGGCTGACGCTGCAGGAGGAGCTGCTGCGGATCTGGCAGCAGCGCCGCACGACGGTCGTGTTCATCACCCACGACGTGCCCGAGGCGGTGTTCCTCGCCAACCGGGTGGTCGTGCTGTCGCAGGGCCGCGTGCTCGAGGAGATCGAGGTGCCGCTGCCCTATCCGCGCCGCTGGGACGCGCTGGTCGAGGACGACGCCTTCAAGTCGCTGTCGGCGCGCGTGCTCGCGAAGGTGAGGTCGGCGTGAGCGGCGTGCCGGGCGAGGCCGCGCGGGCGTCGCCCGGGAGGGCCGCGCACGCGTCGCCCGGTGAGACCGCGCGGGCGTCGTCCGGCGCGCGTCGGGACGCTTCCGGCACCGGTCCCGTCGCGCCGCCGCGGCGCCCCGGGCCGCTGCGGGCGCTTGCCGCCGCGGTGCTGCGCTCGCCGCGCGGGCGCACCGTGCTGGCGCTGCTCGTCGCGTGGGCCGCGTTCGAGGGCTGGCTGTCGTGGGCCGCCCCGGCGAAGGTCGTCGGCGAGTTCCCCCCCGATCGAGAACGCGTCCACGTGCTCGTGACCCTGCCCTTCGCGCCCGAGCGCTTCCACGTGCTCGTGTTCCAGCGCTTCGGCCGGGTGTCCGGCACCGACGGCAACACCGTCGAGGTGCGCGGCGTGCGACGGACCGAACTCTCCCGGCTGGCCCGTCCGTACTGGGTCGACCGGGTCGAGCCCCTGAAGCCCTGAACGACACCGAGGAAGGAGACGCACGATGTTCCGCACGCTGCTGTTCGCCCTCGCGCTCGCGACGACCGGTCAGGTCGCGCACGCGCAGGCGCTGGTGAAGATGAAGGCCGGCATGGTGACCGGGATCGACCAGGTCGGGCTGCCGATCGCGCTCGAGCGCGGCTTCTTCGAGAAGCACGGGCTCGACGTGACGATCGCCCGCCCCTACGCCACCGGCGTCGACGCGCTGAACGCGCTGCAGGCCGGCGAGAGCGAGATCGTGCAGGTCGGCGTGCCGATGATCGGCGCGGTGCAGCGCGGCATGGACCTGGTCGCGCTCGGCAACTACAGCGGCAGCGCGACGCGGCTCGGCTCGGACGCGACGATGGCGCTGATCGCGCGGGCCGACTCCGGCATCGCCAAGGGCGACCTGAAGTCGCTGCGCGGCAAGAGGATCGCCGCGTCGTTCGGCACGATCAACCACCTCTACGTGCTCGCGCTGCTCGAGAAGGCGGGCCTCGCGCCGACCGACGTGACGCTGGTCAACACGCCGCCGCCCGACATGACGGTCGCGCTGCTGGCCAAGGGCATCGACGCGTTCTCGGCCTGGGATCCCTGGCCGATCGTCGCGATGAAGGACGTGCCCGGCGCCGTCGAGGTGATCCGCGGCGGCGACGTGATCTCGTACATCGGCTACAACGTCGCGCTGCGCCCGTGGGTGGAGAAGAACGGCGCGACGATCGAGAAGTTCCTCGCCGCGGTGTCCGAGGCGGACCAGTGGATGCGCGCCAACCCGAAGCAGGCCGCGCAGGTCGCGACCCGCTGGATCCCGGGCCTGAAGCAGGACGTGGCCGAGGCGGCGATGCAGTTCAACATCCAGCAGGCCGACCGGCGGCTGTCGGCGAACAACTACCGCGCGCTGCACGCGGCGCAGGACCGGCTCGTGCGCCTGGGCATCCTCAAGCAGCCCTTCGACGTGAACCGGCACATCGAGCCGAAGCACATGCTGAAGGTGATGGCCGACCATCCGAAGCTGTTCTCGGACCTGCCGCCGATTCCCGCGAACGCGGCGATCGGCCCCGGCTACGCGTTCAGGCCCTGAGCGGAGCGCCGACATGACCGCGACGATCGTGCTGTACGACTGCGCGACCGCGCCCAGCCCGCGGCGCGCCCGGATCCTGCTCGCCGAGAAGGGCGTCGCGCACGAGACCGTCGCGGTCGACCTCGCGCGCGGCGAGCAGCTCGGCGAGGCCTACCGGGCGATCAACCCGCAGTGCACGGTGCCCGCGCTGCGCACCGACGACGGCCTGGTGCTGACCGACAACGCGTCGATCGCCGCCTGGCTCGAGGCGCGCTTCCCGGAGCCGCCGCTGATGGGGCGCACGCCGGCCGAGAAGGCCGAGGTCGCGAGCTGGCACTGGCGGTGCGAGTTCGAGGGCCTGATGTCGATCGCCGAGGCGCTGCGCAACGGCTCGCCGGCGATGGCGAACCGCGCGCTGCCCGGGCCGGTCGACTACGCGCAGATCCCCGAGCTCGCCGAGCGCGGTCGCGCCCGGGTCCGGCAGTTCTTCCGCACGCTCGACGAGCGGCTCGCCGGCCGGGAATTCGTCGCGACCGAGCGCTTCGGCATCGCCGACATCGTCGCGGTGGTGGCGGTGGACTTCGCGCGGATCGTGAAGGTCAAGCCGGGCGACGAGCATCCGAACCTCGTGCGCTGGCGCGCCGCGATGGCGCAGCGGCCGTCGATGTCGCTGTAGCGGCCCGCGGACGCGCGGCGGACGGGCCGCGGCGCGTCCGCGGCATCGCGCGTCGGGCCGGGTCTCGGCGGCCGCGCCGCGCGACGGCCGGGCGTCCTCGATCGCGTCGGTCGGGCGCTACGCCGACTCGAGCGCCTCGAGCACCGCGCGGCCGTAGCGCTCGAGCTTCGCCGCGCCCACGCCGGGCACCTCCCCGAGCTCGTCGAGGTCGAGCGGCGCGCGCCGCGCGATCTCGGCGAGGTGCGAGTCGTGGAAGATCACGTACGGCGGCACGCCGTGCTCGCGCGCGGTCTCGAGCCGCCAGGCGCGCAGCCGCGCGAAGCGGGCGGCCGACTCGGCGTCGAGCCCGATCGCGGCGGCGGTCGCGTCGGCGGCGGGGCCGCCCGCGCCGCGGTTGCGCCGGCCCCTCGCCTTCGGGGCGCGCGAGAGGCTCGCCTTCGCGAGCAGCACCGGCTCCTCGCCGCGCAGCACCGGCTTGGACGCCTCGGTCAGCTCGAGCACGCCATAGCGCTCGTGCGCGACCTCGACGAGCCCGCGGGCGACCAGCTGGCGCAGCACCGCGCGCCAGGCGTTCGCGTCCAGGTCGGCGCCGATGCCGAAGGTCGACAGCCGGTCGTGGCCGCGCTCGAGCACCTTCTCGTTGCGCTCGCCGCGCAGCACGTCGATCACGTACTGCGCGCCGTAGCCGAAGCCGCCCACCTGGCGGATCCGGTAGATGCACGACAGCAGCTTGCGCGCCGCCTCGGTCGCGTCCCAGCGCTCGGGCGGGCGGATGCAGTTGTCGCAGTTGCCGCAGGGCGAGCTCTCCTCGCCGAAGTAGCGCAGCAGCAGCACGCGGCGGCAACCGTCGGCCTCGGCGAGCCCGACCATCGCGTCGAGCTTCGCGCGCAGCGCGCGCTTGTGCTCGTCGCCGGCCTCGGACTCGTCGATCATCCGGCGGTTGTTCACGACGTCCTGCAGCCCGTAGGCCATCCAGGCCTGCGACGGCAGGCCGTCGCGCCCGGCGCGGCCGGTCTCCTGGTAGTAGCCCTCGACGGTCTTGGGCATGTCGAGGTGCACGACGAAGCGCACGTCGGGCTTGTCGATGCCCATGCCGAAGGCGATCGTGGCGACCATCACCACGCCGTCCTCGCGCAGGAAGCGCGACTGGTTGGCCGCGCGCTCGGCCGAGCCCATGCCGGCGTGGTACGGCAGCGCGTCGAAGCCCTCGGCCCGCAGCCACGCGGCGGTCTCGTCGACGCGCTTGCGCGACGCGCAGTAGACGATGCCCGCCTGGCCCCGATGCTCGCCCTCGAGCAGCGCGAGCAGCTGGCGGCGCGGCTCGTCCTTCTCGACGATCGTGTAGCGGATGTTCGGGCGGTCGAAGCTCGAGACGAACTCGCTCGCGTCCTCGAGCGCGAGCCGCTCGCGGATCTCGCGCCGGGTCTGGGGGTCGGCGGTCGCGGTGAGCGCGATCCGCGGCACCGACGCGAAGCGCTCGTGCAGCACCGACAGGCCGAGGTACTCGGGACGGAAGTCGTGCCCCCACTGCGACACGCAGTGCGCCTCGTCGATCGCGAACAGCGCGATGTCGAGCGAGTCGAGCAGCGCGAGGCAGCGCTCGGTGAGCAGCCGCTCGGGCGCGACGTACAGCAGGTCGACCTCGCCCGCGCGCAGCGCGCGCTCGATGCGCCGCACGTCGTCGAGCGACAGCGTGGAGTTCAGGTACTCGGCGCGCACGCCGTTCTCGCGCAGCGCCTCGACCTGGTCCTGCATCAGCGCGATCAGCGGCGAGACCACCACGCCGGTGCCCGGGCGCACCAGCGAGGGCACCTGGTAGCACAGCGACTTGCCGGCGCCGGTGGGCATCAGCACGAGCGCGTCGCCGCCGCCGACCAGGTGCTCGACGATGGCCTGCTGCAGGCCGCGGAACGCGGGAAAGCCCCAGACGCGGCGGAGCACGTCGAGCGCGGCCGAGGAGGCGTCGGGGCGGGCGGGACGGAGGGCGGGATCGGTCACCCGGGGATGGTACGCGATCGCGCGCGCGCGCCCGCGAGACCTGCGGCCTAGGCCCTCGGGCGGGGCGACGCGGGCGGGTGCCGCGCCGGCGCGGCGCCCTTCGGTCGGCGGGCCGCGCACGGCGGCGCTCCGCGCGGCACGAGCGCGAGCCGGGTCGCCCGGCGACGCGACGCGCGGCCTCGTCCGACGCGGGCCGCGCGCATCCGGCGCGCCGCATCGCCCGTACCCCCGATGCGATCCGACCGGATCCGCCTCACAGGAGTCTCGACCATGATGCTGCGTTCACTCGCGCTGGCCACCGGCCTCGCGCTCGCCCTCCCCGCCTTCGCCCAGGTCACCGTCGGCGGCGCGCCGATGTACGCGTCGAAGGACATCGTCGACAACGCGGTCAACTCGAAGGACCACACGACGCTGGTCGCGGCGGTCAAGGCCGCCGGGCTCGTCGACACGCTGAAGGGCGCGGGCCCGTTCACCGTCTTCGCGCCGACGAACGACGCGTTCGCCGCGCTGCCGGCGGGCACCGTCGACGGTCTGCTCAAGCCCGAGAACAAGCCCGCGCTGACGAAGGTGCTGACGTACCACGTCGTCCCCGGTCGGCTCGACGCGGCGACGCTGATGCAGCGGATCTCGTCGTCCGGCGGCAAGGCGATGCTGAAGACCGCGGCGGGCGGCACGCTGACCGCGACCTCGGACGGCAAGCGCGTGATGGTGATGGACGAGAAGGGCGGCACCGCCACCGTCGGCATCGCCGACGTGCTCCAGTCGAACGGCGTGATCCACGTCGTCGACAAGGTGCTGCTGCCGAACTGAGGCCCCGGGCCGGGCGGCGACGCGTCGTCCGGCCCGGCGCGCGTCGTCCTATCGGGCTCGCGCCGCGTCGTCCGACCGGAGGCGCGTCGCGGCGCATCGCGGCGCGCTCGCGCGCCGCGACGCCCGGTCGTGCGGACGCTCAGCCGGCCGACCAGTCGACCACGCCGGTCCACGCGGTCACGAGCACCACGAGCCCGAAGGCGATCCGGTACCACGCGAACGGCACGAAGTCGTGCCGCGACACGTAGCGGATCAGCCAGTGCACGCAGGCGAGCGCGCTGAAGAACGCGGTGATCAGCCCGACGCCGAAGAGGGGGGCGTCGGCCGCCGACAGCAGGTCGCGGTACTTCCACGTCTGGTAGACGCCCGCGCCGATCAGCGTCGGGATCGCGAGGAAGAACGAGAACTCGGTGGCCACGCGGCGCGACAGCCCGAAGATCATGCCGCCGATGATCGTCGCGCCCGACCGGCTCGTGCCCGGCACCAGCGAGAACGCCTGGGCGAGCCCGAGCTTCAGCGCGTCGCCGAGCGTCAGCGAATCGATGTCGTCGACGCGCGGCGCGCGCGCGGCGCGCTTCTGCGCGCGCTCGACCCACAGGATGACGACGCCCCCGACGATGAACGCGAGCGCCACCGGCACCGGCTCGAAGAGCACCGCCTTGATGTGGCTGCCGAAGATCACGCCGAGCACCGCCGCCGGCAGGAACGCCACGACGACGTTGAGCGCGAAGCGCTGCGAGGTCCGGTCCGATCCGAGCCCGCCGAGCACGCCGGCGATCCGCGCGCGGTAGTACCAGATCACGGCGGCCATCGCGCCGGTCTGGATCGCCACGTCGAAGACCTTGGCCTTGTCGTCGTTCCATCCGAGCAGGCTGCCGGCGAGGATCAGGTGACCGGTGCTCGAGATCGGCAGGAACTCGGTCAGTCCTTCGACGATGCCGAGGAGCGCCGCCTTCACCAGCAGCGGCAGGGCGTAGAGGAGGTCCATCGATGGGCGGGGCCGGCGGCGTCGGCCGGCGGGTCGTGGGGTGGCGCGATGGTACCGGGTTCTAGCGACGCCACGCCGCGTGGAAATGGTGCACCGGACCGTGACCCCGACCGACGGAGAGCTCGCCCGATCGGCGGATCGCCTCGGTCAGCCAGCGCTTCGCGACGCGCACCGCCTCGGGCACGTCGCCGGTGGCCGGCACCAGCGCGGCGATCGCCGCCGACAGCGAGCAGCCCGTGCCGTGCGTGTTCTTCGTCTCGATGCGCCGCTCGGGCAGCTCGATCATCGCGTCGCCGTCGTGCAGCACGTCGATCGCGTCGCCCGGCAGGTGGCCGCCCTTCAGCATCACCCAGCGCCGGCCCGAGTCGGGCAGCATCCGGCGCAGGCGCTCGGCGGCGCGATGCATCTCGCGCAGCGACTCGGGCGCCCTCTGACGCAGCAGCACGGCGGCCTCGGGCAGGTTCGGGGTGATCACCGTCGCGAGCGGCAGGATCGCCTCGACGAGCATCGCGATCGCCTCGCGTCCGAGCAGCTCGTCGCCGCTCTTGGCGACCATCACCGGATCGACGATCACGTGCGCGGGCCGGCCCGCGCCGACCGGCTTCGCGAGCCCCTCGGCGACCGCCCGCGCGACCGGCGCGGTGCCGAGCATGCCGATCTTGCAGGCGTCGATGCGGACGTCGGCGAACAGCGTGTCGAGCTGCTGGCGGACGAAGTCCGGCGGCACGCCGTGGATGCCGGTCACGCCCTGGGTGTTCTGCGCGGTCAGCGCGGCGACCACGCCGCAGCCGTAGGCGCCGAGCGCCGAGAACGCCTTCAGGTCGGCGTAGATGCCCGCGCCCCCGGAGGGATCGATGCCGGCGACGGTCAGCGCGTTGGGGATGGTCTTGGCGGTCATGGTTGGGCCTCACTCGTGCCGCAGGGCGTCGACCGGCTGCAGCCGCGACGCGCGGACCGCAGGATACAGGCCCGCCGCGATGCCGACCGACACCGCCATGACGAGCGCGAGGAGGGCGTCCGAGGCGTCGAGCTCGGCCGGCCACCCGAATTCGCGTCCCGCCCCGACCGCGGCGAGCATGCCGAGCGCCAGGCCGACGGCGCCGCCGGCGAGCGCCAGCGTGACCGATTCGGCCAGGAACTGCGCGAGGATGTCGCGTCCGCGCGCACCGACCGCCAGCCGCAACCCGATCTCGCGGGTCCGCTCGGCGAGCGAGACCAGCATCACGTTCAGGATGCCGACGCCGCCCACGAACAGGCCGACCGACGCGATGACGGCCAGCAGCACCGAAAGCGCGCGGCCCGCTTCGCGGCGTGCGAGCGCAGGCTCGGACAGGTCGCGGATCACGAACGTGTCCGCGCGCTCGGGGCCGAGTCGGTGCCGCTCCCGCAGCAGTTCGCGGATCGATTCGATGCCGCGCGTCATCGGCACCTCGTCGCGCACCCTCGCCATGATCGTGTGGACCCGTCCCGGCTTGCCCTGCACGGCACCGAACAGCCGGTTGCGCGCCGTCGTCAGCGGCACGAAGGCCGCGTTGTCCACGTCGTCCCCGCCGGCCGACTGGCCCTTGGGCCCGAGCACGCCCACGACCACCAGCGGCACGCGGCGCACGCGGACCGTCTCGCCGATCATCGACTCGTACGGCAGGTCCGGACCGAACAGTTCGCGCGCGGCGACGCGTCCGAGCAGCACGACCTTGCCGGCCGACGCGAGCTCGTCGTCGTGGAAGGATCGGCCGTGGGTGACCGGCCAGTCGCGCAGCTCGAAGTAGTCGCGCGTCGTGCCGGACACCATCGTCCACCAGTTCCGGTGCGCCGCGATCACCTGCGTCCAGGCGCGCATGATCGGCGCGGCGTGCTCGACCTCGTCCAGACCGAAGGACATCGCCGCCGCGTCGGCCTCGGTCAGGTTCTGCGTCGTGCCGGTGCCGGGACGCGCGCCGCTGACCACTGCCGAGGCCGAGATCACCAGCAGGACGTTCGATCCGATCGCACGCAGCGCGCCGTCGACCTCGTTCTGCACGCCCCGCCCGAGCGCGAGCATCGCCACCAGCGAGGCGACGCCGGCGACGATGCCGGCGGAGGCGAGCACGGCTCGCATCCGATGGCGGGCGAGCGAGCGCCAGGCGATCTCGACGGCGAGCCAGGGAGCCACGCCTTCACCCGATGCGCTACTCGTAGCGCAGCGCGTCGATCGGCTCGAGCCGCGACGCCTTTCGGGCCGGGTACCAGCCGAAGAAGATGCCGATCAGGGCGGCGAAGCCGAAGGCCATCACCACGGCGCGGCTCTCGATCTCGATCCGCCAGCCGGCCGACTGGCCGACGAGCTCGGCCGCCACGGTGCCGAGCGCGACGCCGATCGCGCCGCCGATGCAGCTCAGCGTGACCGCCTCGACGAGGAACTGCGACAGGATGTCGCGCCCGCGCGCGCCGACCGCCATGCGCAGCCCGATCTCGCGGGTGCGCTCGGTGACCGACACCAGCATGATGTTCATGATGCCGATGCCGCCGACCAGCAGGCTGACCGACGCGATCGCGGCGAGCAGGCCGGTCATCGCGCGGCTCGCGGCCTCCTGCGCCTGCATGACCTCGGTCAGGTTGCGCAGAGAGAAGTCGTCCTCCTGACCGGGCGCGAGCCGGTGGCGCTGGCGCAGCAGCGTGCGGATGCCCTCCTCGGCGGCCTTCATGTCCTCGCCCGGATGGACCTTGATCCACACCGAGTTGATCCGCCGCAGCTTGCCCTGGACGACGCCGAAGAGCCGCGTGCGCGCGGTGGACAGCGGCACGAAGACCGCGTCGTCCTGGTCCTGGCCGACCGCGCTCTGCCCCTTGCGCGCGGCGATGCCGATCACGGTGAGCGGCACGCGCCGCAGCCGCACGACGCGGTCGATCATGTCCTCGTGCGGCGTGTCCTCGCCGAACAGCTGGCGCGCGACGGTCTGCCCGAGGATGATGACCTTGCCGGCGCTCGCGAGCTCGTTCGGCTCGAACGGCCGGCCGGCGGCGAGCGGCCACTCGCGGACGTCGAAGAAGTCGTTGTCGACGCCGAAGACCGCGGCGAACCAGTTCTGGTTGCCGTGCACGACCTGGCCCGACGCGCGGTGCGTCGGCGCCGCGTACATCACCTCGGGCACCTCGAGCGCGATCGCGCGGGCGTCGTCCTCGGTCAGCGTCTGCACGCCGCCGGTGCCGCTCCTCACGCCGCCGGTGTTGGTCGACGACGGCCAGATCACCATCACGTTCGCGCCGAGGCTGCGCACCTGCTCCTCGACGCGCGACTGCGCGCCCTTGCCGACGCCGATCATCGCGATCACGGCGGCCACGCCGATGATGATGCCGAGCATCGTCAGGCCGGAGCGCAGCGTGTTGGTGCGCAGCGCGCGCAGCGCGATCCGGAACGTGGCGAGCAGGTCCACCGCCTCAGCCCTCCGCCGGCTCGGGCTCGGCGAGCGCGGCCTGCGCGTCGCGCGGCGCGTTCAGCGCGTCGCGCACGAGCCGGCCGTCGCGAAAGCCGATGATGCGCGAGGCGAACGACGCGACCTCGGCCTCGTGCGTGACCAGCACGATGGTGATGCCCTCGCGGTTCAGCTGCTGCAGCAGCGACATCACCTCGACGCTGGTGCGCGAGTCGAGCGCGCCGGTCGGCTCGTCGGCGAGGATCAGCGCCGGATCGTTGACCAGCGCGCGGGCGATCGCGACGCGCTGCTGCTGCCCGCCCGACAGCTGCGACGGCAGGTGGTCCATCCGCTCGCCGAGCCCGACCTGGCGCAGACGCCGCTCGGCGCGCTCGCGGCGCACCGCACGCGGCACGCCCGCGTAGAGCAAGGGCAGCTCGACGTTGTCGAGCGCGGACGTGCGGGCGAGCAGGTTGAACTGCTGGAACACGAAGCCGATCCGGCGGTTGCGCACGTCGGCGAGCTGGTCGCGGCCCATCTCGTCGACCGCCTCGCCGGCGAGCCACAGGCGCCCGGCGCTCGGGCGATCGAGGCAGCCGACGAGGTTCATGAAGGTGGACTTGCCGGAGCCGCTCGGCCCCATCACCGCGACGAACTC
>DASPJX010000220.1:0-3440 GCA_035628395.1 Burkholderiaceae bacterium | reverse complement strand
GCGGTGCCGCGCAAGGCGCTCGAGCCGTGGCTGCGCGAGCGCGGGCTGGTCGCCCACGTGTCGATCTCCGACGAGCTCGACAGCGCGCTCGCCTTCGTCGTGGTCGAGCGCGTCGACGCCCCGGCGCCGCCCGGTCCGTCCGACGCGGCGGCCTGACGGCGGGCCCGCCGGGGCCGTCGCGCCCGCTAGAATCGCGCGGGTGGACATCCCCGACGACGCCGCGGCCCCGGGGCCGCCCGAGGCGCCCGCGCCGCCCCCCGACTTCGACGTCCGGGCGTACCTCGCCTCGCTGCCGGGTCGCCCCGGCGTGTACCGCTACTTCGACGCGGACGGCACGCTGCTGTACGTGGGCAAGGCGCGCGACCTGAAGAAGCGCGTCTCGTCGTACTTCCAGAAGACCGGGCACAGCCCGCGCATCGCGCACATGATCGCGCGGATCGCGCGCATCGAGACGACGGTGGTCGCCTCCGAGGCCGAGGCGCTGCTGCTCGAGAACAACCTGATCAAGACCCAGGCGCCGCGCTACAACATCCTGTTCCGCGACGACAAGTCGTACCCGTACCTGAAGTTCACCGCGCACCGCTACCCGCGGATCGCCTACTACCGCGGCGGCACCGACCGGCGCAGCCGGTTCTTCGGTCCGTTCCCGAGCGCCTGGGCGGTCAAGGAGAGCATCCAGGTGCTGCAGAAGGTGTTCCGGCTGCGCACCTGCGAGGACACGGTCTTCGCCAACCGCTCGCGCCCGTGCCTGCTGCACCAGATCGGCCGGTGCAGCGCGCCCTGCGTGGCGGCGATCGACGAGGCGGCCTACGGCGCCGACGTCGACGCGGCGCTGCGCTTCCTGCGCGGCGACCAGCAGCAGGTGCTGAAGGACCTCGAGGGGCGGATGCACACGGCGGCTGGCGAGCTGCGCTTCGAGGAGGCCGCGGTGCTGCGCAACCGCATGACCGCGCTGTCGCGGATCATGCACCAGCAGTCGATGGAGACCGGCACCGACGTCGACGCCGACGTGATCGTCGTCGAGACCGGCGGCGGCAAGGTGTGCGTGAACGTCGCGATGGTGCGCGGCGGGCGCCACCTCGGCGATCGCGCGCACTTCCCGACGCGGGTCGACGCGCTCGACGAGCAGGTGCCCGGCGAGGTGCTCGACGCGTTCGTGTCGCAGCACTACGCCGACGGCGAGGTGCCGCCGGTGATCGTCTGCGCGACGCTCCCCTCGGGCGACGGCGAGACGATCGACTGGCTGCAGACGCAGGCGCGCCATCCGGTGACCTGGGTCCGATCGCCCACCGGCGCGCGGCGCAAGTGGCTCGAGCAGGCGACGCAGAACGCGCGGATCGCGCTCGCGCGCGTGCTCGCCGAGGAGGGCTCGCAGCAGGCGCGCACGCGCGCGCTCGCCGACGTGCTCGGGCTCGACGACGGCGACCTCGACGCGCTGCGGATCGAGTGCTTCGACATCAGCCACACGATGGGCGAGGCGACGCAGGCCTCGTGCGTGGTCTACCACCACCATGCGATGCAGCGCGGCGAGTACCGGCGCTACAACATCGAGGGCGTGACCGGCGGCGACGACTACGCGGCGATGCGCCAGGTGCTCACCCGCCGCTACGGCAAGCTCGCGGCGGCGCTCGCCGAGGCCGGCGGCGAGCCGGCCCGGCCGCGGGCCGGCGGGGCCGCGCCGGCCGCGGGGCAGGGCGATCCGTCGCCCGCGCAGGAGCCCGTGCCGGCGGGCGAGGGCGACGACGCGAACGCACAGGCGGCGTCGGGCGCCGCGGCCGAATCGCTGCCGCCGCTCGACGAGCGGATCCCGCAGATCGTTCTGATCGACGGCGGCAAGGGGCAGGTCGAGGTCGCGCGGCAGGTGTTCGAGTCGCTCGGGCTCGATCCGTCCACGCTGGTCGGGGTCGCGAAGGGCGAGGACCGAAAGGTCGGGCTCGAGACCCTCGTGTTCGCCGACGGCCGGCACGAGCGCGCGCTCGGCAAGGACTCGCCCGCGCTGATGCTGGTCGCGCAGATCCGCGACGAGGCGCACCGGTTCGCGATCACCGGGATGCGCGCGCGCCGCGCGAAGACGCGCAACGTCTCGCAGCTCGAGGAGATCGACGGCGTCGGCCCGCGCAAGCGCCAGCGGCTGCTGGCGAGGTTCGGCGGCATGCGTGGCATCATGGCGGCGAGCATCGACGACCTCGCATCGGTCGAGGGCATCTCGCGGTCGCTCGCCGAGGACATCTACAAGCGACTGCACTGATGCGGTGGAACGTTCCGATCCTGCTGACCTGGCTGCGGATGCTCGCGATCCCGCTGCTGGTCGCGGTGTACCTGCTGCCCTTCGAGGGGCTCGGCGAGTCGGCGCGCAACCTGATCGGCACCGTCGTGTTCGTCGCCGCGGCCGTCACCGACTGGTTCGACGGCTGGCTCGCGCGCCGGCTGGGGCAGGTCTCGGCGTTCGGCGCGTTCCTCGACCCGGTGGCCGACAAGCTGCTGGTGTGCGCCGCGCTCGTGCTGCTGCTCGACCTGCAGCGGGTCGACGCGCTGGTGGCGGTCGTGATCGTCGGGCGCGAGATCGCGATCTCCGCGCTGCGCGAGTGGATGGCCGGCACCGGGGCCCGCTCCAACGTCGCCGTGCACTCGCTCGGCAAGCTGAAGACCATCGCCCAGCTGGTCGCGATCCCGATGCTGCTCTACCACCAGCCGCTGTTCGGCGTCGTGCCGGTGCAGCGGATCGGCACCTGGCTCATCTACGTCGCGGCCCTGCTCACGCTGTGGTCGATGGTCTACTACCTGCGCCAGGCCTGGCCGCACCTGCGCGACTCGGCCTGAGCCCGAGGCCGGGCCGCGGACTTTGACTCGGCCGTGGAAGCTGCTATACTCTTTCTTCTGTCGGGGGCGCGAACGCGGTCCCGGCGGCGCAGGACCACGCGGGAATAGCTCAGTTGGTAGAGCGCAACCTTGCCAAGGTTGAGGTCGCGAGTTCGAGACTCGTTTCCCGCTCCAGATTCCCGAGGGAAGCTCCACCGGCTTCCCTTTTCGTTTTGTGGGCCGTCGGAATCACCGACGTCCCGGCCGGCGCGATGGCCGAGTGGTTAGGCAGAGGACTGCAAATCCTCGTACGGCGGTTCGATTCCGCCTCGCGCCTCCAGTGAGTCAAGGACTTGGGTGATCGAGGACAACCGTCGAGGCTGCCTCGCCCCGTCTCGCTTCGACTCGCGCCCACCCGACTCGGGTGGTCGATCACTCGTCACATCGAGCGCGTGTCCTCGGGCCCGCATCGGCGAACTCCGGTGGTGTCGAGCGGGTCGTTCCCGAGTCGTCGATGTGGGACGGCGCGCGAGCACGGCGAGTCCTCGTTCGGCAGCCGGCGGAGACGGTGGGATTCGAACCCACGATACGTTCTCGGGGAGGCCACCTCCGGAACCTGCCGGATCGCCGCGCTGCCTGGA
>DASPJX010000219.1:0-20637 GCA_035628395.1 Burkholderiaceae bacterium | reverse complement strand
GGGCCGGGCCGCCGGCCCGGGCGCCGGGATTCTATCCGGCCGCGCGACCCCGGCCTGTCGGAGGGCGGCGGCGGCGCTCGACCGACCGCGAGCGGCCGAGGCGGGCGATCCGCCGCGGCCGTTCCGCGACGGCCGTTCCGCGACGGCCGGTTCGCGACAGCCGGTTCGCGACGGCCGGTTCGCGACAGCCGGTTCGCGACGGCCGAATCGCGACGGTCGAATCGCGACGGTCGAATCGCGACGCCGGATCCGCGACGCCCCGTTCGCCGCGGCCGGCCGGGCTCGGGCATCCTCTCGCGCGGGGCCGGCTCGCCGCCGGCCCCGCCCGGCCGGCGTCCCGATCCCCGGGCGACCCCTCCGACATCCCGATGCGAGACACGAGCCCGCCGCGTCCCGACCCGTCCGATCCCGCCGCGGCGCCCTTCGACGGCGCGCCGCCCGGCCGCGAGGCGCTCCGCGCCGCCGCGCTCGCGTGCCTGGACGGCGATCGCGAGCTGCTCCGCAGCGTGCTCGGGCTGTTCGGCCCGGCCGCGGCCGGGCAGGCGGACGCGCTCGCCCGCGCGCTCGCCGACGCCGACGCCGGGCGCGTCGCGCACTGCGCGCACGTGCTGCGCGGCACGCTGCTGTCGGTGGGCGCCGCCGGCAGCGCGCGGCTGGCCGCCGCGATCGAGGACGCCGCGCGCGGCGGGCGCCTCGACGGGCTCGACGCGACGGCGCGCCGGCTCGCGGCCGAGACCGCGATCCTGGTCGAGCGGCTCGCGCCCGACGGCGGCGCGCTTCCCTGAAGCGACGACGCCCGCGAAAGCGCGGGCGTCGTCGCGGACGGCACGGCGGCGGACGGAGCCGCCGCCGTCACCGGGCGGGCGTCACTTCGCCGACATCAGCGCGACGGTGGTGTCCAGCATCCGGTTGCTGAAGCCCCACTCGTTGTCGTACCAGCTCGAGACCTTGACGAGCCGGCCCGACACCTTGGTCAGCGTCGCGTCGAAGACCGACGAGCGCGCGTCGTGGTTGAAGTCGCTCGAGACCAGCGGCGCGGTGTTGTAGCCGAGGATGCCCTTCAGCTCGCCCTCGGAGGCCGCCTTCATGATCTGGTTGACCTCGTCGGCGGTCGTGTCGCGGGCGGCGATGAACGACAGGTCGACGATCGACACGTTGATGGTCGGAACGCGGATCGCGTAGCCGTCGAGCTTGCCCGCCAGCTCCGGCAGCACCAGGCCGACCGCCGCGGCGGCGCCGGTCTTGGTCGGGATCATGTTGTGCGCGGCGGCGCGCGCCCGGCGCAGGTCCTCGTGGTAGACGTCGGACAGGCGCTGGTCGTTGGTGAACGAGTGCACGGTGGTCATCAGGCCGCTGACCAGGCCGATCTTCTCGTGCAGGGGCTTGACCACCGGCGCGAGGCAGTTGGTCGTGCACGAGGCGTTCGAGATCACGGTGTGCGCGGCCTTCAGCACGCCCTGGTTGACGCCGTAGACGATCGTCGCGTCGACGTCCTTGCCGCCGGGCTGCGAGATCACGACCTTCTTCGCGCCGCCCTTCAGGTGCGCCGAGGCCGCCTCCTTGGTCGTGAAGTAGCCGGTGCACTCGAGCACGACGTCGACCTGCTCGGCGCCCCACGGGATCTGGGCCGGGTCGCGCTGCGCGAACACCTTGATCCGGTCGCCGTTCACCACCATCGCGTCGCCCTCGACCGACACCGTGCCGTCGAAGCGGCCGTGGGTGGTGTCGTACTGCGTCAGGTGCGCGTTCGTCTTCGGATCGCCGAGGTCGTTGATCGCGACGATCTTCAGGTCGTGCTTCTTCCCGCCCTCGTAGTGGGCGCGCAGGATGTTCCGGCCGATCCGGCCGTAGCCGTTGATGGCGACTCGCAGGGTCATGACGCTCTCCTCAGGATGAATGCTCGGCGAGCACGGCGCGCACGGTGTCGGCGACGTTCGCCGGCGTGAAGCCGAAATGCTCGAACAGCGCCTTCGCCGGCGCCGACTCGCCGAAGCGGTCGATGCCGACGACGGCGTCGCAGCGGTACTTCCACCAGAAGTCGGTGACGCCGGCCTCGACCGCGACCCGGGGCAGGCCGTCGGGCAGCACGCGCCGGCGGTAGTCGGCGTCCTGCCGGTCGAAGACGCTGGTCGACGGCATCGAGACGACGCGCACCTCGATGCCCTCGGCGGCGAGCAGGTCGCGCGCGGCGAGCGCGAGGCCGAGCTCGGAGCCGGTGGCCAGGATCGCGCAGCGCGGCTCGGCCGCGTCGCGCACGACGTAGCCGCCGCGGCGGATCGCCTCGACCTGCGAGTCGGACCGGGTCACGAAGGGCACCGCCTGGCGCGACAGCAGCAGCGCGCTCGGCCCGTCGTCGCGCTCGATCGACAGGCCCCAGGCGACCGTGGTCTCGATCGGGTCGGCGGGCCGCCAGACGTCGAGCGACGGGATCAGCCGCAGGCTGGCGGCGTGCTCGATCGACTGGTGGGTCGGGCCGTCCTCGCCGAGGCCGATCGAGTCGTGCGTGAACACGAAGATCACGCGCTGGCGCATCAGCGCCGCCATCCGCAGCGCGTTGCGCGAGTAGTCGCTGAAGGTGAGGAAGGTGCCGCCGAACGGGACGTAGCCGCCGTGCAGCGCGATGCCGTTCATCGCGGCGCTCATGCCGAACTCGCGCACGCCCCAGTTCAGGTGGCGGCCGAACGCGAAGGTCGCGTCGCCCGGGCCGCCCGAGCTGCGGAACGCGCCCGCGCCCTTCCAGTCGGTCAGGTTCGAGCCGGTCAGGTCGGCCGAGCCGCCGAGCAGCTCCGGCAGCGCCGGGCCGAAGTGGTTCAGCGCGTTCTGCGAGGCCTTGCGGGTGGCGATCGTCTCGGCCTTCGCCCCGGCCTCGTCGATCGCGCGCCCGAGCGTGAACTCCCAGTTCGCGGGCAGCACGCCGCGCATGCGGCGCTCGAACTCGGCGGCCTCGGCGGGGAAGCGGCCGGCGTAGGCCCGGAACAGGTCGTCCCAGGCGGCCTGGCGCTCGGCGCCGGCGCCGGTCGCGTCCCACGACGCGTAGACGTCGGCGGGCACCTCGAACGGGCCGTGGCTCCAGCCGAGCGCGCGGCGCACGCCGGCGATCTCCTCGGCGCCGAGCGGCTCGCCGTGGCTCTTCGCCTTGCCCGCGCGGGTCGGCGCGTGCTTGCCGATCACGGTGCGGCACTGGATCAGCGTCGGCGCGAAGCGGCGCCCTTCGGGCGTCTCGCGCCCCTCGACGCCCCAGCGCTTCGCGAGCGCGATCGCGGCGTCGAGCGCGTCGACGTCGTGGCCGTCGACGTCGGCGACGACGTTCCAGCCGTAGGCCTCGAAGCGCCGGACGGTGTCGTCGCGGAACCACGCGCCGACCTCGCCGTCGATGCTGATGCCGTTGTCGTCGTACAGCACGACGAGCTTCGACAGGCCCCAGGTGCCCGCGAGCGAGCAGGCCTCGTGCGAGATCCCCTCCATCAGGCAGCCGTCGCCGGCGAACACCCAGGTGAAGTGGTCGACGATCGGGAAGCCGTCGCGGTTGAACTCGGCCGCGAGCATCCGCTCGGCGAGCGCCATGCCGACCGCGTTCGCGAGGCCCTGCCCCAGCGGGCCGGTCGTGGTCTCGACGCCCGGGGTGATGCCGACCTCCGGATGGCCGGGCGTCTTCGAGTGCAGCGTGCGGAACGCGCGGATCTCCTCGATCGGCAGGTCGTAGCCGGTCAGGTGGAGCAGCGCGTAGATCAGCATCGAGCCGTGCCCGTTCGACAGCACGAAGCGGTCGCGGTCGAACCAGCCGGGCTTCGCCGGGTTGTGCTTCAGGTGCCGGCCCCAGAGCGCGACCGCGATCTCGGCCATGCCCATCGGCATGCCGGGGTGCCCGGAGGCGGCCTTCTCGACCGCGTCCATCGCGAGCACCCGGATCGCCGCGGCCATCCGCGCGGCCTCCCCGCGGGCGAGTTCGGCGGAGCCGGGGACGACGGACGCGGCGGCCGGACCGGACGCGGCGGAGGAAGGGATCTGCATGGAGGGGTCTCGCGGACCGTCGGGCCCGGCACGGGAAAACGGCGATTTTATCAAACGGGCGCCCGCCGTCGGCGGCCGGGCCGGCGCTACACTGCCGCGCGATGTCCGAGCCCGCCGCGCACCGCCTCCACCATCCGGGTCCGCTCGTCGCCGGCACGACCGTGCGGCTCGACGCGGAGTCGAGCCATCACGCGCTGCGGGTGCTGAGGCTCGCGCCCGGCGACGCGATCGAGGTGTTCGACGGCGGCGGCCTGCGCTGCCCCGGCACGCTGCTCGACGCGGACGCGCGCGGCGCGTCGGTCGCGCTCGGCGCGCCGCGCGAGGCCGGCACCGAGAGCCCGCTGGCGCTGGGCCTCGCGCAGGGGCTGCCCGCCGGCGACAAGATGGACTGGGTGATCGAGAAGGCGGTCGAGCTCGGCGTCTCGGTGGTGCAGCCGCTGTTCGCGCGGCGCTCGCTGACGCGGCTCGAGGGCGATCGCGCCGTGCGCCGGCTCGCGCACTGGCGGCGCATCGCGGTCGCCGCCTGCATGCAGTGCGGTCGCGACCGGATCCCCGAGATCGCCGAGCCGCTGCCGCTGGCCCGCTGGCTCGCCGGCCCGGGCGCCGACGCCCTGCCCGGCCGCGCCCCCGGGGCGCCGGGCCCGGCGCGATGGATGCTGTCGCCGCGCGGCACCGGCGCGCTCGCGACGCTGCCCGCGCCCGCGGGCGGCGCGTGGCTGCTGGCGGGCCCCGAGAGCGGCCTGTCGGAGGACGAGGAGGCGCGCGCGCTCGCCGCCGGCTGGACGCCGCTGCGGCTCGGACCGCGCACGCTGCGCACCGAGACCGCGGGGCTCGCCGCGATCGCGGCGCTGCAGGCGCGCTTCGGGGACTTCTAGCGGCGCGCGTCCGACCAGTAGGCGCGGAACGCGAGGCCGCGGTCGGCGAAGTCCTCGGCCGCGTCGCGCAGCACCTCGAGCAGCGCCTCGCGCTGGCCGGCGTCGAAGCCCGGGGCGCCCGGCAGGTGCTCGACGAGCAGCACGATCCCCGCGCCCGGCGCGTCGCTCTCCGGCTCGAGCTCGGTCAGGCAGTCGTACAGCGCGTCGAGGTTCCGGCCGAAGTGCGGCGGCAGGCCGAAGCCGAGCGCGAGCGCCGCCATCACGCCGGCCTTGTCGGTCGCCCTCGCGCAGTCGGCGCGCAGCCAGCGCTGGCCGGCGGCGCGGGCGGCGCGCTCGAGCGCCTCCGGGTCGCGTCCGTCGAGCGGCAGCACCGCGTTCGGCGGCAGGTCGTCCAGGGCGTCGTCCATCGCCTCACTCCCGAATGCGCCGGAACGACCGGTAGTGGTCGTCGGTGTACCAGTACTCGCCCGAGGTCCGCGGGTCGCCGCCCGCGACGATCCGCCGGGCCCCGCGGTCGGGCGAGCCGGGCGTGCGGACCGTGTACTCGGTGTAGTGCCCGCGCGGACGCGACGGCAGGAGCCGCTCGCGGTTGCCGAAGGTGGTGCCGTCCCGGCGGTACGGGAACGGGCCGCCGGCCCGGATCAGCTCGAGCGTCTCGCGCGCCTCGCGCGGCAGCTCGCGCAGCGCGACCTCGGCCGCCGGGACGCGGTCGTCCCGCGCGAGCGCGGCGGGCGCCGCGACGCACAGCGCGACCAGCAGCAGCAGCAGCGCGGCCAGCACGCGCGACCCCGGACGGGCTGCGCACAGCGAACGGAACGCGGCGTTCATCCGTCGAATGCTACCGGAGCGCGTCGGCCCGCGCGCGGTCCGCTGCGCGCGGGCCGCCGGCCGCGGCTCTGGGCGGTCGCGGCTCGGGCGGTCGCGGCTCGGGCGACCGCGGCTCCGGGCGACCGCGGCTCGGGCGACCGCGGTCCGGCCGGCGCGGCTCAGACGGGCGCGACGACCCGCGGATCGTCGTGCGCGCAGGCGTCGGGCGCCAGCGTCAGCGTGGCCGGCCCCTGCGTGACCGAGCCGATCGCCCGGTCGAGCGCCGAGTCGTCCTCGACGACGCGCGCCTGCCCGCGCTGCAGCATGTACGCGATCTCGTTCGACTGCAGCGTCAGGCTCTCGTCGGGATGGCGCGACAGGATGAACAGCTTGCGGGCGGGGCTGATCCACGCGAGCTTCAGCACGCGCGTGCCCACCTCGTCGTCGGTGAGCTCGATGCGCTGGCCGCGGCGCAGCGGCGCGAGCAGCGTGTCGGCGGCCGACGCGGGCGCAGGCGCCGCCGCCGGCACGGGATCGGCGGCGCGCGCCTCGAAGCGGACGGTGCCGTCGGGCTGCAGCTTCACCGACACCGTCGCGCGCGCGGCGGCCGAGCCGGTGCGCTTCTTCGCGGCGGCGATCCCGAGGGTGTGCGCGCGCAGCAGCTCGTCGAAGAACGCCGCGCGGTCGCCCGCCTCGATCTCGACCGTCGACAGGCCGTGGTTCAGCCCGCGGATCAGACCGGGCAGCACGGTCGCGAGCCGCGTGATCTCGTCGCTCTGCTTGGGCGCGACGCTCCAGACGAGCCAGTCGGCGGTCTGCAGCGCGTTGCGCCAGGCCTCCTCGGCCGCCTCGCCGGCGGCGTCGCAGCGGGCGCGGGCGAGCACCGGGGTCCACCAGCGGTGGAGGAACTCCCGCACGAACGCCGGCGAGTCCTTGTCGATGCGGCGCGCCAGCTCGGCGCGCGCGTCGTCCTCGGCGATCGCGAGCGCCTCGCGCATCGCCGCCTCGCGCGCGACCGCGTCGATCCGCGCCTCGCGCCGGGCGGCCTCCTCGCGGGCCAGCGTCTCGATCGTCTCGAGCGCGCGGTCGAACACCTCGAGCTCGCTGTCGAACTCGGCGATGATCCGGTCGACCACCGCGCCGAGCCCGTCCATCAGCGGCGCGCCGGGCGAGACGTCGGCGTCCGGATCGGCGCCCACGTCCGAGATCCGGTCGATCAGCCGGCGCATCGGATGCCGGCGCCGCGCGAAGAAGCTGCGGTCCAGCAGCGCGGCCTTGACCGCCACCACCTGCAGCCGCAGCAGCTGCTGCTTGATCGGGTCGGGCAGCCGGCGGTCGGCGTAGATGTAGTCGAACACCATCGAGACGATCTCGACGGTGATCTGGTCGAGCGGCGAGCCCTGCTCGCGCACCCGCTGCGTCATCTCCGGCATCACCGCGCCGGCGTCGGCCGCGAGCGGCGCGCGCTGCAGCGCGGTCAGCGACGCGACCAGCGGACGCTCGACCGGGGCCACCGGGATGTCGGCGACGCCGAACATCGCCGGGTTCGACAGCATCCGCGCGACGCGGGTGCGGCCGGCGGGCCGGCCGGCCGAGGCGTCGGCCATCGCGCGCTCGAACGCGACCATCGCGTCGTCGCCGAGCGCGCCCTCGAACGCCGCGGCGACCGCGTCGTCGTACGACGCGCCGTCGCCCGCGGCCGTCGGATCGGTCCCGTGGGGCGCGTCGGGCCGGTCGGCCGCGGACGCGCCGGCGACGGGGCCCGCGTACGTCCCGCCCGCCGGCATCGCGTGGCCGGCACGCGGGTCGCCCGACGCGAACGCGCCGGCACGGCCCGGCACCCCGCCCCCGGGATGCGCGCCGGCCGGCGACGCGCCGCCCGGGTGGCCGTGCGCGACGCCGTACGCGGGCATCGGACCGTGGCCGTGGAACGGCGGCTGCACGACGCCGAAGGAACCGGCGACCCACGGCCCCTCGCCGTGCGTCGGACCCGGAACCGGCGCACCGCCCGGGGCGCCGGCGGGCGGCGCCGCGTCGGGCGCGCCGCGGCGCGTGCCGGAGCCGACCGGCACGACCTGGGGCCGGATCCGCGGCAGCACGTGGTGCGCGCGCAGCCGCTCGTTCACGTCGGCGTACACGCGGTTCAGGTTCTGCGAGACGTGCGGCTCGAACGCGTCGAGCAGCGCGACCTTGACCTCGGGCTTGGGCGACAGCTCGGCGAGCGCCGACTTCAGCGCCTCGAAGACCGCCTCGGGGGCGATCGGATGCCGAGCCTCCTCGAACCATTCGCGCTCGAGCAGCGCGCCGAAGCGCGCGCGCACGCCGAGCACCTCCTCGGGGTCGAGCTTGCTGCGCGCCTTGCCGATCAGCCGGTCGATGCTGAGCTTGTCCCGGATCACGTCGTCGGACACGAGCTCGAGCTCGATCGGGGCGTCGCCGCCGGCGGTCTCCTCGGCCATCGTGAACAGCCGGCGCTCGAACACGTCGGCGAACGAGCGGCGGAAGCGCGCCTCGATCTCCATCCGGTTCTCGCGCACCAGCATCACCGCGTCGAGCAGCGCCTGCTGCTGGTCCGAGCGCATCGAGCGCAGCGCCTCGGCGGTCAGCTCGTCGCTCATCTGGTTGAGCGCCTGCGCGACGATCTCGACGAGGCGCGACAGGATCAGCTCGCGGCACTCCTCGAGCAGCTCGAAGCGCTTGCGCGGCCGCGACGGCGCGGCCGAGCCGCCCGTGCCGTCGACCGTCGAAGCGTTGCGAACCGGAGTGGTGTCCATCGTCTGTCCCGTTGTCCGGCCCCCGGCGGCGGCGGGCCTCCGGGGGACTGGCGGGGCGGACACGAGCCGCCCACGGGACGAGGGTAGCCGCGGCCCGGAAGCCGATCGCGAGCGCGGCCGACGAACGGTCGAGGACGGATCGCTCGCCGGTCCGCTTCGCTTCGGCTCAGCGCTGGGCGTTGATGTCGACGATCGTCCAGGCGGTCATGTTGATCAGCCGGCGCACCGTCGCCGACGCCGTCAGCACGTGGACGGGCCGCGCCGCGCCGAGCAGCACCGGGCCGATCGCCACGCCGTTGCCCGACGCCGTCTTCAGCAGGTTGTACGAGATGTTCGCCGCGTCGATGTTCGGCATCACCAGCAGGTTCGCCTCGCCGGCGAGCGTGCCGTTCGGCAGCAGCGTGCGCCGGTACTCGGGGTCGAGCGCCGCGTCGCCGTGCATCTCGCCGTCGATCTCGAGCTCGGGCGCCGCCTCGCGCAGGATCGCCAGCGCGTCGCGCATCTTGACCGCCGACGCCCGGTCCGACGAGCCGAAGTTCGAGTGCGACAGCAGCGCGACGGTCGGCTTGATGCCGAAGCGGCGCAGCTCCTCCGCGGCCATCATCGTGATCTCGGCGAGCTCGCGCGCGTTCGGGTCGGCGTTGACGTGCGTGTCGACGATCGTCACCTGCCGGCCCGGCAGCATCAGCGTGTTCATCGCCGCGTAGACGCTCGCCCCCGGGCGCCGGCCGATCACCTGGTCGATGTAGACCAGGTGCTGCGAGTACGGCCCGAACGAGCCGCAGATCAGGCCGTCGGCCTCGTCGCGATGCACCATCAGCGCGCCGATCAGCGTGTTGCGCCGACGGACCTCGATCTGCGCGTACGCGGGCGTGACGCCCTTGCGGTCGACCAGCGAGTGGTAGGTCTGCCAGTAGTCGCGGAAGCGCTCGTCCCACTCGGGATTGACGACGTCGAAGTCGCGACCCGCGCGGATGCGCAGCCCGAAGCGCTCGATGCGGCGCTCGATGACCGCCGGCCGACCGACCAGCGTCGGCTTGGCCAGGTTCTCGTCGACGACGTGCTGGACCGCGCGCAGCACGCGCTCGTCCTCGCCCTCGGCGTACACGATCCGCCGGTTCTCGCCGCGCCGCGCGGCCGAGAAGATCGGCTTCATGAAGTTGCCGGAGTGATAGACGAACTGCTCGAGCTGCGAGCGGTAGCCGTCGAAGTCGGTGATCGGCCGGGTGGCCACCCCCGACTCGATCGCCGCCTGCGCGACCGCGGGCGCGACCTTGACGATCAGGCGCGGGTCGAAGGGCTTCGGGATCAGGTACTCGGGCCCGAACGACAGCCCGGCCGTGCCGTAGGCGGCGGTGACGATGTCCGACTGCTCGGCGCGGGCGAGCTCGGCGACCGCGCGCACCGCGGCGATCTCCATCTCGCGGGTGATCGTCGTGGCGCCGACGTCGAGCGCGCCGCGGAAGATGAACGGGAACACCAGGACGTTGTTGACCTGGTTGGGGAAGTCGCTGCGGCCGGTCGCGATCACCGCGTCGTCGCGGACCGAGCGCACCTCGTCCGGGCGGATCTCGGGCGTCGGGTTCGCGAGCGCGAGGATCAGCGGCCGCGGCGCCATCCGCGCGACCATCTCCGGCTTGAGCACGCCGCCGGCCGACAGCCCGAGGAAGATGTCGGCGCCGCCGATCACGTCGGCGAGCGTGCGCGCGTCGGTCTTCTGAGCGAAGCGCGCCTTCTCGTCGTCCATCAGGACGGTGCGGCCCTCGAAGACGACGCCCTCGATGTCGGTGACCCAGATCTGCGAGCGCGAGAAGCCGAGATCGAGCAGCAGGTCGAGGCAGGCGAGTGCGGCGGCGCCCGCGCCGCTCACCACCAGCTTGCACTCCGAGACCTTCTTGCCGACCACCTCGATGCCGTTCAGGATCGCGGCGCCGACGACGATCGCGGTGCCGTGCTGGTCGTCGTGGAAGACCGGGATCCGCATCCGCTCGCGCAGCCTGCGCTCGACGTGGAAGCACTCGGGCGCCTTGATGTCCTCGAGGTTGATCCCCCCGAAGGTGGGCTCGAGCGCGGCGATCACCTCGACGAGCTTGTCGGGGTCGGCCTGGTCGACCTCGATGTCGAAGACGTCGATGCCGGCGAACTTCTTGAACAGCACCGCCTTGCCTTCCATCACCGGCTTGGAGGCGAGCGGCCCGATGTTGCCGAGCCCGAGCACCGCGGTGCCGTTGGTGATGACCGCGACCAGATTGCCGCGCGCGGTGTACCGGAACGCCGCCGCCGGATCCTCGACGATCGCCTCGCACACCGCGGCGACGCCCGGGGTGTAGGCGAGCGCCAGGTCGCGCTGGTTGGTCAGCTGCTTGGTGGGCGCGATCGACACCTTTCCGGGCCGCCCCTGCTCGTGGTAATCGAGCGCGGCCTTTCGGAGATCGGAATTCAGGGGTTGCGCCATGCCGGATGCGTCGCGTCGTGTCGAGGGGCTCGGATTATGCCGCCTCGCGCCCGCCCCGGGGGCCGATCCCGAGCGCCCCGCGGGGCGGCGCGCCCGGGGGCGTTCCGGCCCGGGGCGTCCGGGCCCGGGGCGGTCCGGTCAGGCGAGCGCGCGCTCGAGCACGCGCGCGACGTGCAGCGCGTCGCGCCCGGCGCCGTCGGCGATCTGGTGCCGGCAGCTGGTGCCGTTGGCGACGATCAGCGCGTCGGGGCCGGCGGCGCGCACCGCCGGCAGCAGCGAGGCCTCGGCCATCCGCATCGAGACCTCGTGGTGCGAGGCCTCGTAGCCGAAGCTGCCCGCCATCCCGCAGCAGCTCGACTCGATCGCCTCGACCTTCAGCCCCGGGATCAGCCGCAGCACCGCGAGCGTCGGCGAGAACGCGTCGAGCGCCTTCTGGTGGCAATGCCCGTGCACCAGCGCGCGCGCCTGCGGCAGCGGCTTCAGGCGCAGCTCGAGCCGGCCCGCCGCGTGCTCGGCGGCGAGGAACTCCTCGAGCAGCTTCGCGCCCGAGGCGAGCGTGCGCGCCGCGCCGGGCCGTCCGATCGCGTCGTCGAGGCGCAGCGCGAGGAACTCGTCGCGCAGCGTCAGCAGGCACGAGGGCTCGATGCCGACGATCGGCACGCCGCGCTCGGCGAAGGGCAGCAGCGCGCGCAGCGTGCGCAGCGCCTCGGCGCGCGCCTCGTCGACCATGCCGGCCGACAGCCAGGTGCGGCCGCAGCACAGCGCACGCTCGCCCTCGGCGATGCCGGAGCCGCGCGCGCCGGCGACGTGGACGCGGTAGCCCGCGGCGCGCAGCACCGCGAGCGCGGCGCGCGCGTTGTCGGGCTCGAGGTGGTCGTCGAAGGTGTCGACCCAGAGCACCACCTCGCGCGCGTCGGTCGCCGCGGCGGCGGCGGCACCGTCGCGCCCGAGCGAGCGCAGGAAGCCGTCGCGCCGGAAGCGCGGCAGCGTGCGCTTCGCGCTCAGCCCGAGCAGCCGCTCGGACAGCGCGGCCAGACCCGGCACCGCGTCGCGCAGGTTCGACAGCGGCGCGAGCCGCGCGGCCCACGGCGCCCAGCGCGGCAGGCTCGCGATCAGCCGCGCCTTCGCCGACGCGCCGTGCCGCGCGTTCCAGTGGTGCAGGAACTCGGTCTTCATCCGCGCCATGTCGACGCCGGTCGGGCACTCGCGCTTGCACCCCTTGCACTGCACGCACAGGTCGAGCGCGTCGCGCACCTCCGGCGAGGCGAGCCCGTCGGCGCCGAGCTGGCCCGAGACCGCGAGCCGCAGCGTGTTCGCGCGGCCGCGCGTGACGTGCTGCTCGTCGCGCGTGGCGCGGTACGACGGGCACATCGTGCCGGCGTCGAACTTGCGGCAGTGCCCGTTGTTGTTGCACATCTCGACGGCCTTGGCGAAGCCGCCGGACGGGTCGCCCCCGGTGCCGGGCGCCGACACCGCGACGCCGTTGCCCTCGAGCTCGAAGCCCTCGCGCGACGGGCCGGCGTCCGACGGGTCGTTGCGCCGGTCCCAGTCCGACCAGTCGAGCGCGGTGGCGATCGGCGCGACCGCGTAGCCGGGCGGGAAGCGGAACAGGCTCTCGTCGTCCATCCTCGCCGGCCGGACGATCTTGCCGGGGTTCATCCGGTTCTCGGGGTCGAACAGGCCCTTGACCTCCTCGAACGCGCGCACGATCCGCGGCCCGAACTGCCAGGCGACCCACTCGCTGCGCACCAGGCCGTCGCCGTGCTCGCCGGAGAAGGCGCCCTTGTACTCGCGGACCATCGCCGCCGCCTCCTCGGCGATCGCGCGCATCCGCGACGCGTCGCCGGCGCGCATGTCGAGGATCGGGCGAACGTGCAGCGTGCCCACCGACGCGTGCGCGTACCAGGTGCCCTGCGTGCCGTGGCGGCGGAACACCTCGGTGAGCCGCGAGGTGTACTCGGCGAGGTGCTCGAGCGGCACCGCGCAGTCCTCGATGAAGGAGACCGGCTTGCCGTCGCCCTTCATCGACATCATGATGTTCAGCCCCGCCTTGCGGACCTCCCAAAGCGCCTTCTGGCGCGCGTCGTCGGCCAGGTCGACGACGCTGCCGGGCAGCCCCAGGTCGGCCATCAGCTCGTGCAGCCGCGCGAGGCGCGCGAGCTGCTCGGCGCGCGACTCGCCGGCGAACTCGACCAGCAGCACCGCCTGGGGCTCGCCGACCAGCGCCGCGTCGATCGTCGGGCGGAAGGCCGGGTTCGCGCGCGACAGCTCGATCATCGTCCGGTCGACCAGCTCGACGGCGGCCGGGCCCAGCCCGACGATGTGCTTCGTGAGCGCCATCGACTGCTCGAACGTCGGGAACGACACCACGCCGAGCACCTTCGCGCCGGGCAGCGGCGAGAGCTTGAGCGTCAGCCGCCGCGACCAGGCGAGCGTGCCCTCCGAGCCCACCAGCAGGTGCGCGAGGTTCAGCGAGCCGTCGGCGGTGTAGGGCCGCTCCGAGCGCGGCTCGAACACGTCGAGGTTGTAGCCGCCCACGCGCCGCATCACGGTGGGCCAGACGCGCCGGATCTCGTCGCGCTCGCGGTCGGCGATCGCGTGCAGGCCGCTGACGATCTCGCGCACCCGCTGGGTCGACAGGCTCATGTCGCCCGCCGAGCCGTCGCCGCGCGTGAACGTGCCCCACCAGGCCTGCGTGCCGTCGGCGAGGATCGCGTCGATCCCCACCACGTTGTGCACCATGTTGCCGTAGGCGATCGAGCGCGAGCCGCAGGAGTTGTTGCCGGCCATGCCGCCGATCGTCGCCTGCGCCGAGGTCGACACGTCGACCGGGAACCACAGGCCGTGCGGCTTCAGGTACGCGTTGAGCGCGTCGAGCGCGAGGCCGGGCTGGACGGTGACGGTGGCCGAGCCGGGATCGGCCTTCGCGCGCGCCGCGTCGAAGTCGACCACCTGGTTCAGCCACTTCGAGTGGTCGATCACCAGCGCCTGCCCGACGGTCTGGCCGCACTGCGAGGTGCCGCCGCCGCGCGGCAGCACCGGCACCTTCAGGTCGCGCGCGACGTCGAGCGCGATCGCGAGGTCGGCCTCGGTGCGCGGCACGGCGACGCCGATCGGCTCGACCTGGTAGATCGAGGCGTCGGTCGCGTAGCGGCCGCGCGAGCCGGCGTCGAACAGCACGTCGCCCTGCATCTCGCGGCGCAGCCGCGTCGCGAGGTCGGAGCGCGCGAGGCGCGGCGACAGGAACACGCGGCGGGCACCGCCGATGCGTTCGGGGGCGTTCATCGGACGGTCTCCAGCAGGGCGGCGGCGGCGGCCGCGTCGACGGGATCGGGCGCATCGAGCTGCGCGAGCACCGCGGCGCGCTTGTTGGCGAGGTGCGCGCGCAGCAGCGCGCCCAGGCGCGCGCCGTCGCGCGCGGCGAGCGCCTCGATCATCGCGCCGTGCTCGGCGACCGCCGCGTCCCACTTGTCGTGCACGAGGTTCGAGCGGAAGCGCAGCGCCTGCAGCCGGGCGTTGAGCCGGTCGTGCGCGTCGGCGAGCACCGGGTTGCGCGCGCAGCGCGCGATCCGGCGATGGATCTCGGCGTTGAGCCGGTAGTAGCCGGGCAGGTCGCGCCGCGCGTGCGCGGCGAGCATCTCGAAGTGCAGCGCCCGCAGCTCGTCGATCTCGGCCGGCGTCGCGCGCTGGGCGGCGAGCTCGCCGGCGAGCGCCTCGAGCGCGCCCATCAGCTCGAACGCGTGCTCGACGTCGGCGCGCGACAGCGCGGCGACCACCGCGCCGCGATTGGGCAGCAGCTCGACGATGCCCTCGGCGGCGAGCGTGCGCAGCGCCTCGCGCAGCGGCGTGCGCGAGACCTGCAGCTGCCCGCACAGCACGCGCTCGTTGAGGTGCGCGCCCGGCGCCAGCACGCCCTCGACGATCAGCGCGCGCAGCCGCTCGGCCACCGCCTCGTGGAGCGCGCGCCGGTCGACCGCGAGCGTGACCGGCACGCCGTTCGGAGTCGTTTGCATGCCAGGCTCCCCGAACGGGATGCCCGGTGACGCTGGAATCGAGCCGTTTCGCATTGCACGTCGCCCTCGTTTCGCATATTGTATGCAAAAAGGAGGCGACATGCCGGCTCTCAATTCGCATCCCTCGGGGCGCCACTTCCTGCAGATCCCCGGGCCGACCAACGTCCCCGACGACGTGCTGCGCGCGATCGACCATCCGACGATCGACCATCGCGGCCCCGAGTTCCAGAAGCTCGGCATGAAGGTGCTCGCCGACATCAGGAAGGTGTTCCGCACGGCCCAGCCGGTGGTGATCTATCCGGCGTCCGGCACCGGTGCCTGGGAGGCGGCGCTCGCCAACACCCTCTCGCCCGGCGACGCGGTGCTGATGGTCGAGACCGGCCACTTCGCCTCGCTGTGGAAGAAGCTCGCCGAGCGGCTCGGCCTCGCGCCCGAGTTCATCGCCGGCGACTGGCGCAGCGGCGTCGACGCGGCGCAGGTCCACGAGCGGCTCGCCGCCGACGCCCAGCACCGGATCAAGGCGGTCTGCGTCGTCCACAACGAGACCTCGACCGGCGTCACCTCCGACATCGCCGCGGTGCGCCGCGCGATCGACGCGGCGAAGCACCCGGCGCTGCTGATGGTCGACACGATCTCCTCGCTCGGCTCGGTCGACTACCGCCACGACGAGTGGGGGGTGGACGTCACCGTCGCCGGCTCGCAGAAGGGCCTGATGCTGCCGCCCGGGCTGTCGTTCAACGCGGTCTCGGCCAAGGCGCTCGAGGCCTCGAAGACCGCGCGGCTGCCGCGCGCCTACTGGGCGTGGGACGAGATCATCGCCGCGAACGCGAGCGGCTACTGGCCGAGCACGCCGTCGACCAACCTGCTCTACGGGCTCGACGTCGCGCTCGACCGGCTGCTCGCCGAGGGCCTGGAGAACGTGTTCGCCCGCCACGACCGCCACGCCGAGGCGACGCGCCGCGCCGTCCGGGGCTGGGGGCTCGAGATCCTGTGCCGCAACCCGTCCGAGTACAGCCCGGCGCTGACCGCGGTGATGATGCCGGTGGGCGCCGACGGCAAGGCGCACGACGCCGACGCGTTCCGCCGGATCGTGCTCGAGCGCTTCAACATGTCGCTCGGCACCGGGCTGTCGAAGCTCGCCGGCCGGGTGTTCCGCATCGGCCACCTCGGCGACTTCAACGACCTGACGCTGCTCGGCACGCTGGGCGGCGTCGAGATGGGGCTGGCGGTCGCCGGCGTGCCGCACCGCAAGGGCGGCGTGCAGGCGGCGATCGACTACCTCGCCGAGGCCTCGGGCGCGGCCGCGCCCGGCGCCGCGCTGAAGGCCGCCTGACCTCGCCGGCGCCGCGGGCGAGCCCCGCGGCGCCGGCCCACCGATCCGGCGGCCCACGAGCCGCCCCACCCAGAGGAGACCCCGATGCCGATCCCGATGATCCCGTTCGTCGTCCGCACGCTCGCCGTCGCGGCGCTCGCGCTGCCGCTCGCCGCCGGCGCGCAGCAGGCCTGGCCCGCCAAGCCGATCCGCCTGATGGTGGGCTTCGCGCCGGGCGGCGGGACCGACATCGTCGCGCGCGCGCTGGCGCCGAAGCTGTCGGACCTGCTCGGGCAGCAGGTGATCGTCGAGAACCGGGCCGGGGCCTCGGGCACGATCGCGGCCGACCTCGTCGCCAAGGCGGCGCCCGACGGCTACACGCTGCTCGCCGGCCACGCGAACAGCAACGCGATCGCGCCGCACGTGTTCTCGAAGGTGCCGTACGACCCGAACGCCGACTTCACCCCGATCACCTACATCGGGTACGTGCCGAACGTGCTGGTCGTGAACCCGTCGGTGCCGGTGAAGAGCGTCGAGGAGCTGATCGCGCTCGCCAAGCAGCGCCCGGGCACGCTGACCTACGCGTCGTCCGGGGTGGGCAGCACCCAGCACCTCGCGGGCGCGCTCTTCAACCTGCTGAGCGGCACGCAGATGAACCACGTGCCGTACAAGGGCAGCGGCGCGGCGGTGGTCGACCTGATCGCCGGCCAGGTCAACGCGAACTTCGACACGATGCCCCCGGTGCTCGAGCACGTGCGCGCGGGCAAGCTGCGCGCGCTCGCGATCTCGACGCCCCAGCGGCTGCAGCAGCTGCCGGACGTGCCGACCTTCGACGAGAAGGGCATCAAGGGCTTCGACGTCACCAACTGGTACTCGGTGATGGGCCCGAAGGGCATGCCGCGCGAGATCGTCGCGCGGATCGACGAGGCGATGCGCAAGGCGATGGCCGATCCGGAGATCCGCTCGAAGCTCGACCCGCAGGGCGTGCAGTTCGGCGGCCCGCAGACGCCGGCGGCGTTCGCCGACTTCATCCGGGCCGAGAACGCCAAGTACGCGAAGATGGTCAAGGAACTGAACGTCAAGGGCGACTGAGGCAGGTCGCGGCGGGCCGGGCGGCCGCGCGCCGTCCGGCCGCGAGGGAGGCAGATGGACGAGATCCTGGTCGAGCGCGACGGCGACGTCGCGACGGTGGTGCTGAACCGCCCCCACAAGCTGAACGCGCTGACCCGGCCGATGTGGCGCGCGCTCGGCGACGCGTTCGAGGCGCTGTCGGCCGACGACGCGGTGCGCTGCGTGATCGTGCGCGGCGCCGGCGAGCGGGCGTTCTCGCCCGGCAACGACATCGCCGAGTTCGCCACCGAGCGCGCGAACGCCGAGCAGGCGCGCGGCTACGGGGCCGACATGCACCGTACCGCCGGCGCGATCGCCGCGTGCCCGCATCCGGTGGTGGCGCGGATCCACGGCATCTGCGTCGGCGGCGGCCTCGAGATCGCCTCGCTCGCCGACATCCGGATCTGCGGGGCGTCGAGCCGGTTCGGCGCGCCGATCAAGAACCTCGGCCTGGTGATGGCCTACGCCGAGATGGCGCCGCTGGTGCGCCTCGTCGGCCCCGCGGTCGCGCTCGAGATCCTGCTCGAGGGGCGGATCTTCGACGCGGCCGAGGCGAAGGACAAGCGCCTCGTCACGCGCGTGGTCGACGACGCCCGGGTGGCCGACGAGGTCCGCGAGACCGCGCGCCGGATCGCGGACGGCGCGCCGCTCGTGGCACGATGGCACAAGAAGTTCGCGCGCAGGCTCATGGATCCGGCGCCGATCACCGCCACCGAGAACGACGAATGCTTCGACTGCTTCGACACGCAGGACTTCCGCGAGGGCTACGCGGCCTTCCTCGCCAAGCGCGCGCCGCGCTTCGAGGGGCGCTGAGGTGAGCGGCCCGCTCGCCGGGATGCGCGTGCTCGAGCTCGCGCAGATCATGGCCGGCCCGACCGCCGGCATGATGCTCGCCGACATGGGCGCCGAGGTGATCAAGGTCGAGAAGATCCCCGGCGGCGACGACTCGCGCGCGTACCGCGAGCCGCGCGTGAACGGCGTGTCGGCGCCGTTCATGATCCTCAACCGGAACAAGCGCGGGATCGCGCTCGACCTCAAGCATCCCGACGGGCACGCCGCGCTGCTGCGGATGATCGATCGCGCCGACGTGCTGATCGAGAACTACCGGCCCGGCACGATGGAGCGGCTCGGCCTCGGCTGGGAGACGCTGCACGCGCGCGCGCCCGGGCTGATCTACTGCACCGTCACCGGCTACGGCCTGACCGGCCCGCTGTCGAGCAAGGGCGGCTTCGACCTGATCGCGCAGGGCTTCGCCGGCCTGATGAGCATCACCGGCGAGCCCGGCGGCCCGCCCGCCAAGCCCGGCAACTCGGTCGCCGACATCAACTCCGGCATCCTCGCCGCGACCGGGATCATCGCCGCCTACGTGCACAGGCTGAAGACCGGGCGCGGCCAGCGCGTCGACACCTCGCTGATGGAGGCGGCGCTGCAGCAGACCTACTGGCACGCGGCGATCTTCTTCGCGACCGGGCGCTCGCCCGCCGCGCTCGGCTCGGGCCACGTGCTGACCGCCCCCTACCAGGCCTTCCGCGCGCGCGACGGCTGGCTCAACATCGGCGGCGCCAACCAGACGAACTGGGAGCGCATCTGCGAGGTGCTCGGCCATCCCGAGTGGCGGGCCGATCCGCGCTTCGCCGACAACTCCGCGCGGATGGCGAACCTGCCGGCGCTGGTCGAGGCGATGCAGGCGGTGCTCGGCACGCGGGATCGCGACGACTGGATCGCGGCCTTCGACGCGGCCGGCGTGCCCGCCGGCCCGGTGCACTCGGTCGGCGAGGCGCTGTCGCATCCGCAGGTGCTCGCGCGCGACATGGTGGTCGAGCTCGAGCATCCGGTGGCCGGCGCCACGCGCGCGGTGGGCGCGCCGGTCAAGTTCTCCGAGACGCCCTGCTCCGTCGAGCGGCACGCGCCCTCGCTCGGCGAGCACACGCGCGAGGTGCTGGCCGAGTTCGGCTACGACGAGGCGGCGATCGACGCGCTGCTCGCGTCGGGGGCCGCGCTGCAGGCGCGCTCGGGCGGCTGAACGGCGCCGCGCGGCGCGGCGCGGACCGGGGCGCTCGTCAGCGCACGACGCCCGCGCCCACCGTGCGGTGCGTCACCTCGTCGATCAGCACGAACGCGCCGCCGACGCGGTGCTCGGCGTACGGCTCGAACGGCAGCGCCGCGGCGACCTCGAGGCGCACGCGGCCGAGGTCGTTCATCGCGAGCGTCCCCTCCCCCGGCACGCGCGCGAGCGAGACGACGTCGATCCGCTCGGTGGGCGCGGACGGCACCGCGCGCACGGTGCGCGTCCCGTGCTTGAGCCGGTAGGCGCGGCCGGGCACGAGCGGCTCCGCGTCGAACCAGCAGACGTCGGCCTCGATCGAGCGCACGAGCGGCGGGCGCTCGCCGGCCGCGACGATCAGGTCGCCGCGCGAGGCGTCGACCTCGGCGTCGAGCGTCAGCGTGACCGCGTGGTCGGCGTCGGCGCGCCCGACCTCGCGATCGAGCCGAAGGATGCGCGCGACGCGCGCGACGGCGCCGCTCGCCGCCACCGCCACCGCGTCGCCGACCGCGACCGAGCCCGAGGACACCGTGCCCTGCCAGCCGCGGAAGTCCTCGTCGGGCGCGCCCGGCGCGCCCGCGCCGCGCGGCACGCGCACCACGCGCTGCACCGCGAAGCGGAACGGCGCCGCGGCCGGGCGCAGGTCGCGCCGCGACGGCGCCGACTCGAGCGCCTCGAGCAGCGTCGGGCCGCGCCAGCCGTCGAGCCGCGTGCCGCGCTCGACCACCATGTCGCCGAGCAGCGCCGACATCGGGATCGCGGTCACGTCGTCGAACCCGAGCGGGCGCGCGAGCGCCGCGAACGCGTCCGCCAGCTCGGCGAAGCGCTCGAGCGACCAGCCGACGCGGTCCATCTTGTTGACCGCGAGCACCACCCGGCGGATCCCGACCCACGACGACACCAGCGCGTGGCGCCGGGTCTGCGGCTGCAGCCCCCGCTCGGCGTCGACCAGCAGCACCGCGACGTCGGCGGTGCTGGCCGCGGTGACCATGTTGCGGGTGTACTGGGCGTGGCCCGGCGAGTCGGCGAGCACGAACTTGCGCGCCGGCGTCGCGAAGTAGCGGTACGCGACGTCGATCGTGATGCCCTGCTCGCGCTCGGCGATCAGGCCGTCGGTCAGCAGCGAGAGGTCGGGCGCGGCCAGCCCGCGGCGGCGCGAGGCGGCCTCGATCGCGGTCACGTGGTCGGCGAGCAGGCTGCGGCTGTCGTGCAGCAGCCGCCCGATCAGCGTGCTCT
>DASPJX010000218.1:0-3480 GCA_035628395.1 Burkholderiaceae bacterium | reverse complement strand
GCGCGGCTCTGCTTGCGCACCCAGATCGGGGCGAGGGTGCAGTTGTCGAGCACCGTCAGGTGCGGGAACAGGTTGAACTGCTGGAACACCATGCCGACCTGCCTGCGGATCTTCTCGACCGCCTTCACGTCGTCGCTCAGCTCGATGCCATCGACCCGCAGCGTGCCTTCCTGATGCTCCTCCAGGCGGTTGATGCAGCGGATCAGCGTCGACTTGCCCGAGCCCGACGGTCCGCAGACGACGATCTTCTCGCCGCGCGCGACGGTCAGGTCGATGTTGCGCAGCACGTGGAACTCGCCGTACCACTTGTCGAGGCCCTCGATGCGGATCGCGGGCCCGGCGTCGGGCGAGGAGGTCTGGGGAGCGGCGCTCATGCGTCGGGTCCTTCGGGTTCAGCGGCGGTGGCCGCGTGCGAGGTCCTTCTCGAGCCACTGGCTGTACTTCGACATGCCGTAGCAGAAGATCCAGTAGACGAGGATCGAGAACAGGAACGCCTCGATGAAGTACTTCTTCCAGGAGATGTCGGTCTCGGTCGCCTTCTTGACCGCGTAGGCGAAGTCGAAGATCGCGATGATCACGACGAGCGAGGTGTCCTTGAACAGCGAGATGAAGCTGTTGACGATCGGCGGGATCGAGATCTTCAGCGCCTGCGGCAGGATCACGAGGCCCATCGAGCGCCAGTAGGGCATGCCGAGCGCCTCGGCCGCCTCGTACTGGCCCTTGGGCACCGCCTGCAGGCCGCCGCGCACCGCCTCGGCGAGGTAGGCCGCGACGAACAGGATGATCGCCACCTGCGCGCGCAGCAGCTGGTCGACGCGCATGCCCTCGGGCAGCAGCAGCGCGAACATCACGCTCGCCATGAACAGCACGGTGATCAGCGGCACGCCGCGCACCACCTCGATGTAGACCACCGACAGCGAGCGCACGATCGGCAGCCTCGAGCGGCGTCCGAGCGCGAGCAGGATGCCGAGCGGGAACGCGAACGCGATGCCGAAGATCGCGAGGATCAGCGTGACCGGCAGGCCACCCCACTGTTCGGTGCGCACCGGCGCGAGCCCGAGCCCGCCGCCCATCAGCCAGAAGGTGGCCGCGATGCCCACCGCCCAGATCCCGGCGAGCGCAGGGCGCCAGAACGCGCGCAGCGCCGAGACGACGAGGAGGCCGCACAGGATCACGATCACCAGCCCGGGGCGCCACTGCTGGTCGAACGGATAGACGCCGAACAGCATGAAGCGCAGCTTGGCCCAGACGACGGCCCAGCAGGCGCCCTGTCCGCGGACCGCGTCGCAGGCCGCCGCGGGCTTCGGGCCCCAGACCGCGTCGATGAACAGCCAGTTCACCGCCGGCGGCACGATCCAGGCGAGCACCGCGAGCACGGCCACCGTGATCGCGGTGTTGCCCGGCGTGGAGAACAGGTTGGCCCGCATCCAGGCGAGCGCGCCCGGCCCGGCGGGGCGGGGCGCGGCCTGCGGGGCGGGGGTGACGGGCAACGGGACGTGGGCCATCGGTGTCGCCTAGCGTTCGACCAGCCGGACGCGGTCGTTGTACCAGTTCATGAACATCGAGATCGCGAGGCTGATGATCAGGTAGACCGCCATCAGGATCGCGATCGCCTCGATCGCCTGGCCGGTCTGGTTCATCGTCGTGTTGGCGACCGACACCAGGTCCGGGTAGCCGATCGCGACCGCGAGCGACGAGTTCTTCGTGAGGTTCAGGTACTGGCTGGTCATCGGCGGGATGATCACGCGCAGCGCCTGCGGCAGCGTGACCAGGCGCAGCCGCTGGCCCGGCGTGAGCCCGAGCGCCATCGCGGCCTCGCCCTGGCCGCGGTCGACCGCGAGGATGCCGGCGCGCACGACCTCGGCGATGAACGCGGCGGTGTAGGTCGACAGCCCGATCATCAGCGCGGTGAACTCGGGGGTCAGCACGACGCCGCCCTCGAAGTCGAAGCCCGCCAGCTCGGGCACCTCGATCTCGGTGGGGGCGCCGAACGCGAGCCACGCGATCGCCGGCACCCCGAGCACGAGGCCCAGCGCCGGCAGCCCGACCCGGGGCGGGCGGCCGGTGGCGCGCTGCACCGCGAGCGCCCGCGCGCGCCACGCGAGCGCGGCGGCGACGCCGAGCGGGATCGCCCAGGCGACCGCGGTCCAGGCGGGGTGGTCGGCGGGCCACGCGAACCGGAAGCCGCGCTGGCTCGCGAACGCGACGCCGCCCAGATCGAGCGCCTCGCGCACCGGCGGCAGCAGCTCGGTGAACAGGCCGTACCAGACGAACAGCTGCAGCAGCAGCGGCACGTTGCGCATCACCTCGACGTACGCCGAGGCGAGCTTCGCCAGCAGCCAGTTGCTCGACAGCCGGGCGATGCCGATCAGCGTGCCGAGCACCGTGGCCACGACGACGCCGATCGCGGCGACGATCAGCGTGTTGACGATGCCGATCAGCAGCGCGCGCGAGTACGAATCGGAGGGCTCGTAGCCGAAGACGTGCTTCTCGGCGATCTCGAAGCCGGCCTCGCGGCCGAGGAAGCCGAAGCCCGACTGGATGTTGCGGGCCTCGAGGTTGTGGACGGTGTTGGAGACCAGGTACCAGCCGACGCCGACGACGGCGGCGAGCAGCAGCACCTGGTAGAGGACGTTGCGGACGCGCTCGCTTCGGAACATGCGGGAAGCCTCGGGAAGGTCGGCCGCCGGCGAGCGGGCTCGCGTCCGGCGGAGAGCGGGGCGCCGCGCGGCCGCGGCGCCCCGTCCGATCACCGGATCGGAGGTGCGTACATCAGGCCGTCGTCCTTCCACAGCGCGTTCTGGCCGCGCTCGAGGCCGAGCGGGCCGATGTTGCGCTGGTACATCTCGCCGTAGTTGCCGACCGCCTTGATCGCGCGGGCGAGCCACTCGTTGTCGAAGCCCATGCCCTTGCCGATGTCGCCGGTCGTGCCGAGCAGGCGCTGCACCGGCGGCTCCTTGCTCTCGGCCTTCAGCTTGTCGACGGCCGCCTGGGTGATGCCGTACTCCTCGGCCTCGATCAGGCCGAACAGCGTCCAGCGGACGATGTTGAAGAAGTCCCAGTCGCCGCGGCGGATCATCGGGCCCAGGGGCTCCTTCGAGATCGCGTCGGGCAGCACCACGTAGTCGTCGGGGTTCGTGGCCTTGCGGCGGGTCGCGGCCAGGCCCGAGATGTCGGTGGTGTACGCGTCGCAGCGGCCGGCGAAGAACGCCTGCTCGAGCTGGTTCAGGTCGGAGATCACGACCGGCTTGAAGTTCATCTGCTTGCTGCGCGAGTAGTCGGTCAGATTCAGCTCGGTCGTGGTCCCGGGCTGCACGCAGACGGTCGCGCCCTTGAGCTGGGCGGCGCGCTTGATGTTGGCCGACTTCTTCACCATGAAGCCCTGGCCGTCGTAGAAGATCGTGCCGGCGAAGAGCGCGCCCATCGCCTGCTCGCGCGACGCGGTCCAGGTGGTGTTGCGCGACAGGATGTCGACCTCGC
>DASPJX010000217.1:0-50814 GCA_035628395.1 Burkholderiaceae bacterium | reverse complement strand
TCTGAGGGCACGCCGCCGGCGAGGGTCGGGTGGCGCGCGTCGGACGACGGCGTCGGGCGGCGTCGTCGTCGGGCAGCGTCGGGCGGCGGCGGCCGGCGGCGGGCGGCGACGGCGAGCGGGGGCGGCGACGAGCGGGGCGGCAGGCGGCCGGGCCCCGGGCGCGGCGGGCGACGCGTCGCGCTACACGTCGCGCCGGTCGACCACGCCCCGCGACTCCACGTGCGCGGGATCGTCGTACGCGACCGCCGAGATGTGCCCGGTCTCCTCGAGCACCGCGAGCCGGACCGCGTCGATCCGGTCGTGCCCGAGCTTGCGCAGCCCGGCGAGCAGCTCCTCGACGCTGATGTTCTCGCGGTCGAGCGCGAGGTCGAGCACCTTGCCGTTGCGCACCAGCACGCGAGGCTTGCCCCGCACCAGGTGGCGGACCCAGCGGTTGCGCGCGCACAGCGTCGCGAGCCCGCGGTGGGTCGCGAACACCGTCGCGACGAAGACGAACGCGTTCAGCGTACCCTCCTGCAGCGTCGTGGTCTGCAGCACCACCCCGAGCGAGATCAGCACGATCAGGTCGAAGGTCGTCGTCTGGCCGGCGAGGCGCTTGCCGGCCATCCGCATCAGCGAGACGAGCAGCAGGTAGTACGCGACGGCCTTGGCGACCTGCGCGGCCAGTTCGACGAGCGCTTCGGGCATGGGTGGATGGACTCCTCAGGAACGGATGGGCGGGTCGTCCGGCGGCGGGGCGTCGGTCCCGTCGGCGGGCTCGGGCGGCACCAGCACGACGCCCTCGTCGCCGGCCGGGCGCGCCTGCGGGGCCGGCAGCCGCTCGGGGACCGACACCGTCGGCAGCTCGGCCGGCACGATCGCGCGCGGCGTCGCGTCGGCCTCGGGGGCGGGCGACTCGGGCTCGGACACCGGCGGATGCTCGACCGGCGAGACCCCCCGGCCGCGGCGCACGAACTCCTCGCGGGTCAGCGAGCGGTTGATGCCGAAGGCGGCCTTGCAGCCCTCGGCGGCCGCGACGATCGCGAGCTGCACGTCGCGCAGGATGTTGCCGGCGACGTAGACGCCGGGCACGGTCGTCGACTCGAGCCGGCCCGCGCGCACGCCGCCGCGCGCGTTCGGCGCGCAGCCGAGCCGCGCCGCGAGCGTCGACTGCGGCCACGACGGCGTGTCGAAGAAGAGCGCGCGCCGCGGCAGCCGGCGGCCGTCGGCGAAGACCACCGCCTCGAGCCGGCGGTCGCGACCCTCGAGCCGCTCGACCCGGGTCTCGACGACCTCGATACCGTTGGCGGCGAGATCGGCGCGCTCCTCGCGCGACAGGCCGGACGGCCCGTCGGTGCACAGCACGAGGTCCCGGCTCCAGGCGGTCAGCGCCCGCGCGATCTCGAGCCCGCGGCGCCGGCGCCCGTACGCGGCGAGCGGTGCGTCGCGCAGCTCCCAGCCGTCGCAGTACGGGCAGCTGTGCACGGTGCTGCCCCACAGCTCGGCGAAGCCGGGGATGTCGGGCACCTCGTCGACCACGCCGGTGGCGAGCAGCAGCTTGCGGGCGACGGCGGTCTCGCCGCCCGAGAGCACGACGCGGAAGCGGTCGGGCGAGATCGCCTCGGCGTCCTCGACGCGCTCGCGCAGGAAGCGGACGGTCTCGTAGCGGGCGAGCTCCTCGTGCGCGAGCTCGCGGAAGGCGGGCGGGGGGATGCCGTCGTGGCCGAGGTAGCCGTGCATCGCGCCGGTGGCGTGGTTGCGCGGCGTGCCGGCGTCGCACAGCAGCACCCGCCGGCGGCAGCGGCCGAGCACGAGCGCGGCGCTGAGTCCGGCTGGACCGGCCCCGGCGATGACGACATCCCACGGATCGTCGGTGGCAGGCATGCCGGGGCGCCCGGCAAGCTTCGTTCCCGATCGCCGCGCCCGACGCGCCGCGGCCGGCCGGACGCCTCAGTCCGGCACGCGCCAGCCGGCGCCGGCGCGCTCGAGCGCGACGACCTGCCCGTAGTCGATCCGCAGCGCGCCGAACTCCGACAGCGGCAGGCCCCGCACCGCGCGCACCAGCGTCCGGACGACGCCGGCGTGCGTGACGACGATCGCGTCGCGCTCGGCGGGCAGCGCGTCGAGGAACGCCCGGGCGCGCGCGGCGAGCGCGGCGAGCGGCTCGCCTCCGGGCGGCGCCCGGCGCTCGAGGTCGTCGCGCCAGGCGTCGATCTCGGCGCGCGGCACCTCCGACCAGGTCCGTCCCTCCCAGCGCCCGAAGTCCATCTCGCGCAGCCGCGCGTCGACGGTCGCCGGGCCGAAGCCGCGCGCCTCGAGCCCGCGGGCGAGCCGCAGGCAGCGCGACAGCGGGCTGCTGTAGAGCAGGGCGTGGCGCGGCAGGCGCGGCGGCAGCGTCTCGAGCAGCTCGTCGAGGTGGGCGTCGTCGATCGGCACGTCGGTGGCGCCGTAGCACCAGCCGACGGGCACGGCGGGCCGAGGGTGCCGGACCAGCAGCAGCCGGGCGGGCGCGGCGGCGCTCACGAGTCGCCGTCCTCCTCGGGCTCGTCGATCTCCATGCCCGCGCCGAGCACGACCAGCAGCCCGAGCAGGAACGCCGCCTCGGCCACCTGCTGGACCGCGCCCAGGCAGTCGCCGGTGTAGCCGCCGAGGCGGCGGCGCATCAGCCGGCGCACCGCGGCGGTCGCGATCAGCGCGAACGACAGGCCGAGCAGGCCCGGCGAGGCGTCGCCGGTCCACGCGGTCAGCACCAGCACCGGCGCGACCGCGAGGCCGAGCGCCACCAGCGCGTCGAGCGCGCCGACGCCCTCGGCGACCGGCTTCGCCTTCGCGTCGGCCTCGTCCCGCGCGTACGGCAGGCTCGCCATCACCAGCACCGCGCAGCCGCGCGAGAAGCCGGCCGCGCACAGCAGCGAGGCGGCGATCCAGTCGGTGTCGATGTGGGCGAGCGTCTCGAAGCGCAGCAGCAGCATCAGCGCGGTGCCGATCGCGCCGTACGCGCCGATCCGCGAGTCGCGCATGATCTCGAGCGTGCGCTCGCGGTCGGTCGCGCCGCCGAAGCCGTCGCAGAAGTCGGCCCAGCCGTCCTCGTGGAACGCGCCGGTCAGCAGCAGCCCCGCGGCGAGCGCGAGCAGCAGCGCGACCGGATGCGGCAGCACGACGCTCGCGACCGCGTAGACCAGCGCCTGGCCGAGCGCGACCACCATGCCGGCGAGCGGGAAGTAGCGCGTGGCGCGGCCGAGCCAGCCCGGCTCCCAGCCCATCCACCGGGCGACCCGGCCGGTGACCGGGATGCGCGTGTAGAACTGGAGCGCGACGAGGAAGAGGCGGAGCTGTTCGGCCATCGGGAGGACCGGCGGCGCGCGAGGGAGGCGACGGGCGGATGCCGGATGGTACCAAGCCCGGCGGTTCGGGCCGTGGCGCCGGCGCCTCGGGCCCGCCGTACGAATCGGGCCGCACGGATCGGCCGCGGAGGATCGGGCCGCATGGATCAGGCCGCGCGGATCGGGCCGCGAGGATCGAGCCGTACGGATCCGGCCGCACGGATCAAGCCGCACGGATCGGGCCGCGCGGATCAGGCCGGCGGACCGTCCGCCGTGCGGCCGACGACGCCCGCCGACTCGAAGGTCGCCATCTCGGCGAGCAGGCGCGCCGCCGCGCGCAGCATCGGCATCGCGAGCGCCGCGCCGCTGCCCTCGCCGAGCCGCATCCCGAGATCGAGCAGCGGCTCGGCGTCGAGCGCGCGCAGCACCGGCGCGTGCCCGAGCTCGGCCGAGCGGTGCGCGAACACGCAGCGTCCGGCGGCCGCCGGCTCGAGGCGCGCGGCGACGAGCGCCGCGGCGCCGCCGATGAAGCCGTCGATCACGACCGGGCGGCGATCGGCGGCGCACGCGAGCACCGCGCCGGCCATCATCGCGATCTCGAAGCCGCCGAAGGCCGCGAGCGCGGCGAGCGGCGTGCGCGCGCGCGGATGCGCGTCGAGGCAGCGCGCGAGCACCGCGCGCTTGTGCGCGAGCCGCGCGTCGTCGAGCCCGGTGCCGCGACCGACGCAGGCCTCGATCGGCGCGGGCGCGAGCCGCGCGGCGAGCAGCGCCGCCGACGAGCTGTTGCCGATGCCCATCTCGCCGAGACCGATCGCGTCGGCGTCGACGCCGCGCACGATCGCCGCGCCGCGGCGCATCGCCTCGAGCGCCTGCGCGTCGCTCATCGCGGGCGCGCCCGACAGCGGGCTCGCGGTGCCGGCGGCGATCCGCGCGTCGACGAAGCGCGCGCCGGCCGGCGCGAAGCCCGCGGGCTGCGGCACCCGCGCGCCCGCGTCGACCACGACGAGCTCCAGCCCGTTGGCGCGGCACAGCACCGAGATCGCGGCGCCGCCCTCGCCGAAGTTGCGCACCATCTGCGCGGTGACCTCGCTCGGGTACGCCGACACGCCCTCGGCGGCGAGCCCGTGGTCGGCGGCGAACACCACCACCGCGCCGCGCTCGACGCGCGGGTCGACGCGTCCGGCGATCCGCGCGAGCCGCGTGCCGAGCGCCTGCAGCCCGCCGAGCGCGCCGGCGGGCATCGTCTTCGCGGCCCACGCGGCGGCCGTGCGCGCCTCGAGCGCCGGATCGTCGAGCGGCGCGATCGCCGCGATGCCGAGCGCGTCGCGCACGCGCTCGCGCTCGATCGCGGTCGCGAGGCAGGTCTCGCACAGGCAGCCGGCGCCCGGCGCGGGCGGCGCGGCGAGCGCCGGCAGGCGCGCGCACCAGCAGCCCTCGGGGCGGTCGATGCCGCAGTCGAACGGGGCGCCGCAGCCGGCGCAGCGGTCGGCGCCCGCGGGGGAGGGGTCGGTTAGAATCGCGGCCATTCCTCCGATCTTAGAGCAGCCATCATGAGCGCCGCGCTGTCGCCGACCGTCAAAGCCGAGGTCCTCGCCGAGGCGCTGCCCTACATCCGTCGCTTCCACGGCCGCACGATCGTCGTGAAGTACGGCGGCAACGCGATGACCGACGACAAGCTGAAGAAGAGCTTCGCGCACGACGTGGTGCTGCTCAAGCTCGTCGGGCTGAACCCGGTGGTGGTGCACGGCGGCGGGCCGCAGATCGAGCAGCTGCTCGCCAAGGTCGGCAAGAAGGGCGAGTTCGTGCAGGGCATGCGCGTGACCGACGAGGAGACGATGGACATCGTCGAGATGGTCCTCGCCGGCCAGGTCAACAAGGAGATCGTCGAGCTGATCAACCAGGCCGGCGGCAAGGCGGTCGGCCTGACCGGCCAGGACGCGGGCCTGGTGCGCGCGCGCAAGCTGATGATCGAGAGCCGGGAGACGCCCGGCGTGCGCATCGACATCGGGCAGGTGGGCGAGATCGAGAAGATCGATCCGTCGATCATCCAGACGCTCGCCGGCAACGGCTTCATCCCGGTGATCGCGCCGATCGGCTCGGGCCAGGCGGGCGAGACCTACAACATCAATGCGGACGTGGTCGCCGGCAAGGTCGCCGAGGTGCTGAAGGCCGAGAAGCTGATCATGATGACGAACACCGTCGGCGTGCTCGACCAGAACGGCAACCTGCTGACCGGGCTGACCGCGCGGCAGATCGACGAGCTGTTCGCCGACGGCACGATCTCGGGCGGCATGCTGCCGAAGATCTCCTCCGCGCTCGACGCCGCCCGCGGCGGGGTCAACTCGGTCCACGTGATCGACGGTCGCGTCGACCACGCGCTGCTGCTCGAGATCATGACCGACCAGGGCGTCGGCACGATGATCCGCAGCCATTGAGCGCGACGCTGCGGCGTCGCGCGACCGCGCCCCCGCCGCGCCCGGCGCGCGGTCCCGGCGCGCCGCGGCGCACGGTCTGGCTGCTCGACCTCGACAACACGCTGCACGACGCGCTGCGCGCGATCCTGCCGCGGATCGACGCGGCGATGACCGAGTTCGTGATGCGCACCGCCGGGCTCGAGCGCGAGGCCGCGAGCGCGCTGCGGCTCGAGTACTGGCGCCGCTACGGCGCGACGCTGCTCGGCATGGTCCGCCACCACGGCGTCGACCCGCATGAATTCCTGCGCGACACGCACCGCTTCCCCGACCTCGACGCGCTGGTGCGCCGCGATCCGCGGCTCGCGCACCTGCTGCGCCGGCTGCCCGGGCGCAAGATCGTCGTCACCAACGCGCCGGCCGCCTACGCGGGCGAGGTGCTCGAGGCGCTCGGCATCGCGCCGCTGCTCGACGGGCTGGTCGCGATCGAGCAGATGCGCTTCGCCGGCCGGCTGCGTCCGAAGCCGTCGCGGCCGATGCTGCGCCGGCTGCTCGCGCGGCTCCGGCTGTCGGCGGGCGAGTGCGCGCTGGTCGAGGACAGCGTGGAGAACCTGCGCGCCGCCCGCCACTGCGGGCTGCGGACGGTGTTCGTCAGCGGCTTCGCCTGGGGCCGCCGGCCGGCCTGGCAGCGGCCGCGGCGGGGGCAGCGGGGCATGGACGTGCACGTGCGGACGGTCGTACAGTTAGCGCGTACTCCGCTCGCACGCCCCGTCCATGCACCCTGAGCCCGCAACGGCCGAGACTTCCGACCCCTCCGTCGCCGCTCGCGGCCGGCCCCGTCCGAAGCCCGGCGAGCGCCGGCTGCAGATCCTGCAGGCGCTCGCCGCGATGCTCGAGGCGCCGCGCGGCGACCGGGTGACGACCGCCGCGCTCGCCGCCCGGCTGCAGGTGTCCGAGGCGGCGCTGTACCGCCACTTCGCGAGCAAGGCGCAGATGTTCGAGGGCCTGATCGAGTTCATCGAGCAGAGCCTGTTCGGCCTGATCAACCGGATCGTCGCCGAGGAGCCGGACGCGCTCGCGCAGCTGCGCCGGATCGTCGCGATGCTGCTCGGCTTCGCCGAGAGGAATCCCGGCATGACGCGGGTGCTGGTCGGCGACGCGCTGGTCAACGAGGACGATCGGCTGCAGGCGCGGATCAACCAGCTGGTCGACCGGATCGAGGCCTCGCTGCGCCAGTGCGCGCGCAACGCGATCGAGCAGGGCCGGCTGCCTCCGGACGACGATCCGTCGGCGCGCGCGAGCCTCGTCGTGTCGTACGTGATGGGCCGCTGGCTGCGCTACGCGAAGAGCGGCTTCCGGCGCGCGCCGGCCGAGGGGCTCGAGCGCCAGGTGTCGCTGCTGGTCGCCTGAGGGGCCGGCCCCGCGCCCGGCGTCACGGCGGCGCGCTCAGCCCGCCGGCGGCGGCCGGTGCCCGCACACCGGGCAGCCCGGATCGCGCGGCACCTTCAGCGTCGTGACGTCCATCGTCCGCGCGTCGAGCAGCAGCAGCCGGCCCGCCATCGGCGTGCCGAAGCCGCCGGCGAGCTTCAGCGCCTCGGCCGCCTGCATCGTGCCGACGATCCCGGTGAGCGGCGCGAAGACGCCCATCGTCGCGCAGCGCACCTCCTCCAGGTCCTGGCCCTCGGGGAACAGGCAGTGGTAGCACGGCGAGTCGGCGCGCCGCGCGTCGAACACCGCGAGCTGGCCGTCGAAGCGGATCGCCGCGCCCGACACCAGGGGCACGCCGGCCTCGACGCACGCGCGGTTGACCGCGTGGCGCGTCGCGAAGTTGTCGCAGCAGTCGAGCACGACGTCGGCGCGGGCGACCGCGCCGCGCAGCGCGTCGCCGTCGAGCCGCGCGACGATCGGCTCGACCTCGATGTCCGGGTTGAGCTCGAGCATCGTGCGTCGCCCGGACTCGGCCTTCGGCATCCCGACGCGGTCGTCGCGGTGCAGCACCTGGCGCTGCAGGTTCGTCAGGTCGACCGCGTCGTCGTCGGCGAGCAGGATCCGCCCGACGCCCGCCGAGGCGAGGTACAGCGCCGCCGGCGAGCCGAGCCCGCCCGCGCCGACGACGAGCGCGGTCGAGCCGAGCAGGCGCGACTGCGCCTCGACGCCGATCTCGTCGAGCAGGATGTGGCGGCTGTAGCGGAGCAGCTGCTGGTCGTTCATGGCGGGACGGGCGGGGCGGGCCGGCGCAGTCTACTGCGCCGCGGCCCCGCGCCGGCGCACCACCGGGACCCCGGAAAGGAAACGGGCCGGCGCGAGGCCGGCCCGTCGGGCGCCGGGGCGCGGGCGCGTCAGCGGGCCGGGCCCTTGCCGTCGCGCGACTCGGCCGGCGCGACCGCCACCGAATCCTTCTTGACGACCTGGACCGGCTGGCCCTTCAGGTGGTTGATCGCCTGCTGCAGCTGATGGTCCTCGGCCGAGCCGAACTCGATCGGCTTGCGGTCGCGCAGCTTGTCCTCGACCTTCGGGTCGGTCGGGCGCGGCACCGAGCCGGCCGGCCGATCCTCCTTGTCGCGGTCGTTCGACAGGTGACGGGTCAGGTCGGCCTCGCGGATGCGGAACTGCGCGACGTCGCCGTCCGGGGTCTCCTCGACGAGGAAGTCCGGCGTGATGCCCTTGGCCTGGATCGAGCGGCCCGCCGGCGTGTAGTAGCGCGCGGTGGTCAGCTTGATCGCGGTGTTGTTGGCCAGCGGCAGGATCGACTGGACCGACCCCTTCCCGAAGGTCTGGGTGCCGATGACGACCGCGCGCTTGTGGTCCTGCAGCGCGCCGGCGACGATCTCGGAGGCCGACGCCGAGCCGGCGTTGACCAGCACGACCATCGGCACCGACTTCACCCAGGCCGGCAGCTTCGACAGCAGGTCCTCGCGGCTGCCGCGCATGTAGTCCTCGGGCGCGGCGATGTACTTGCGCTTGGCGTCCTCGGTGCGGCCGTCGGTCGAGACGACCAGCGTCTTGGCCGGCAGGAACGCGGCCGACACGCCGACCGCGCCGTGAAGCAGGCCGCCCGGGTCGTTGCGCAGGTCGAGCACCAGGCCCTTGAGCGGGCCCTGCTTGTCGAGCGTGCCGAGGTGGCGGACGAGGTTGTCGACCGTCATCTCCTGGAACTGGGTCAGCCGGACGTAGCCGTAGCCCGGCTCGATGACCTTCGAGCGGACCGACTGCACGCGGATCACGTCGCGCACCAGCTGGACCACGATCGGCCGGGTCTCGCCCTTGCGGCTCAGCGTGAGCGTGACCGGGCTCTTCGGCTTGCCCCGCATCAGCTTGACCGCGTCGTTGAGCGGCATGCCCTTGGTCGGCTTGTCGTCGATCTTGACGATCAGGTCGCCGGCCTTGACGCCCGCACGGTAGGCGGGGGTGTCCTCGATCGGGGAGACCACCTTGACGAAGCCGTCCTCGGTGCCGACCTCGATGCCGAGGCCGCCGAACTCGCCCTGGGTGCCGACCTGCAGCTCCTTGAACGCCTCGGCGTCGAGGAACGCGGAGTGCGGGTCGAGGCCGGTGACCATGCCGCTGATCGCTTCCTGGATCAGCTTGCGGTCCTCGACGGGCTCGACGTAGAAGGCCTTGATCGCGCCGAACACGTCGCTGAACTGCCGCAGGTCCTCCAGCGGCAGCGAGCTGCGCACGTCGCGCTGCGCGACCGCGGTGATGCCGAGGCTGACGAGCACCCCCGCGACCGCGCCGGCGGTGACGAGGGCGAGGGGCTTGAGCTTGGTCTTCATCGAGGGGTCGACATGGCAGGACCGCCGGCGCGGATGCGGGCGCCGGACCGGGGGGCCACCTTTCCGAAATCCAGTATACGCGGGCGCCCGGGGGATGAAAGTCGGCCGAGTCCGCCCGTGTGGAAAACGCGGGGAGCGCCGATCGGCGGACGCGGCGCGGCCGCGGCCGGCGTCGCCGGCGCGGCCGGGCGGGGAGTCAGGCCTTCGACCGGCCCTGCGCCGCCACCGCGGCCATCGCGGCCTCGATCTCGGCCTGATCGCCGAGGTAGCGGTGCGAGATCGGGCGCAGGTCGTCGTCGAGCTCGTAGACCAGCGGCCGGGCGGTCGGGATGTTCATGTGGACGATGTCGTCGTCCGAGACGCCGTCGAGGTGCTTGATCAGCGCGCGCAGCGAGTTGCCGTGGGCCGCGACGATCACCTTGCGCCCGTGCCGGATCGACGGGGCGATCGACTCGTTCCAGAACGGCACCACGCGGGCGACGGTGTCCTTCAGGCACTCGGTGCGCGGGATGTCCTCGGGGCGCAGCCGCGCGTAGCGCGGATCGCCCTGCGCCTCGCGCGGATCGCCCTGCGGCAGCGGATCCGGCGCGATCGCGTAGGCGCGCCGCCAGACGAGCACCTGCTCGTCGCCGAAGCGCGCCGCGGTCTCCGCCTTGTTCAGCCCCTGCAGCGCGCCGTAGTGCCGCTCGTTGAGCCGCCAGCTGTGGACGGTGGGCAGCCACATCGCATCCATCTCGTCGAGCACGGTCCACAGCGTGCGGATCGCGCGCTTGAGCACGGACGTGTAGCAGAGGTCGAAGCTCAGGCCTTCCTCCCTCAGCAGCCGGCCCGCCCGGCGCGCCTCGAGCACGCCGTTCGGGGTGAGGTCGACGTCGGTCCAGCCGGTGAAGCGGTTCTCGAGGTTCCACTGGCTTTCGCCGTGGCGCATCAGCACGAGGGTGTGGGGCATGGCGGGAATGGGGGTGGGGAGTCGGCTCTATTCTATAATTTCGGGCTTCCTCTTCCGGGCCGCACCGTGAAGTTCCTGACCGAGAACATCTTCCTGATCGTCGTCGCCTTCGTGTCGGGCGGCATGCTGCTGTGGCCGCTGGTCAACCGCGGGATGGCCGGCGCGACCGTCAACACGCTGCAGGCGACGCGGCTGATCAACGACGGCGCCGTGGTGCTCGACGTGCGCGACGCCAAGGACTGGGCGTCGGGCCACGTGGCCGGCAGCCGCAACATCCCCGCCGCCGAGCTCGACGGCCGGGTCGGCGAGCTGCCCGCCGGCAAGCCGGTGGTCGTCGTCTGCGAGGGCGGCTCGCGCTCGGCGCGCGCGGCGGCCGCGCTGCGCAAGGCCGGCCGCGCCGACGTGTTCCGCCTCGACGGCGGCGTGCCCGGCTGGCGCCAGGCGGGCCTGCCGGTCGTCAAGAAGTCCTGATCCACGAGGAGCCCCGATGAGCGCCAAGGTCACGATGTACTGCACCGCCGTGTGCCCCTACTGCGTCCGGGCCGAGCAGCTGCTGCGCCAGCGCGGCGTCGCCGACATCGAGAAGATCCGCATCGACGAGGATCCGGCGCAGCGCGACGCGATGATGGCCCGCACCGGCCGGCGCACCGTGCCGCAGATCTACGTGGGCGACACCCACGTCGGCGGCTGCGACGACCTCTACGCGCTCGACCGCGCCGGCGGCCTCGCGCCGCTGCTGCAGCGGGCCTGAGCGCCTCCACCCCACCCCACCAGGAACCGTTCCCATGAGCGACGCCCAGCAGCCGGTGTTCCAGATCCAGCGCATGTACCTGAAGGACCTGTCGCTGGAGATCCCCGGCGCGCCGCGGATCTTCCTCGAGCAGCAGGCCCCGGCGGTCGAGATCGCGCTCGACACCGCCCACGAGCCGCTGACCGAGTCGATCCACGAGGTCACGGTCACCGCGACCGTCACCACCAAGATCGGCGGCGACAAGACGGTCTTCCTCGTCGAGGCGAAGCAGGCCGGCATCTTCGACATCCGGAACATCCCGGGCGAGCAGATGCCGATCGTGATCAACGTCGTCTGCCCGAACGTCATCTACCCGTACCTGCGCGCGAACATCGCCGACGTGGTCTCGCGCGCGGGCTTCCCGCCGATCCACCTCGCCGAGATCAACTTCGAGGCGCTGTACCAGCAGAAGATGCAGCAGGCGCAGCAGCAGGAACAGGGCGGCCCGCGGATCATCGTCCCGGGCGCCAACTGACGGGGCGCCGCGTGAGCCGCCGTCTCCCGGTCCTCGCGCTCGCCGCGGCGACGGCCGTCGCCGGCTGGATCGCGCCGTCCCCGGCCCGCGCCGCCGAGTTCCGCTCGATCGCGCAGCCGTCCGCGATGTACGACGCCCCGTCGCGGCAGGCGCGCAGGCTCTTCGCGGCGCCGCGCGGCATGCCGGTCGAGGTGGTCTCCACGCTCGGCCAGTGGGTCAAGGTCCGCGACGTCGCGGGCGACGTCCTCTGGGTCGAGCGCACCGACCTCGGCGAGCGCCGCTCGGTGGTCACCACCGCGCTCGTCGCGGTCCGCACGCAGCCGCAGGACGCCGCGTCCGCCGCGCTGCAGGCCGACCGCGGCGTGCTGCTCGACCTCGCCGAGCCGCCGACCGACCCGGCCGCCCCCGGCTGGCTGCGGGTGCGGCACCGCGACGGCACGGCCGGCTGGGTCCGGCTCGCGGACGTCTGGGGCTGGCAGTGACCGCGGCCCGGCGCCGCGCCCGACGGAGCGCGCGGTGCGGATCGCGGTGATCGGCGCGGGCGCCTGGGGCACCGCGCTCGCGCGGCACGCCGCCGCGCGCCACGAGGTCGTGCTGTGGGCGCGCGACGCCGCGCTCGCCGACGCGATCGCCGCCCGCCGCGAGAACCCGCGCTACCTGCCGGGCGTGGCGCTCGGCGCCTCGGTGTCGGCGACCGCCGCGCTCGACGACGCGGTCCGCGGCGCGGACCTCCTCGTGCTCGCCGTCTCGGTGTCGGGGCTGCGTCCGGTGGCCGGCGCGCTCGCCGGGCTCGGCGCCGGCGAGGCGCCGGTGCTGTGGCTGTGCAAGGGGCTCGAGGCCGGCACCGCGCTGCCGCCTCACCGGGTCATCGGCGAGGCGTGGCCGGCGGCGCGCGCCGCCGGCGCGCTGTCCGGGCCGAGCTTCGCCGAGGAGGTCGCCGCCGGGCTGCCGGTCGCGCTGACCGTCGCGTCGGCGCGCGGCGAGGTCGCGCAGGCCGCGGTCGACGCGTTCCACCACGGCGCCGCGCGGATCTACCGCAGCACCGACGTGGTCGGCGTCGAGGTCGCGGGCGCGCTGAAGAACGTGATGGCGATCGCCACCGGCATCTCCGACGGCCTCGGGCTCGGGCTCAACGCGCGCGCCGCGCTGCTGACGCGCGGCCTGGCCGAGATCGCCCGCTACGGCGCCGCGCTCGGCGCGCGTCCCGAGACCTTCACCGGGCTGGCCGGCATCGGCGACCTGGTGCTGACCTGCACCGGCGACCTGTCGCGCAACCGCCGGGTCGGCCTCGCGCTCGCGCGCGGCGAGCCGCTCGACGCGATCCTCGCGGCGCTCGGCCACGTCGCCGAGGGCGTCGCCTGCTGCCGCGCGGTGCGCGACAGCGCCGCGGCGCTCGGCGTCGACATGCCGATCACGCAGGCGGTCGCGGCGGTGCTGTTCGAGGGCCGCGCGCCGCGCGACGCGGTGGCCGCGCTGCTCGCGCGCGAGCCGAAGGCCGAGTTCGCCGCGCCGGCGGAGGCCGACCGATGAGCGCCGCCGCGCCGGCGTCCGACCGCCCGCCGGCGGTCTGCGTGTTCTGCGGCGCGCGCCCCGGCGGCGACCCGCGCTTCCTCGGCCTCGCGCGCCGCGCGGGCGCGCTGCTCGCCGCGAGCGGCGCGACGGTGGTCTACGGCGGCGGCAGCGTCGGCATGATGGGCGCGCTCGCCGACGCGGCGCTCGCCGAGGGCGGCGAGGTCGTGGGCGTGATCCCCGCGCTGCTGATGGCGCGCGAGGTCGGCCACCGGGGCCTCACGCGGCTCGAGGTCGTGCCCGACATGCAGGTGCGCAAGCAGCGGATGATCGAGCTCTCCGACGCGTTCCTGACGCTGCCCGGCGGGCTCGGCACGCTCGACGAGCTGTTCGAGGTGCTGACGCTGCGCCAGCTCGGCGTGCACGACCGGCCGATCGTCGCGGTCAGCGACCGCGGCTACTTCGACGCGCTCGCCGGGGCGCTGCGCGCCTTCGTCGCCGACGGGCTGGCCGCCGAGCGCGACGTCGCCGCGCTCGAGCTCGTGCCCACGCTCGAGGACGCGCTGCCGCGGCTGGGGCTGGGCCGGACGTAGGCGGGCCGGGCCGCGCGACGGTACGATGCGCGACTCCGACCTCCATCCGCGTCCCGCCATGTCTCCGCTGCCCTTCGATCCCGCGACCCGTCACCAGCCCTGCCGCGACGCCGACGAGGCGATCCGCACGCGCCAGTCGATCCGCGCGTTCCTGCCGAAGCCGGTGCCGCGCGAGACCGTCGAGGAGATCCTCGACGTCGCGGCCCGGGCGCCGTCGGGCACCAACATCCAGCCGTGGAAGGTCCACGTGATCGCCGGCGCGCCGCGCGCCGAGCTCACCCGCCGCATCCTCGCCGCGTTCGACGATCCCGAGGAGGCGAAGCGCCACACGCGCGAGTACGCGTACTACCCGGAGAAGTGGACCTCGCCCTACGTCGACCGGCGCCGCAAGATCGGCTGGGACATGTACGGGCTGCTCGGCATCGGCAAGGGCGACTTCGAGAAGACGCACCGCCAGCACGGCCGCAACTACGCGTTCTTCGACGCGCCGGTCGGGCTGATGTTCACGATCGACCGGATCCTCGAGCAGGGCAGCTGGCTCGACTACGGCATGTTCGTGCAGAACGTGATGATCGCGGCCCGCGCGCGCGGCCTCGACACCTGCCCGCAGGCGGCGTTCCTCGAGTTCCACCGGATCGTCGCCGAGGTCGTCGGCATCCCCGACGGCGAGATGCTGGTGTGCGGGATGTCGCTCGGCTGGGCGGACACCTCGGCGCGGGTCAACACGCTGCAGACGGAGCGCGAGCCGGCGCGCGGGTTCGCGAGGTTCGCCGGGTTCGAGTGAGGGGCGCGCCGCCGCGGGGCGAGAGGCGCATCCCTCGGGGACCGCGGGGCGGGGCGGCCGTCGCCGCCGGTGGACGGCGCCCGATCAGAGCGGCTCGAACAGCGCGAGCAGGTCATCGCGACCGAGCTCGCCGCCGGCGAGGCCGCCGGCCAGCACCGCCTCCGACAGCCCGGCCTTGCGCGCCTGCAGGTCGAGGATCCGCTCCTCGATCGTGTCGGCGGCGATCAGCTTGTAGACGAACACCGGCTTGTCCTGCCCGATGCGGTGCGCGCGGTCGGTCGCCTGCGACTCGACCGCCGGGTTCCACCACGGGTCGTAGTGGATCACGGTGTCGGCGGCCGTCAGGTTGAGCCCCACGCCGCCCGCCTTCAGCGACAGCAGGAAGAGCTGCGCGTCGCCCTGCTGGAACGCCTCGACCGCGCCCTGGCGGTCGAGCGTGTCGCCGTCGAGCCGGCTGCGCGGCACCGCGGCGAGCCGCTCGTTCGCGTCGACCGCGGCCTCGATGCGGTCGAGCATCGTCGTGAACTGCGAGAACACCAGCACGCGCCGGCCCTCGTCGACGAGCACCTCGAGCAGCTCGAGCAGCGCCTCGAGCTTGGCCGAGGCCGCCACGCGGCGCGCGGCGGGCAGCGCGAGCAGCGACGGGTCGCAGCACGCCTGGCGCATCTTCAGCAGCGCGTCGAGCACGACGATGCGGCTGCGCTCGAGCCCCGCGTCGGCGAGCGCGCGGCGCACGCGCTCGTCCATCGCCACGCGGATCGACTCGTAGAGGTCGCGCTGCGCGGCGCCGAGCTCCACGCGGTGGACGACGTCGGTGCGCGGCGGCAGGTCGGCGAGCACGCCCGACTTGGTCCGCCGCAGCAGGAACGGCCGGATCCGCCGCTCGAGCGCGCGCAGCCGCTCGACGGCCTCGGCGCTGCCGGGCCGGCGCTCGATCGGCGCGCGGAACCGGGTGCGGAACGACTCCTCCGACCCGAGCAGGCCGGGCACCGCGAACTGCATGACCGACCACAGCTCGCCGAGGTGGTTCTCGAGCGGGGTGCCGGTCAGCGCGATCCGGTGACGCGCGCGCAGCGCGTGGATCGCCGCGGCGGCGCGGGTGCGCGGGTTCTTGACGACGTGCGCCTCGTCGGCGACGACCGCGTGCCAGTCCCGCTCGGCGAGCGCGGCGCGGTCGCGCGGCAGCAGCGCGTAGCTGGTGAGCACGATGTCGTGCGCGTCGATGTCGTCGAAGCGCGCCGCGCGGTCGGCGCCGGTGAGCGTCAGAACGCGCAGCGCCGGCGCGTGCCGCCGCACCTCCTCGCGCCAGTTGAAGACCACCGAGGTCGGCGCGACGACGAGCACCGGGCGGTCGAGCCGTCCGGCCGCGCGCTCGGACTCGAGGTGCGCGAGCACCTGCACGGTCTTGCCGAGCCCCATGTCGTCGGCGAGCACGCCGCCGGTGCCGCTGTCGGCGACGAAGCGCAGCCACGCGAGGCCCTCGCGCTGGTACGGCCGCAGCGTCGCGCCGAACGAGGGCGGCGGCTCGACCGCCGGCACGCCGTCGAAGGACTCGCCGAGCCGGCGCAGCGCCGCGATCGACGACGGCGCCTCGACGCCCGGCACGCCGGCGGCGATCGCCGCGGCCGCCACCGCGTCCACGCGCAGCGCCGGCGCCTGCGGATCGGTCGAGCCGGGCTCGGCCCAGTCGACGACGACCCGCATCAGCGGCTCGATCCGCGCGGCGTCGACGCGCAGCACCTCGTCGGCCGACAGCCGCAGCCACAGCGTGCCGCGCGGCGCGCGGCCCTGCGCCCACGCGTCCCAGCCGCCGGCGGCGATCGCCTGCGCGATCAGGGGCGCGAGGTCGATCCGGCGCTCGCCCACGCGGATGCCCGACTGCAGCTCGAACCAGCCGAGCCCGGCGATCGCGCCGTCGCCGCGGCCGGCCGCGTCGAGCCCGACCGACAGCCCGTCGGGCTCGAGCACCGACACCGCCGGCTCGGTCTCGTCGACGACGGTCCATCCGTCGGCCTCGAGGCGGGGCAGCAGCTCGACGCGCAGCCGCGCGGCGGGGATCGACGCGGCGCCGAAGGTCGCGACCGTCGTCCAGCCGCTGCCGACCCGGCCGCGGCCGTTGCCCGAGGGCGTCGCGAACTCCACCGACTCGCCGGGCACCGACAGCGCGCCGACCCCGCCGCGCAGCGCGGCGAGGAACGCCTGCTCGGCCGCCGGGTCGCACAGCAGCAGCAGCGGGCCGTGCTCGTCGCGGGTGGCGAGGCTCGCGCTGCGCAGCGGCTCGATGCGCCGCCCCTCGTACTCCACCGCGAACGAGACCGCGATCGCGTCGCCGCGCAGCGGCCCGGCCGCGCGCAGCGGGAACAGCCCGAGCACCGGCCGCGGCGCGGCCGCGCGCTCGCGCACCGGGTCGCCCGACATCGGCGGCACCAGCGCCTTCAGCGCGGGGCGGGCCCGCCGCCCCGCGTGCAGCGCGAGCGCGACCTCCTCGGCGATGCCCGCGCCGATCGGCGGGGCGGCGCGCAGCCACTCGACGATCGACGGCGGGGGCGGGTCGGCGATCTCCCCGATCGTGCCGGCCTCGCGGTCGATCCAGCCGGGCACGGCGGTGTAGACCGGCTCGGCCTCGGGCTCGACGCGCAGCCCGAGCCGGCGCGCGCCCTCGGGCGCGTCGGTCCAGTCGAGCGACGCGCGCCGCGGCTCGGCCGGCGCGAGCCCGGGGGCGTCGGGGTCCTCGGGCAGCGCGTCGAGGTGCAGCCGGCCGGCGCGCGCCGCCCAGGCCAGCACCTCGTGCGCGTTCGGGCCGTCGAGCGGGTAGAGGTTCAGGTAGGCGTCGGCGCCCGACAGCAGCCAGGCGATCCGCGCGTCGGTGCCGTCGCCGTTGCGCCCCGGCGAGGCGGCGAGCTCCCCGAGGCCGCGGTACGGCTCGGGCGGCTCGACGCCCCCGTCGGGGCGCCGGCGCACGCGCCAGACCTCGAGCACCGGCCGGCGCCCGGCGTTGCGCAGCAGGTAGCGCACCGACGAGCGCGACTTCGGCTGGGCCGACGAGGGCAGGGGCAGCTCGCGCAGCGCGCGCACCCACTCGAGCGCCTTCAGCCGGTCGAAGCCGTTGCCGGCGCCCTCGTCCGCCGGGTCGGGCTCGTCGTCCGCGGCGGCGGCCGCGCGCGCCGCGGGCCGCTCGCGCTCGTCGCGCAGCCAGGCGAGCAGCACCGCCGCGCCGTGCTCGCAGTCGGCGCCGACCGCGCAGGTGCAGGTGCTCGCGAAGCGGCTGACCGCGCCGTGGGCGGACAGCGCGACCGAGCTGCGGACCGTGCCGCCCGGGGCGTCCTCGACCTCGACCTCGCCCTCGAGGCGGCCCGGCGCGACCTCGCGGACCGACAGCACCGAGCCCGCCGAGAAGACGGCCTCGCCCCGGGACGCGGTGTCGCGGTCGAGCCCGATCAGGCCGCGGCCGAAGTGCTGGCGGAACAGCTCGAGGAGCATCGAGTCGAGACGCGAGGACGCGGGATCCGGTTCGGGACCAACCGCCCAGTGTAGCCGCTTCCGGGGCCGGCCCAGCCCGCCGGCGGGCTCAGCCGAACAGGAACGCGCGGATCGCGTCGTCCAGCCGCGCCGCGCTCGCCGCGTCGGCCGCGCTCGCCGCCTGGTGGCCCCAGTCGGTGTCGAGCTCCAGGAAGCGCGCGCCCGGGATCCCCCGCGCCGCCCGCCGCGCCTCCGGCGCGGGGTTGTACAGGTCGAGCGTCGGCGCGGCCACCAGCACCTCGGCGCGGATCGAGGCGAGCGCCGCCCCGGTGTCGCCGCCGAAGCCGGGGGTCGTGCCCAGGTCGTGCGCGTCGTAGGCCTGCGACTGCCGGAGCCAGTCGATCGGATCGAATCCCTGCTCCGCCCACCACGCGGTGCGGCGCTCGATCCAGTCGAGCACCTCGCCGCCGCTCGCGAACGCGGCGTCCACCTGCGCGGGCGTGCGCGCGGCGAGCAGCTGCATCAGCGGCACCCAGGCCCGCCACGCACCGGCGGCGTCGGGCCGGCCCGCCGGATCCGCCGCCGCGCCCGGGCCGATCGCCGCCTCCAGCGCCCGCCTCGAGCACTCGTTCACCGCAACCGCCCAGGGCGTGGTGCGCGCCATCGGCGTCATCGCCACCACCCGGCGCATCCGGTCGGGCCGCGACACCGCCCACTGCAGCGCCTGCATGCCGCCCATCGACGCGCCGACCACCGCGTGCAGCGCGTCCACGCCGAGCGCGTCGAGCAGCGCGGCCTGGCTCGCCACCATGTCGCGGATCGTGAAGCGCGGGAACGCGCGCCCGGGCTGGCGGGCCGACCGGGACGGCGAGCTCGACAGCCCGTTGCCGAGCGCGTCGACCACGACGATCGCCGCGCGGGTCGGGTCGAGCGCGCGGCCCTCGCCGATCAGGAAGTCGAGCCGGTGGTGGGAGCTGCCCACCGCGCACAGCCCGAGCACCACCGGCACGCCGCGCTCGGGCACGCCCGGCGCGCGCTGCGGGCCGTGCACCACCCAGCTCACCTCGCAGTCGAGGATCGACTCGCCGGACTCGAGCGGCAGGTCGCCGAGGCCGCGGACGTGGTGCGGCGCGTCGATCCAGCCGGGCTGCGGCGGCGGATGGCCGCGGCCGCCGGTCAATGCGCGATCTCGAGCACGGTGCGCAGCGTGCGGCCGGCGCGCATCGCGTCGAAGCCCTCGTCGATGCGCTCGAGCGGCAGCCGTCCGGTGATCAGCTCGTCGAGCTTCAGCCGACCGTCGAGGTACAGCCGGGCGAGCCACGGGAAGTCGCGTCGCGGCCGCGCGCCGCCGTAGCTCGAGCGGATCGTGCGCTTCTCGCCCATCATCGAGCCGAAGCGCAGCGAGACCCGACGGTCGACGGCGACCTTGCCGAGGATCACGCCCTGGCCGCCCGGGCGCATCGCGTCGTACATCAGCTGCAGCGGCGCCTCGCCGCCCGCGCACTCGAACGCGTGGTCGGCGCCGCGGCCGGCGGTGAGCGCCTTCACCGCGGCCGCCTGCGCGGCGGCGTCCCCGTCCGCCGGCCCGAGCAGGTGCGTGGCGCCCAGCGCCCGCGCGAGCTCGAGCCGCGCCGGGTCGCGGTCGATCGCGATCACGAGGTCGGCCTGCTGCAGCCGCGCGCCCTGCACGACGTTCAGCCCCACCGCGCCGCAGCCGATCACCACCACGCTCGCGCCGGCCTCGACGCGCGCCATCCGGCATGCCGCGCCGACGCCGGTCATCACGCCGCAGCCGATCAGGCACGCGCGGTCGAACGGCAGCTCCCGCGGCACCGCGATCGCCCCCGACTCCGGCACGACCGTGTACTGCGCGTGGGTGGAGGTGGTGGAGAAGTGGTGCAGCGTCCGGCCGTCGCCCAGGCGGTAGCGCGAGCCGCCGTCGAGCAGCCGGCCCGCCGGCTGGTGCCGCGTGAAGGGCTCGCACAGGATCGGCTGATCGCGCTCGCAGTAGAAGCAGTGGCCGCAGTGCGGGTTCCACGAGCAGACGACGTGGTCGCCCGGCCTCACCAGCGCGACCGCCTCGCCGACGCGCTCGACCACGCCCGCGCCCTCGTGCCCGAGCACGATCGGCAGCGGATACGGCAGGCTCCCGTCGATCACCTCGAGGTCGGTGTGGCACAGCCCGCTCGCGTGGAGCCGCACCAGCACGTCCGTCGGGGCGAGCGGCTGCAGCGTCACCTCCTCGACGACGTGGCGCCCGCCGCTGCGGTGCAGCACCGCGGCCCTGAACCTCATCGCGTCCTCCTAGCGTCCGTACACCAGGTCCGGCAGCCACAGCGACAGCTGCGGGAACACCGTGAGCAGCACCAGCACGACCAGCATCGCGCCGAGGAACGGCAGCACCTCGACGGTGTAGTCGTCCATCGGCACCTTCAGCACCTGCGAGCTGATGAACATCATCTGCCCGACCGGCGGCGTGACGCCGGCGATGGTGAGGTTGGTGACGAGCACGATGCCGAAATGCACCGGGTCGATGCCGAGCTTCACGAGGATCGGCACGAAGATCGGCGTGAGGATGATCAGCGCCGACGTGCCCTCGACCGCGGTGCCGAGCAGGATCAGCATCAGGTTGATCAGCAGCAGCAGCAGCGTGGGATCGCGCGTCAGCGACACCAGCCACGCGGCCATCTGCGGCGGGATCCGCTCCCACGCGAGATAGAAGCCGAAGGCCGAGGCCGCGCAGATCATCAGCATCACCGACGCGGTGTCGAGCGCGGTCTCCTTGAGCAGCGGCGGCAGGTCCCGCAGGCGGAGCGTGCGGTAGGCGAACATCCCCACGAGGATCACGTACAGCACGGTGATCGCGCCGGCCTCGGTCGGCGTGAAGAAGCCGTAGCGGATGCCGACGACGATGAACACGGGGATCGACAGCGCCCACAGCGCCTCGCGGAACGCGCGTCCGAGCTCCGCGCGCCCGGCGCGCCGCTCCCGCAGCGGCAGGTAGCCGCGGCGCCTCGCGATCACCGCGGTCACCGCCATCATCGAGCCGGCGAGCATCAGCCCGGGGACGATGCCGGCGACGAAGAGCCGGCCGACCGAGGCGTCGGCGATGTAGCCGTAGATGATCAGCCCGATCGACGGCGGGATCAGCGCGGTGATGATCGCCGCGCACGAGGTGATCACGGCGGCGAACGCCGGGCTGTAGCCGTGGCGCGTCATCTCCGGGCCGAGCACCTTGGCCAGCATCGCCGCGTCGGCGCTCGAGGACGCGGTCAGCCCGCCCAGCAGCGTCGCGAGCACGGTGCACATCTGCGCGAGCGCCCCGGTCATGTGGCCCACCAGCGCGTCGGCCAGCGCGAGCAGCTTCCGCGTGATGCCCGCGCGGTTCATGATCGCCCCGGCCAGCACGAAGAACGGGATCGCGAGCAGCGGATAGGAGTCGGTGGCGCTGACCATCTTCTGCACGAAGATGTTCAGCGGCACCTCGCCCGACACGAGGAAGAACGACAGCGCGCTGATCGCGATCGCGAACGCGATCGGGGTGCCGAGCGCGAACAGGCCGAGCATCACCGCGCCGGGCAGCCAGTCAGCCGGCATTCGTCTCCCTCGTCGCGTCCGCCTCGCCCCAGCTGCGGCCGGCCAGCGCCTGCAGGTAGCGGATCGCCATCAGCGCCGAGCACAGCGCCACCGGCCCGTACAGCCAGGTCTGCGGCATCCTCAGCACCGGGCTCGGGCTGTCCCAGGTGTCGATCGCGAAGCGGGTGCCGAACCAGGTCATGAAACCGAAGAACGACAGCAGCAGCACGTGGTTGAAGACGCGCACCGCCCGGCGCGGCGTCTCGGGCAGCCGCTCGACGAGCACGTCGATCGCCGGGTGGAGCCGGTACTTGACGCACGCGGCCGCGCCGAAGAAGGTCACCCACGCGAAGCCGAGCGTCGCGATCTCGCTCGCCCACGCGGCCGGCTGCGCGGTGACGTAGCGGGTGACCACGCCCCAGCCGACCGACAGCACGACGACCGCGACCGCGACGCCGGCGACGATCTCCTCGAACCGGTCGACGAACCAGCCGAGGTCGCGGACCGCGGGCGCCGCCGCCGGTCGGGCGCTCATGGACGGGGCGGCCGCGGGCTCACTTCGCCAGCACCGCCGTGACGGTGTCGTGCAGCCCCGGCGTCCACTTCGGGAACGCCTTGTAGACCGGCGCGGTCGCCTTCCGGAACGCGGGCACGTCGACGTCGGAGACGAAGGTCACGCCGGCGGCCTTGAACTTCGACACGTAGTCCTCGTACTGCGCGATCGTGAGCCGCGTCATCTCGTCGCCCGCCTTGCGGCCCTCCTCGAGCAGCACCTTCTGCACGTCGGCCGGCAGCCTGGCGAAGTAGCCGGCGTTCATCGGCCACATCACGAACGCGGTGAAGTGCCCGGTGGTCGAGATCACCTTGCGGGTCTCGTGGAGCTTCGAGCCCCACAGCGAGCCGAGGGGCGCCTCGGCCGCCTGCACCACGTTCTGCTGCAGCGCGTTGTACGTCTCCGACCACTGCACGGTGGTCGGCCGCGCGCCCATCGCCTTGAAGGTCTCGATCCACATCGTGTTCGGCGGCACGCGGACCGTCATGCCGGCCATGTCCTCGGGCCGGCGCACCGGCTTGTCGGCGATCAGGTGGCGCTGGCCGAAGTAGCCGTTCGCCATGATCAGCCGGAAGCCCGCCTGCTCGAGCCGCTTCTCCACGCCCCGGTACCAGTCGGAGCCGAGCAGCCGCTCGTAGTCCTTCGGATCCTTGACGAGGTAGGGCCCGTTGAGCACGCCGATGTCGGGCACGAAGTCGGACAGGTAGCCGGGGTCGGTGATGTTCATCACGTTCGCCCCCTGCCGGATCATCTCGTTGACCTCCTTGCCGGAGCCGAGCTGCTCGCCGGGGAAGACCTGGATCTGCACGCGGCCGCCGGTGCGCGCGGCCACGTTCTTCGCGAAGAACTCGGCGGCCTGGTGCGCCGGCTCGGACGTGGACAGCGAGTGGGCGAAGCGGATCCGGATCTGCTCCTGCGCGCGCGCCGCGGGCAGCGCGGCGGCGGCCGCGAGGCCGCAGGCGATCAGGACGGCGGTGCGCCGGGCGGACGGGTTGCGCATGGTCTCCTCCTCGTGTCGGGGCGGTCGTGCGCCCCGGGTGTCTCGAACGGTGTCGGCCGCGACGCGCTCAGCGCTCGATCGTGGCGCCGAGCTTGCCGGGTCGGGCGGCCCCGGCGTACAGGATCGCGAGCTGCCGGTCGACGACGGCCGCGTGCCGCGCGACCGCGTCCGGATGCATCGCCGCCTCGGGTGCGGTCTCGAGGTCGAAGTGGCCGAAGCGGTCGACGCCGCGCACCAGCGTGGCGCTCTCGCGCGGTCCGTTGACCTGCCGCACGTGCGTGGGGATGTAGCGGATCGCGAAGCCGATGCGCCGGTCGTCCGAGGCGTTCGGCTCGGAGCCGTGGAAGATCAGCACGTGGTGCAGCGACATCTGCCCGGGCCTCAGGATCACCGGCACCACCTCGTCCGGCTTCACCTCCACCCGGATCTCCTGGCCGCGCGACAGCAGGTTGCTCTCGTCGAACGTGTCGACGTGCTCGACCTGGCGCAGGTGCGTGCCCGGCACCACCTTCATGCAGCCGTTCTCCGGCACCGAGGGCGTCAGCGCGACCCACGCGGTGACCACGTCGGGCGAGGACAGGCCCCAGTACGTGCCGTCCTGGTGCCACGACACGTACGACGGGTCGCGGGCGTTCTTCGAGAAGAACTGCGCGCTCCAGCACAGGAGGTCCGGCCCGAGCACGTCCTCCACCGCGTCGAGCACGCGCGGGTGGCGGATCAGCGCGTCGATCCACGGGTACAGCAGGTGCGGCTTCTGGTTGATGCGCGGCGGCAGGCGTCCGCCGTGCTCGGCCTCGGTGTCCTCGAAGCGGGCCCGCAGCGCGGCCGCCTCGTCCGGCGCCAGCACGTCGACCGGGAAGTGGATGCCGTCGCGGCGGTACGCGTCCACCTGTTCGGCGCTCAGGACCTTGCCCACGTCGCGTCTCCCCGCGGCACCCGGCCGCCGTGGCCCGCCGTCGGCCGGCGGTGCGTTTTCACTCCTGAAAGTCAGTTTCATCCCTAAAATCGAGCGATGTCAAGGATCGGACACGGAATCCCGGGTCGCCCGGATGCGGCGGCCCCCGCGGCGTCGAACGGCTCGGGGGCGGGCGGCCGGGCCGGTCGCGCCGGGGCGGGCGCCGTGCGGCGCGCGGCGCGGTCGGCGCCGCCGGCGCCCGACGCCCCGCGCTACCAGGCGCCGGCGCTCGAGAAGGGCCTCGACATCGTCGAGCTGCTCGCCGGCGAGCCCGCGCCGCTCACCCAGAACCAGATCGCCGTCCGGCTGGGTCGTTCGGCGAGCGAGATCTTCCGGATGCTCGAGGTGCTGGAGCGGCGGGGCTGGATCGCCCGCGGCGACGACGGCGGCTACGCGACCACGCTGCGGCTGTTCGAGCTCGCGCACCGCCACGCGCCGTCGCACCGGCTGCTGTCGGCGGCGCTGCCGGAGATGCGGGCGCTGGCCGACGACACCCGCCAGTCCAACCACCTGGTCGTGCACCACGAGCGCCGCATCCTCGTGATCGCGCAGGTCGACAGCCCCGAGGCGATGGGCTTCGCGATGCGCCAGGGCGCGCACTTCCCGTTCCGCGCCGACCGCGTGTCGCCCTGGGTGCTGACCGCGTTCCAGCCGCCGGAACGGCGCGAGGCGCTGATCGCGGAGATGCTCGACGGCGATCCCGACCCGCCGTCGCGCGCCGCGCTGGCGCGCGGCCTCGCGCGGATCCGGCGACGGGGCTGGGAGGAGCGGCCCAGCGTCACGCTGTCGGGCATCGTGGACCTGTGCTTCCCGATCTTCGACGCGCACGGCGGCGCGATCGCCACGCTCGTGCAGACCTATCTCGCGCAGCGCGACGTCGACGTCACGATCCCGCAGGCGCGCGAGCGGCAGGCGCTCGCGGCGGCGCGGATCTCCGCCCGGCTCGGGGCCGGGGCGAGGCGCTGACCGGCGGGGCCGGGGCGCCGGAGCCCGACCCCGGGCGACTCACGATCCGCCCTCGAAGCCCAGCTGGCGCCAGGCCTCGAACACCAGCACCGCGACCGCGTTCGACAGGTTCAGGCTGCGGTTGCCCGGGCGCATCGGCAGCCGCAGCCGCCGCTCGGGCGCGAACGACTCGCGCACGGCGGCGGGCAGCCCGGCGCTCTCCGAGCCGAACACGAACCAGTCGCCCTCGCGGAACGCGACCTCGGTCGGGCCGCGCGTGCCGTGCGTGGTCAGCGCGAACAGGCGCCGCGGGTCGGGACGCTCGGCGGCGAGCAGCGCGTCCCAGCCCGGATGCACGCGGACGTCGGCCCACTCGCGGTAGTCGAGCCCGGCGCGCCGCAGCTTCGCGTCGTCGAGCTCGAAGCCGAGCGGCTCGACCAGATGCAGCCGCGCTCCGGTGTTCGCGCACAGGCGGATCACGTTGCCGGTGTTCGGCGGGATCTCGGGATGGACGAGGACGACTCGGAACATCCGCGCAGTCTAGCGGGGCGGGGCGGGGCGAGGCGGGGCGAGGCGGGGCGAGGTGGGGCGGGGCGAGGCGGGGCGCCGCGCTCAGGGCGTGCGCGCGGCCACCAGCGCGACCACCCGCGCCGCGCCGGCGGCGCGCAGCGCGCGCGCCGCCTCGGCGAGCGTCGAGCCGCTGGTGGTCACGTCGTCGACCAGCCCGATGCGCGCGCCGTGCAGCGGCAGCGTCGCGCGGAAGCAGCCGACGAGGTTGCCGCGGCGCGCCTCGAGCCCCAGGCCCGACTGCGCCGGCGTGTCGCGCAGGCGGACGAGGGCGCCCGCGCGCAGCCGCGGCGCACGGGGCAGCGCGGCGCGCATCGCGCGGGCGATCTCGGCCGACTGGTTGAAGCCGCGCCGGGCGAGCCGTCCGGCGCCGAGCGGCACCGGCACCAGACAGTCGAGCGGCTCGGGCTCGAGGGCGCCCTGCCAGGCCGCCGCGACGAGCTCGCCGATCGGGCGCGCCAGGGACAGCTCGCCGCCGAACTTGAGCGCGGTCACGAGCCGGTCGAGCGGCGGCGCGTAGTCGGCCGCGGCGATCGTGCGGTCGACCGGCGGGACGGGCCCGTCGGTCGCGCAGGCGGTGCAGGCGGGCGCCGTGCGGTCGGTCGGATGGCCGCAGCGCGCGCAGCGGGGCCGGCGGGCGCCGGGCAGCTCGACCAGGCAGCCGTCGCAGACGCCCGGGAACGCGCGCGGCGGCAGCGCGTCGCCGCACAGCGCGCAGCCGCGGGGCGCGAGCCGGTCGAGCCAGCCGTCGAGTCGTCGGCGCAGTCGGGGCGCGAAGCCGTGCATCCGGAGGAGGCTATCGCGCCGCCCGTATACTGGGTCGGCGATGCCCGCACCTTCCGACCTAGATCGCGCGGCCGTGCGCCGGCAGTTCGACCGGCGCGCCGCGACCCCGGACCCGGCCGACTTCCTGCTGCGCGAGGTCGAGCGCCGGATGCTCGAGCGGCTCGACCTGATCCGGATCGAGCCCGCCCGCGTGCTCGACGTCGGCTGCGGGCTCGGCGACGGCGTGCGCCGCCTGCGCGGACGCTGGCCGTCGGCCGAGGTGATCGGCGTCGACCTGTCGCCGCGGCGCGCGGCGCGCGCGGCCGCGCTCGACCGGCCGGCCCCCTCCGGATGGATCGACGCGATCGCCCGGCGGCTCGGCGGCCGCGGCGAGGGCGGCGGCGACGCGCTCGGCCGCTACCTGGCCGGCGACGCGCACCGGCTGCCGATCGCCGGCTCGAGCGTCGACCTCGTCTGGTCGAGCCTCGCCTTCCACTGGTTCGACGACGTGCCCGCGGCGCTCGCCGAGTGGTACCGCGTGGTCCGCCCGGGCGGGCTGCTGATGTTCTCCGCCTTCGGCGTCGACACCTTCGCCGAGCTGCGCGCGGCCGGCTTGGAGCTGCAGCCGCTGCCCGACCTGCACGACATCGGCGACGCGCTGGTCGAGGCCGGGTTCGCCGAGCCGGTGATGGACGTCGAGCGCTTCACCGTCACCTGGACCGATCCGCGACGCGCGCTCGACGAGCTGCGGGGCCTGGGCGGCGACGCCCGCCGCGGCCGGCCGCGCGGGCTCGCGACGCCGCGCGCGCGGGACCGGGCGCTCGCCGCCCTCGACGCGCGCCGCGCCCCCGGCGGGCCGCTCGCGGTCGGCGTCGAGCTGATCCAGGGCCACGCGTGGTGCGGGGCGGTGAAGCGTCGCGACGACGGCTACGTGCCGATCCGCTTCGAGCGGATCCGGCCGGCGGGAGGCCGATGACGGACGCCGCGCGGGCCGGTGCAACTTCGGCGTGCCGCCGGCGTCCTCCCCCCGTGGAAGCGCGGGAGGTTCGGTTGCCGGTCCTCCGACGCGCGGGATATAATCGTGAGTTGCGCCGAACGTCCTGACGCAGTGACATCCCCGATGCGGCACCCGTGGATCCATGAATCGTCCGGACAGCGGCAGGAGTGGCTGCTGAAGCGCAATTGTTCGCTCGCTCCGCGCCAGCTGGCGGCGATCTTCGCCGCGCTGGCGGGCGTGTCGCTGCTGATCGCGACGGTGTTCGCGCTGAGCGGAGCGTGGATGGTGCTGCCGTTCGCCTGCATCGAGGTGCTGGCGCTCGGGATCGCCTTCGTCGCCTACGCGCGGCACGCGTCCGACTACGAGCGGATCGTGCTGAGCGGCGACTGCCTGACGGTGGAGACCCGTCGGGCGGAGCGGACGCGACGCGAGCAGTGCGCGCCCGCGTGGACCCGGGTCGAGTACTCGGGCTCGCGGCGCGAGTTGATCGGCCTGGTGGCGGCGGGGCGGCGGATCGAGGTGGGGCGCTTCGTCCCCGAGTCCGACCGGCCCGATCTGGCGCGGCAGCTCAGGCTGCGGCTGCAGGGAATTCGACGTTGATCTTCGGTGAGAGCATGGGACGGCAAAAGAACGGACACGGAGCGGGATCGGTGGTTCGGGGCCTCGCGGCCGCGGCGGGCTCGTTCGGCGCGGGCGCGGCCCGGGCGGTCAACGACATGCCGGGCGGTCCCGGCGTCAACCAGCTCAACCTGCCGGTGGGCGTCACCCGGATCGCCGCCGACCAGTGGTGGATCCACAACTTCCTGCTCTGGGTCTGCCTCGCGATCTTCGTCGCCGTCTTCTCGGTGATGTTCTATTCGCTGTGGGCGCACCGCAAGTCGCGCAACCACAAGCCGGCCGACTTCCACGAGAGCACCGCGGTCGAGATCGCCTGGACGATCGTGCCCTTCCTGATCATCGTCGGCCTGGCCATCCCGGCCACGCGGATGCAGATCGACCAGAAGGACACCTCGCAGGCCGACCTGACGATCAAGGCGATCGGCTACCAATGGAAGTGGGGCTACGAGTACATGAAGGGCGAGGGCGCGGGCATCTCGTTCCTGTCGAACCTGACCACCCCCGACGACCAGATCGAGGGCAAGGCGCCGAAGTCGGACACCTACCTGATGGAGGTCGACAACGCGCTGGTGGTGCCGGTCGGCCAGAAGGTCCGGATGGTGGTCACCGCCAACGACGTGATCCATTCGTGGACGGTGCCGGCGTTCGGCGTCAAGCAGGACGCGATCCCCGGCTTCGTGCGCGACACCTGGTTCCGCGCCGAGAAGATCGGCGTCTTCCGCGGCAACTGCGTCGAGCTCTGCGGCAAGAACCACGCGTTCATGCCGATCGTGGTCGAGGTCAAGAGCCAGGAGGACTACAAGGCCTGGGCCGAGGGCAAGAAGAAGGAGATGCTCGCGAAGGCCGACGACCCCGCGAAGGAGTGGACGGTCGCCGACCTGAACGAGCGGGGCGCGAAGGTCTACGCGTCGAACTGCGCCGCCTGCCACCAGGCGAGCGGCAAGGGCGCGCCGCCGGCGTTCCCGCCGCTCGAGGGCAGCAAGGTCGTGCTGGGCAAGCAGGAGGACCAGATCGCGATCCTGCTGAACGGCAAGCAGGGCACGGCCATGGCCTCGTTCAAGCAGCTGTCCGACGTCGAGCTCGCCGCGGTCGCCACCTACACGCGCAACGCGTGGGCGAACAAGGCCGAGGACGCCGTCGTGCAGCCGAGGGACTTCACCGCGGCGCGCAAGCCCTGACGGGCGCGGCCGCGGTCGTACGGATCACAGGGATCGAGAGCAGGAGCAGTCGATGAGCGCAGTTCTGGACCATCACGCCGGACACGACGACCACGCGCACGACCATCCGACCGGATGGCGCCGCTGGCTGTACGCGACCAACCACAAGGACATCGGCACGATGTACCTGTGGTTCAGCTTCGTCATGCTGCTGTCCGGCGGCGTGCTCGCGCTGACCATCCGCGCCGAGCTGTTCCAGCCCGGGCTGCAGTACGTCCAGCCGGAGTTCTTCAACCAGCTGACCACCATGCACGGCCTGATCATGGTGTTCGGCGCGATCATGCCGGCGTTCGTCGGCTTCGCGAACTGGCAGATCCCGCTGATGATCGGCGCGGGCGACATGGCCTTCGCGCGGATGAACAACTTCAGCTTCTGGCTGATGCCGCCGGCCGCGCTGCTGCTGGTCGGCTCGTTCTTCGTGCCCGGCGGCGCGACCGCGGCCGGCTGGACGCTGTACGCGCCGCTGTCGGTGCAGATGGGCGTCGGCATGGACATGGCGATCTTCGCCGTGCACATCCTCGGCGCGTCGTCGATCATGGGCTCGATCAACATCATCACGACGATCCTGAACATGCGCGCGCCCGGCATGACGCTGATGAAGATGCCGCTGTTCGTCTGGACGTGGCTGATCACCGCGTACCTGCTGATCGCCGTGATGCCGGTGCTGGCCGGCGCGATCACGATGGTGCTGACCGACCGCCACTTCGGCACGTCGTTCTTCAACGCGGCCGGCGGCGGCGACCCGGTGATGTACCAGCACATCTTCTGGTTCTTCGGGCACCCCGAGGTCTACATCATGATCCTGCCGGCGTTCGGGATCGTGAGCGAGATCATCCCGACGTTCTCGCGCAAGCGCCTGTTCGGCTACAGCTCGATGGTCTACGCGACCGCCTCGATCGCCATCCTGTCGTTCATCGTGTGGGCGCACCACATGTTCACGACCGGCATGCCGGTGACCGGGCAGCTGTTCTTCATGTACGCGACGATGCTGATCGCGGTGCCGACCGGCGTGAAGATCTTCAACTGGGTCGCCACGATGTGGCGCGGCTCGATCACGTTCGAGACGCCGATGCTGTTCGCGATCGGCTTCATCTTCGTGTTCACGATCGGCGGCCTGACCGGGATCATCCTGTCGGTCGCGCCGCTCGACATCCAGCTGCACGACACCTACTACGTGGTGGCGCACTTCCACTACGTGTTGGTGGCCGGCTCGCTGTTCGCGCTGTTCGCCGGCACGTACTACTGGATCCCGAAGTGGACCGGGAACATGTACGACGAGCGCCTCGGCCAGCTTCACTTCTGGGCGTCGATGATCACCTTCAACATCACGTTCTTCCCGATGCACTTCCTCGGGCTGGCCGGGATGCCGCGACGCTACGCCGACTACCCGATGCAGTTCGCCGACTTCAACATGGTGGCCACGATCGGCGCGTTCGGCTTCGGGCTGTCGCAGCTGATCTTCCTGGCCTGCGTGCTGAAGTGCATCCGCGGCGGCAAGCCCGCCTCGCCGCAGGTGTGGGACAACGCCCAGGGTCTCGAATGGACGCTGCCGTCGCCGGCGCCGTACCACTCGTTCGAGACGCCGCCCACCGTCAAGTGACGTCCCGGCGCCGGGCCGCCCCCGCGGCGGCCCGGCCCGCGTCCCGATGCCTCCCGACGCCATGACCGCCCCCGACCCGCAGCCGCCGCGCAAGCCGAACCTGCGCACCGCGCTCGTGCTGCTGTCGATCGCGGCCGTGTTCTTCGCCGGGGTGATCGCCAAGCGGGTGTTCTTCGGATGAGCCGCTCCGGTCCCGACGCGCACGCGCGCTTCAACCTGCACACCCTCGGCAAGCTCGCGCTGCTCGCCGTGCTGATGTTCGGCTTCGGCTTCGCGATGGTGCCGCTGTACAAGGCGATCTGCGAGGTCACCGGCGTCAACCTGCTGACGAAGGAGGACCGCGACGCGGCCGAGTTCGCCCGCAACACGCAGGTCGACACCTCGCGCCGCGTCACCGTCGAGTTCGACGCGAACCATCAGGGACCGTGGCGCTTCCGGCCCGAGAAGCGCTCGGTCGAGGTGCATCCCGGCGAGCTCGTGACGATCGGCTACGAGCTGATCAACACCGAGGCCCGCGAGATGTCCGGCCAGGCCATCCCGAGCTACGCGCCGCAGGTGTCGGCGCAGTACTTCCGCAAGCTCGAGTGCTTCTGCTTCAGGCAGCAGGCGCTCGGCGCGAACGAGGTCAAGCGCTTCCCGGTCGTCTTCGTCGTCGACCCGAAGCTGCCCGAGAACGTGACCACGATCACGCTGTCGTACACCTTCTTCGAGGTGGGGGCGGGCGTGCAGCCGCAGACGGGCGCGGCGCGCACGGAGCGGGGCGGATGATGGCCGACGAGCCCGTCGGCGGTCCGCCGAAGGCCGGGATCGTCGCGACCGTCGCGGCGGTGGCCGCGTCGTTCTTCGGCGTGCGCGGCCGCGGTGCGCACGAGCGGGACATGTCCACGCTGAACCCCGTCGCGGTGATCGCGACGGGCGTCGCGCTGGCGGCGGCGTTCGTGGCCGTGCTGGTGCTGATCGTCAAATGGGTGGTCGCGTGACGCGCCGCCGCGAGAGAACCTGGATCGGAGAGGGAGAACCCAGATGAGCACGAGCTCGCACGCCTCGGCACCGTACTACTTCATCCCGTCGCCGTCGAAGTGGCCGATGGTCGGCTCGATCGCGATGGCCTTCACCGGCTTCGGCGCGGTCGGCGTCGTCAACGGCGCGTCCTGGGGCACCTGGTCGCTGCTGATCGGCTTCGCGATCCTCTTCTACATGATGCTCGGCTGGTTCGGCGAGGTCGCGCGGGAGTCGGAGGGCGGCCTGTACGGCCAGAAGATCGACGCCTCGTTCCGCTGGAGCATGAGCTGGTTCATCTTCTCCGAGGTGATGTTCTTCGGGGCGTTCTTCGGCTCGCTGTTCTACGCGCGCACGATCACGATGCCCTGGCTGGGCGACCTCGACCACAAGCAGTTCCTGTGGCCCGACTTCGGCGCCGCCTGGCCCAACCTCGGGCCGGCCGGCATCGTCGACACGTTCCAGACCATCGGGCCCTGGCCGATCCCGACGATCAACACCGCGCTGCTGCTGACCTCGGGCGTCACGCTGACGATCGCCCACCACGCGCTGAAGGACGGCAAGCGGGGCGCGACGGCCTTCTGGCTCGCCGCGACGGTGGCGCTCGGCGCGATCTTCATGGGGTTCCAGGCCTACGAGTACGCCCACGCCTACAGCGACCTGAACCTGAAGCTCACCTCGGGCATCTTCGGGTCGACGTTCTTCATGCTGACCGGCTTCCACGGCTTCCACGTGACGATCGGCGCGATCATGCTGGCGGTCGTGCTGATCCGCGTGCTGAAGGGGCACTTCACCCCCGAGCACCACTTCGCGTTCGAGGGGGCCGCCTGGTACTGGCACTTCGTCGACGTGGTGTGGCTGGGTCTGTACGTGATCGTCTACTGGCTCTGAGAACTGCCGAGCTCGCGTAGGCACGCAGGAGGGGGGCCCGTCGGGCCCCTCGCCGTTTCGGGGTGCCGGTCCTACGGTCGAGCCGTTCGCCCCTTGCGCCCTGCACCCAAGCCGGAGCAGCATTGACCTTCCGGAGGCGCTCCGCTCGACGAGAGCGCCCCAGCCTGCAGCCTGTCCGCAGGCACCTCGCATCCGTGACACGCGCGCGCCCGCGCGGCCTCCGCCCTTCCGCGCGGAGCCGCGGCGGTGAGTCGCGCATCGACGAGGGCCACGCATGGGGATGCGGATCGTATTCGGGATCATGTCGGCGACGCAGTCGCCGGCCGTGGTCGACCAGCTCGCCGGGCTGCTGCATCCGCACCCGGTCGTCGTCCACCACGACCATGCCAAGCGGCCCGGCTTCGCCCTGACGGCGCGCAACGCCTGGATCGTCCCCGACCCGCGGCCGACCGGCTGGGGCACCTGGGGCTTCGCCGAGGCGATCGTCCACACCCTGCGGCGCGCGCTCGACGCCCACCCGTTCGACTACTTCCAGCTGCTGAGCCCGACCTGCCTGCCGATCCAGCCGATCGAGCGCTTCGAGGCGTTCGTGCGCGCCGACGACGCCGACGCGCACGCCGACCTGATGCCGGTCGACCGTGACGACGACACGCTGATGACCTTCGGCTACCGTACGTACACGCCGGCCGACTCGCTGCGCTTCCGGGTCCTGCGCCGTGCGCGCCGCTGGTACTTCGACGAGGACGCCGAGCTGGTGCAGACGCATTCGCTTTCGATGTTGCGGCGCACGGACGGCGCGGAGCCCGAGCGGCTGCCGCTGGGCGCGCGCGCCGGGCTGGCGCTCACCCGGATGGCCGCGCGCGGGCGACTGGGCGCGCACCCGTTCGAGGGCGCACGCAGCGCGATGGTGGGAGGCGTGTTCTTCGGTGCGCGCCGGTCGGTCTGCGAGCACCTGGTCGAGCGCGTCGAGCGAGACGAGCGGCTGACCTTCTTCCGGGGCCTGAAGATCGTCGACGAGACGCTGTTCCCGACGCTGCTGGCGCAGTCGGGCGCACGGCTCGGTCCGTCGAACCACGCGATCAGCCCGTTCACGCGCGACGGCAGCCCGCGCTGGATCGAGGAGGGCGACGTCGAGCGGCTGGTCGCCACGGGCCGGTTCTTCGCCAGGAAGTTCCACGACGACCCCCGGCACTCGACCCGCATGGACGTGATCGAACGCCTGCGTGTTCACACCGACAGCGTGATGCGGTGAGCACCGATACGGCGAAGCCCCGATCGATGGGGGAATGTGACCGGGACCGTCGCCGTCACGACGGTGTCGTCGGGCAGGGGCCCGTCGGCGAACCCACACGGAGCCTGTGAATGGCGCGGCGCATCGTTTTCGGGGTGATGTCCTCTCAGCAGAGCGCGGCGACGGTCGCCCAGCTCGTGGACGCGCTCGCCCCGTACCCCGTCGTCGTGCACCACGACTTCGACAAGCGACGGGACTTCGAGCTGGATCGACCCAACGTCGAGCTCGTGCCCGACCCCAAGGTCACCGGATGGGGCACCTGGGGCTTCGCCGAGGCGATCTTCCACACCATCTCGCACGCCCTGGCACGGCACGACTTCGACTACTTCCAGCTGCTGAGCCCGACCTGCCTGCCGATCCGGCCGCTCGAGGACTTCGCGGCCCACGTCGCGGCCGACGGCGCCGACATCAACGCCGACACGATGCCGGTCGACGGCGACGACGACGTGCTGATGACCTTCGGCTACCGGACGTACATCCCGGGGCGCACGTTGCGGTTCCGGCTGATGCGGCGCGCGCGCGGCTGGTACTTCGGCCAGGACGCCGACCTGGTGCAGACGCACTCGCTGTCGGTGATGCGCCGGCGCCAGCCGGTCGCCGCGGTGGGCCCGGTGTCGCTTCGCCCGCGCGCCGGGCTCGCGCTCACCCGGCTCGTCGCCGGCGGGCGGCTGTCCTCGCATCCGTTCGGTCCCGACTTCAAGCCGATGATCGGCAGCGTCTGGTTCGGAGCGAAGCGCGCCGTCTGCGAGCACCTGACCCGGCTGCGCGGCGACGAGCACGCGCTCGAGTTCTTCCGCAACCTGCACATCGTCGACGAGACGCTGTTCCCGACGCTGCTCGCGAACTCGGGCTTCCGGATGGGGCCCTCGAACCACGCGATCAGCCCCTTCGACGACGACGGCCACCCGCGCTGGATCGAGGAGGCCGACTTCGCGCGGGTCGTCGCCAGCCGCCGCTTCTTCGCCCGCAAGTTCCCGGACGACCCGCAGGCGACCGTGCGCCGACGCGCGCTCGCCCTGATGTCGCGCCCGGAACCCGTGCCCAACCCGTGAGTCGCCGAGGACCCTCCATGCCCTTGTCCGATTGCCGGATCATCGAGATGCCCCGCTTCACCGACGACCGCGGCAGCCTGAGCGTCGTCGAGTCGCGCATCCACGTGCCTTTCGATGTCCGTCGCATGTACTACCTGTACGACATCCCCGCCGGCCAGGTGCGCGCCGCGCACGGCCACAAGCGGCTGCAGCAGCTGATGATCGCGGTCTCCGGCAGCTTCGACGTGCTCCTCGACGACGGCTTCGACCGCCGCCGCGTGCGGCTCGACCGGCCCGACCGCGGCCTGTACATCGCGCCGTCGATGTGGCGCGAGCTCGACGGCTTCTCGGGCGGCGCGGTGTGCATCGTGCTCGCCTCCGAGCTCTACGACGAGAACGACTACCTGCGCGACTACGACGACTTCGTGGCCTTCGCGAGGCGCGCGCGATGAGCGGCGCCGTTCCCTTCCTCGACCTGCGCGCCGGCTACGAGGCGCTGCGCGGCGAGATCGACGAGGCGGTCGCCCGCGTGCTCGCCTCCGGCCACTACATCGGCGGGCCCGAGGTCGAGCGCTTCGAGGCCGACTGGGCGGCGTACTGCGGCGCCCGGCACTGCGTCGGCGTCGGCAACGGGCTCGACGCGCTGCGCCTCGCGCTCGAGGCGCTCGAGGTCGGCCCGGGCGACGAGGTGATCGTGCCCGCGCACACCTTCGTCGCGACCTGGCTCGCGGTCGCGCAGGTCGGCGCGACCCCGGTGCCGGTCGAGCCCGACGAGGGCACCTTCAACATCGACGCCGCGCGCGTCGAGGCGGCGATCGGGCCGCGCACGCGCGCGATCCTGCCGGTGCACCTGTACGGCCAGCCGGCCGACCTCGACCCGCTGCTCGCGCTCGCCGCGCGGCACCGGCTCGCGGTCGTCGAGGACGCCGCCCAGGCCCAGGGGGCGCGGCACCGCGGCCGGCGGATCGGCGCCCAGGGCCACGCGGTCTGCTGGAGCTTCTATCCGGGCAAGAACCTCGGCGCGCTCGGCGACGCCGGCGCGGTCACGACCGACGATCCGGCGCTCGCCGAGCGGATCCGGATGCTCGGCAACTACGGCTCGCGGACCAAGTACGTGCACGAGCTGCGCGGCATCAACAGCCGCATCGATCCGGTGCAGGCGGCGGTGCTCGGCGTCAAGCTGCGGCACCTCGACGACTGGAACGCGCGCCGCGCGCGGATCGCCGCGGCGTACCTCGAGTCGCTCGGCGGCGGCGCGCTGCGCCTGCCGGCCGTGCCCGACTGGGCGCGCCCGGCGTGGCACCTGTTCGTGGTCCGGCATCCGGAGCGCGACGCGCTGCGCGAGCGGCTCGCGGAGCGCGGCATCGGCACGCTGATCCACTATCCGGTGCCGCCCCATCGGCAGCGGGCGTTCGAGTCGATGGCGGGGCTGTCGCTGCCGCTCGCGGAGTCGATGGCGGCGCAGGTGCTCAGCCTGCCGATCGGGCCGCAGATGACCGACGAGCAGGTCTCCGCGGTGATCGAGGCGGTGCGCGCCGAGGCCTGAGCCGCGCGCCGCGGCGCTCGCCGGCGGCCCGCCCGGCGCAGCCCGACCGGACGGCCGTCCGTCTCGATCGGGCGTGCCCGGCGCGGCCCGATCCGACAGCCTTCCGTCTCGATCGGGTCCGCCCGGCGCGGCCCGACCTGTCGGACGTTCGCCGCGATCCGGGCCGCTCAGCGCGGCCCGACGGGGATGCCGTTCGCCTCGATCCAGCCGAGCTGGTGCGACACCAGCAGGAACACGAACAGCCCGATCGACAGTCCGACGCGCAGCGCGAGCGCGCGCACGGTGTTCCGTGTGCGACCCTTGTCGCGCATCATGAAGAACAGCGCCGATCCCAGACTGCCGACGATGCCGAGGAACGCGAGTGCGATGACGACTTTCACCCGACCGAGTATCGCACGCCGGTCGGGACCGACCGCCCGGGGTCCGCGGTGCGACCGCCGCTGATCCCGACCCTCGCCGCCGCCGCCGCCGTCGCGCTCACCGCCTCGCTCGGGACCTGGCAGCTGCGTCGGGCCGACGAGAAGGCGGCGCTGCAGGCCGCGCGCGACGCGGCGCTGGCCGATGTCCCGGTCGCGGTCGACGCGCGTCCGGTCGACGCGCGCGCGCTCGACGGCCGTCGGGTGGTGCTGCGCGGGCGCTTCGACGCGACGCGCACGGTGTTCCTCGACAACCGCACCCGCCGGGGCGTCGCCGGCTTCCACGTGCTCGCCCCGCTGCGGCCCGAGGGCGCGGATCCCGACGCGCCGCACGTGATGGTGCTGCGCGGCTGGATCGCCCGCGATCCGGTCGACCGCGCCAGGGTCCCCGCGCTCGTCACGCCGGAGGGCGCGGTCCGCGTCGAGGGGCTCGCGGCGGCGGAGCTCGCGCAGCCGATCGTGCTCGGGGGCGCCGACGCGGGCGCGCGCGAGGGGCGGATCCTGCAGCGCTACGACCCCGCCGAGTACGCGGCGTGGGCGGGCCTCGCGGTGCAGCCGATCGTGGTGCGGCAGACCTCGGCGCTCGACGACGGGCTCGCCCGCGACTGGGCCGAGCCCGGCGGCGGCGTCGACCGCCACCTCGGCTACGCGTTCCAGTGGTTCGCGATGGCCGCCGCGGTGGTCGCGCTGTGGGCCTGGTTCGCGGTGATCGCGCCCCGCCGGCGCGCGCGCGCGCTCAACGGCCCGCCGACGGGATCGTGAAGCGCGCCGCGCGCGGGCAGGCGGCGGCGTCGCCCGGCGCGGTGCGCCGCTGCCACCAGACGCCGCCGAGCGCGTCGCTCGCCACCTCGCGGTAGCCCTCGCTCAGCCAGCCGTCGATCGCCGCCCCGACCTCGGGCTGGCGCCGCGCGAAGTCGGCGCGCTCGTCGCGATCGAGATAGACCAGATCGGGGCGCGCCGCGGCGAGCTCGCCGGGCAGCCGCGCCGCCTGCGCCGGCAGGAACGCGCCGAACCACAGCCCGTGGGTCGGCAGCGCCTGGGCGAGCCCGGTCGCGCGCTCGACGCCGGCCTGGTCGCCGATCGCGTAGACCGTGCCGCAGGGCGCGTCGGCGCGCGCCGCGACCTCGCGCGCGGTGCCGAGCGCGGCGAGCTCGGCGCGCGGGCGCGGCCAGTCGGGATCGGTCGCGGCGTCCCGCGCGAGCCGGCCCGCGTGCAGCGCGATCCCGAGCGCGGCGAACACGCCGACCGCGACGCGCAGGCGGTCCGAGCCGACGACGGCTCCCGGGATCCTGACCGCGACGGGGCGCGACACGATGCCGAGCGCCGCGAGCAGCGCCACCGGCCAGATCAGCAGGTCCATGTGCGTGTCCCACCACGAGAAGCGCTGGGTGGCGATCATCGCGAGACCGACGACGAGCCAGGCGATGCACGCCGCCGCGACCAGCCCGTCGACGCCGCGCCAGCGTCCGCGCAGGCGCAGCAGGCACAGCGCCGCGGCCGGCCACATCGCCGCGGTGGTCACGGCGAGCCATTTCAGCGACGCGAGGAGGCGCTGCGGCTTCTGGCCCTCGACCTCGAGCAGCGCGCGCCGCGGGTAGTCGAGCGTCGTCCAGCGGAACTCGGCGAATCCGCCCGATGCGGCCACGTAGGCGAGGATCGGTGCCCACACCGCCACGAAGCCGACGAGCGACAGCCCGATCGCCGCCGCCGCGTCGCCGAGCCCGAACTCGCGCCGCCCGAGCCGCCAGGCGAGCGCCACCGCCATCACCGCCGCCGCGACCGGCGCGAGCACGAGCTTCAGCGCCGCGACCACCCCGACCGCGACCCCGGCGGCGATCCACCGCAGGCGCCGCGCGCCGTCGCGGGCCGGCTCGATCGCGCACAGCCACAGCAGCGCCGCGAGCGGCACCGGCGCCAGCGCCTCGACCTGGCCGATGCGCTTGTAGTCGGCGCGCAGCAGCGTCAGCCCGATCGCGAGCGCGACCGCGATCCACGCCGCTCGCGTACCCGGCGCGGCCGTGCGTCCGAGCAGCGCGAGCATCGCCGCCCCGAGGCCGAGCCACACCGCGCACGCGAGCCGCACCCCTTCCCAGCCGGGCCCGAAGACCCCGACCGCGCCGGCGTAGAACCCGAAGATGCCGGGGTTCTTGTTGTCCCAGAGCTCCAGGTAGGGCAGCGCGCCGGCGAGCAGGCGCTGAGCGTAGTAGACGAAGAGCGCCTGGTCGTTGCCCGCGCCGATCGGGACGAACGCGAGCGCGGCGGCGAGCGTCGCGACCGCCCCGAGGGCGATCGCGGCGCCCGCGTCGGCGGCGCCGGGCATACGCGTGCCGGCGGGCACGATCCGGGGCAGGGCGTCGTCCTCGGTCGAGACGCGCATGACCATGTCAGCCCCGCTTGCCCCAGGTGTAGAACGACGAGGTCGCGAAGTTCCATACCGCGCCGACCAGGATCCCGCCGAGCGCGGCCGGCACCCAGCCCTGCCGGTGCACGAACAGGTACTCGGCGATGCCGACGTTGGCGATCGCGCCGACGCTGCAGACCAGCGAGAAGCTCAGGAGGCCGCGCAGCATCGCCGCGCCGCGCAGCCGCCGGTCGCGGTAGGTCAGCTGGTTGTTGACCAGGAAGTTGAAGACCATCGCCACGCCGGTCGCGGTCGCCTGTCCGGCGCGGAAGCCGGTCGAGCCGGTCCCGTACAGCGCGGCGAGCACAGCCATGTGGACGCCGACGCCGAGCCCGCCGATCAGCGCGAACGACAGGAACCGCACCGGGATCCACCGCCCGACGAGCTTGTCGAGCAGCAGCATCCCGTAGTCCCAGGCGACGTGGCCGTCGAGCTTGCTCTCGCCGGCGTGCCGGGTGCGGAACCGGAACGGGATCTCGACGAACCGCAGCGGGCGCTCGCCCGAGGCGAACAGGTCGACGAGGATCTTGAAGCCGAGCGACGACAGACGGCGCACCCGCTCCATGAACGCGTCGCGACGGATCATGAAGAAGCCGCTCATCGGGTCGGCGAGGTCCGGCGGCACGATCGCCCGGCTGACCTTCGTCGCCCAGCGGCTGATCGAGGCGCGCGTGCCGTCCCACTCGCCGATGCCGCCGCCGTCGACGTAGCGGCTGCCGACCGCGACGTCGACCTCGCCCTCGCGGAGCGCCGCGAGCATCGCCGGCAGGATCGCCTCGTCGTGCTGCAGGTCGCCGTCCATCACCGCGACGTAGGGCGCCGAGGTGGCGAGCACGCCTTCCACGCAGGCCGACGACAGCCCGCGGCGACCGAGGCGCTGCACGACGCGCACGCGGGCGTCGCGCTGCGAGATCGCGCGGACCGCGGCCGCCGTGTCGTCGGGCGAGTCGTCGTCGACGAAGACGACCTCCCAGGCGACGCCCTCGAGCGCGACGTCGAGTCGGCGCACGAGCTCCTCGACGTTCGCCGACTCGTTGAACGTCGGCACGATCACGGCGAGCTCGCGCGGCGGCAGCGGCGCGCGCTCGGTCCACATCGGACGGGTCTGGATCCACGGGACGGCCGTGGCCGGGGACGGGGCGACGGTGTCGCGGACTTCGTTCGCCTGCAAGGGGGGACTCCCGGGAGAAGGTCGATCGGGGCACGCGGACGCGGCACCGATCTGTCCGGACGATCATTGCAGCCCGCGCGGTCGAGGTCGCGCCGTGCGCGACCCGAGCCGTGGACCGCGCCGGACCCGCCCGCATGTAGGAGTGGCGCGGCCCGGCCGAGCTCGCCCGGAAGGCGGCCCGGAACCGGCCCGGCCGGACCGTCGCCACGCCCCCGGACCGGCCGCGACCCCTCCAGTGCCACGCTTTCGGGATGCCGGCCACGGTTTCGGGCACCCGGACGCACGCCCGTATCGGAGGCCGCCTTGTGTTCCCGCTCACGGTCGCGCTAACACGCTCGCCCTCGTTGTGCGGTGCCCGGGCCCTCCCTATGCTCGACTCCGCCGCGTCAATCGAGGTCGTTCCCCATGGTCATCCAGCAGTTCCTGCGCGTGCTCAAGGCACGGTTCGGCATCATCGCCCTGATCTTCCTGACGACGCTCGGGGCGACGGTGGCGGTGAGCCTGTTGCTCTCCAAGAAGTACGAGGCGTCGACGACGATCGTCGTCGAGATCAAGGGCACCGACCCGGTGCTCGGCGGGGCGGTGATGATGCCCCAGACGATCCAGGGCTACCTGGTCACGCAGGCCGACATCATCCGCAGCGAGCGGGTGATGAACCGCGTGATCGACGCGCTGGGCCTCGAGCGCCATCCGGCGATGCAGGCGGTCGCCGCGGAGGACACCGACGCCACCCAGGGCACGCCGGTGCGCGCCCGGATCATGCGCCACTTCACGCGCAAGCTCTCCGTCGATCCGTCGCGCGAGGGCACGACGATCACGATCGCGTACGAGGGCACCGATCCGGAGCTGACCGCCGCGATCGTCAACGGCTTCGCGAAGGCGTACATCGAGACCGGCCTCGAGCTGAAGACCGAGCCGGCGCGCAACTTCCAGCAGTGGTTCGAGGCCCAGGCCAAGGAGTACCGCGAGCGTCTCGAGTCCGCGCAGCGCAAGCTGTCGGCCGCGCAGCAGGCGAGCGGCATCCTCGCGAACGACGAGCGTCTCGACGTCGAGAACGCGCGGCTCGGCGAGCTCTCCCAGCAGCTGGTGCTCGCGCAGGCGGCGCTCGCCGAGAGCCGCGGTCGCGCGGGCGCGTCGGGCCGCGGCGGCGCGTCGATGGCCGAGGTGGTCACCAACCCGCTGCTGCAGACGCTGTCGGGCGACCTCGGTCGCGCCGAGGCCCGGATGCAGCAGCTCTCGGCCCGGCTCGGTCCGGCGCACCCCGAGTACCAGGCCGCGCAGAACGAGGTCGAGCAGCTGCGCGCGCGGCTGCAGACCGAGACCGCGCGCGTCGGCGGCAGCATCGCCGCGGGCAACGACGTGAACACGCGCCGCGAGGCGGAGCTGCGCTCGCTGGTCGCCGAGCAGCGCGCCCGCGTCGCGAAGATCAAGGTCGCCCGCGACCAGCTGCAGGTGCTCGAGCGCGAGGTGACCAGCGCGCAGCGCGCGCTCGACCTGGTCGCGCAGCGCTACACCGAGACCAGCCTCGAGAGCCAGAGCCGGCAGTCGAACGTCAGCGTGCTGACGCCGGCCGCGGTGCCGACGATGCCGTCGCGTCCGCAGCCGCTCGTCAACTCGATCGTCGGCGGGCTGCTCGGCCTGTTCATCGCGGTGCTCGCCGCGCTGACGCTCGAGTCGATGCAGAAGCCGCTGCGCACCTCCGAGGACCTGCTGCAGGCCTCGGGCGTCCCGGTGCTCGCGGTACTGCCGCCGGCCGACTCGCGTCGCCCGCAGCGCCTGATCGGCAACACCGGCCCGTCGATCCGCCCCCCCGCGCTTCGGCTCGGCCACTGATCCCGTAGAGGAGAACCCGTGAATCCGACCGGCGTCGTCCACAAGATGAACCTCCCCGTCACGCCGCATCCGGCCCCCGAGCCGGCCAAGCCCTCGGCGGACATGCGGATCGGCCAGATCCTGGCCGCCCGGGGCCGACTGACCGCCGCGCAGATCGCGAAGACGCTCGACGAGCAGACGCGCACGCGCCAGCGCTTCGGCGAGACCGCCGTGCGGCTCGGCCTCGTGATGCCGAAGGACGTCGACGACGCGCTCGCGCTGCAGTTCGGCTACACCGCGCTCGAGCCCACGACGGCGCCGTTCTCGCCGGCGGTGGTCGCGGCGTTCGCGCCCGCCTCGCCGTTCGTCGAGGCGCTGCGCGGGCTGCGCAGCCAGCTGATGATGCGCTGGTTCGACGGCACGCCCGGGCAGACCGCGCTCGCGGTCACCAGCGTCGACCGCGGCGACGGCAAGAGCTTCATCACCGCGAACCTCGGCGTCGTGTTCGCGCAGCTCGGCGAGAACACGCTGATCATCGACGCGGACCTGCGGCATCCGACCCAGCACCACAACTTCGGGCTGCCGAACCGCATGGGCCTGTCGGGCGTGCTGAGCCGGCGCGCCGGGCTGGAGGAGATCGTGCCGGTGCCGGCGGTCGGCAACCTGTCGCTGCTGCCCTCCGGGCCGCTGCCGCCGAATCCGCAGGAGCTGCTCGGGCGGCCCGAGTTCTCGCGGCTGCTGAACGAGCTGTCGAGCGTCTACGACGTGATCCTCGTCGACACGCCGTCGGCGCAGCAGTCGTCGGACGCGCACGTCGTCGCGCAGCGCGCCGGCGCGGCGCTGATCGTCGGCCGCAAGGACCGCACGCGCAGCGCCGAGATCGCGCAGCTGGCCGGGATCATGTCCAACTCCGGCATCCAGATCCTCGGCACCACGCTGAACCAGCCCTGAAGCGGGAACCGTCCGTCGTGCTGAACCGGCTCCAGTCCTCCCCGGCGCTGTCCGCCCACCGGCTGATGCCGCTCGCCGTGCTCGCCGCCTTCCTCGGCGCGGCGGCGGCGGGCGGCGTCGTCGTCGCCTCGGGCAACCTCGTGCTCACCGGGCTCGCGATCGGCGCGATCATGGGCGTGCTGCTGCTCAACGCGCCCGGCGTCGCGGTCTGGGTGGTGCTGATCGGCACGCTGGCGGTCACCGGTCCGGTCGTGATGCACTTCCCGCAGCTCGGGCGCATCGCGTGGCTGTTCTCGATCCTGGGCTTCTTCCTGCTCGGCGCGTCGATCCTGTACGAGGGCACGAACCGCGACCCGCACCGGCCGAGGATGCCGGTGTTCATGGTGCTCGCGCTCGCGTTCATGGTGTACTCGATCGGCATGCTGGCGCTCGGCGAAGGCTCGATGGACCAGGGGACCGCGGCGCTCAAGCGCTACTTCCAGTACTGGGGCGTCGCGTTCGTGCTCGCGACCGCCACGTTCGCGCCGGCGCAGGTGCGCCGCTGGCTCGTCTTCCTGCTGCTGCTGTCGCTGATCCAGCTGCCGTTCGCGATCTACCAGCGGCTCGTGCTGATGCCGCAGCGCCTGAACATGCCGAACCAGGTCGTGCCGGTCGACATCGTGGCCGGCACGTTCGAGGGATCGCTGTTCGGCGGCGCCAACAACAACGTGATGGTGTACCTGCTGATCGGCGCGATCTGCGGCCTGCTCGCGATGCATCGCGAGGGCATGCTGCGGCGCTGGGGGCTCGCGCTGATGCTGCTGGTCGTCGCGACGCCGCTCGTGCTCGGCGAGACCAAGATGGTGCTGGTGATGATGCCGCTCGCGCTGTGGGCGGTGTACGCCGACCTGGTGCGCCGCCGTCCGTTCGCGTTCGCCGCCGGCGCGCTCGCGGTCGGTACCCTGATGGCGGGGCTGTTCTACGTGTACGTGCAGTTCCAGGCGACCGAGGGCCGGGCGCCGATGACCTTCCAGCAGCGGCTCGAGGAGAACTTCGAGTACAACTTCGGCGAGCGCGGCTACTTCGGCGGCGCGAGCCTGAACCGCGCGAGCGTCGTCCCGTTCTGGTGGCGCGAGCACGGCGCCAACGATCCGGTGGGCACGCTGTTCGGCCACGGCATCGGCGCCTCGTACGGGCAGCGCGGCGTCGAGGAGACCGGCCACGTCGACCGGCGCTATCCGGGCTACTCGATCGGCCTGACCACGATCGCGACGCTGCTCTGGGACGTCGGCGTCTTCGGCGTGTTCCTGTACTGCGCGATGCTGGTCGGCGCGTTCCGCGCGGCGAAGTCGCTGGCCGCGCGCGCCTCGCCCGGGCTCGATCGCGCGACCTGCCGCACGCTGCAGGCGATGGTCGCGATGATTCCCCCCACGCTGATCGCGCTCGACGCGCACATCATCGCGCCGAGCCTGCAGGTGCTGACGATGACGACCCTCGGGCTGATCGCGTGGCGCTGGCGTCAGGAGCGTCGCGCGTGAGCGGTCGGCCGCTGAGGATCCTCTACGCGACCGCCGAGGCCCACCCGACGCACCGTCCCGACGTGCGGGTGCTGTTCGGCGAGGCGCTGCCGCGCCAGGGCGTCGAGGTCGACCTGCTCGCGGTCGCCGACGCCGACGCGCTCGAGGCGCCGCGCTGGGAGGCCGGACGGGCGCTGCTGCGCCCGGCGCGCGGACGGCTCGGCACGATGCGCGCCGACGTGCTGCAGCAGCTGTCGCTCTTCGCGCGCTGCGCCCGCGGCTACGACGCGCTGGTGGTGCGCGACAAGCCGATCCTCGGCGCGATCGGCTGGCTCGCCGCCCGTCTCGCCCGGATCCCGTTCTGCTACTGGATGTCGTATCCGCTGCCCGAGCACCAGCTCTGGCTCGCCGCGCGGCCCGACGTCGGACGCGCGCGCCGCCTCTACCTGCGCGCGCGAGGCCGGCTCGGCCTCGCGGTGCTGCGCCGGCTGCTGGTGCCGCGCAGCGACTGGCTGTTCGTGCAGTCCGACGCGATGGAGCGCGCGCTGCGCGACGAGGGCGTGCTCGCGCACGACCGCGCGAGCGCCGTGCCGATGGGCGTGGACGCCGACGCGGTGCCCGAGCCCGCCTCGCCCGAGGCGCTGCCCGAGGCGCTGCGCGGGCGACGGCTCGCGGTCTACCTCGGCACGCTCGACCGCGCGCGCCGCCCCGAGGTGATGGTCGACGCGGCGCGGCGGGTCGCCGAGCGCCATCCCGACTTCGCGCTGCTGGTGATCGGCGAGGCCGACGAGCCCGGCGATCGGGGCTGGCTGCGCAGCCACGCGGAGCGGACCGGCGCGGCCGGCTGCGTCCACTTCACCGGCCGGGTCCCGTACGCCCAGGGGCTCGCCCTCGCGCGGCTCGCCCGCGTCGGGCTGTCGCCGGTGCCGCGCACGCCGCTGACCGAGGTCGGCTCGCCGACCAAGGCGGTCGAGTACCTCGCCTGCGGGCTGCCGGTGGTCTGCAACGACCAGCCCGACCAGGCGCAGGTGGTGCGCGCGAGCGGCGGCGGCCTGGTCGCGCCGCTCGACGCCGAGGGCTTCGCCGACGCGATCGAGCGCCTGCTCGCCGATCCGGAGGCCGCGCGCGCCCGCGGGGAGGCGGGGCGGCAGTGGGTCCGTGCCCACCGCGGCTACCGCGCGCTCGCCGCCCGCGTGGCCGAGCGGCTGCGCGCGGTCGTCCACGCCGCGCCGGCCGGCGCCGCCCGCGCACGCACCGGCTCCTGAGCGGCGTCTCCGCGCCCGCCGTCCGCGCCGTGACCGGCCACTATTCGTCCAACCGGATCCGGGCGAGCATGCTCGCCTTCGCGGTCGGCAAGGCGATCAGCGCGCCGCTGTCGTTCGTGCTGATCCTGATGCTCGCCTCGGTGATGAGCCGCGAGCAGTACGCCGCCTACGTCGCCGCGATCGCGATGCTCGAGATCGGCATCGTGCTCGGCACCTTCGGCGTCGAGTGGGTCACCCAGACCGCGCTCGCCTCGATCCGCGTGCACGGCAACGCCGCGCAGCTGCGCCGCGCCGTGCTGCTGCTCGGCGCGCTCCCGGCGCTGCCCTACCTGACGCTCGGCGTCGGGCTGTGGGCCGCGGCGCCGCGGGTCTCGTCGCTGCTGGGCGGCGTCGCCTCGCCCGAGGTGCTGCGCCTGTACGCGGTCGTGCTCGCGATCGAGGGGCCGACCCGGCTGCTGCGCGACAGCCTGATGGCGGTGCTGCTGCTGCAGCGCACCGCGCAGGTGTCGCAGGTGCTGCGCGTGGCGGTCGTGTTCGCCGCGGTCGGCGCCGCGGTCTGGGCGGGCCGGCCGGTCGAGGCGGTCGACGTCGCCCGCATCGAGATCGCGGCCGCCGCGATCTCGCTGGTCACGGTGGCCGCCGCGCTCGCGCGGTTCCTGTGGGTCGAGCGCCCGCGCGAGCGGATGGACGCGCGGCTCGACGGCTGGCTCGGGCGCCACTCGGTGCGCTTCGCGGGCCACGCCTACGGCAGCCTGGTGATGATGCTGCTGATCGGCACCGACGTGATGACCGCCCTGGTCGCGCGCTACCTCGGCGCCGACGCGACGGCCGCGTTCGGCTTCGTCGTGCGGCTCGTCGAGACCGCGCGCCGCTACCTGCCGATGGACATGTTCTGGGGGGTGCTGCGGCCCGCGGCGATCGGCCGCTACGAGGACAACGGTCGCGACGTGCGGCAGCTGATGCTCGACTGCAACCGGATGGTCGAGGGCAACTTCCTCGCGGTCGGCGCCGCGCTCGCGGTCGCGCTGGCGGCCGGGGACGGCCTCGTCGCGCTGCTGTCGCGCGGCAACGTGCATCCGCCGGCGCTGCTGCTCGCCGCGCTGCTGCCGATCCTCGCGACCCACACCGTGCGGCGCGCGGTCGAGCTGATCGCCTACGTGCGCGAGCGCTCGTCGACCTTCGCGCGTGCGGCGGCGTGCTGCCTCGCCGCGCCCCCCGCGGCGGTGCTGCTGCTCGCGACGACCGGGGCCGCGCACGGCGCGCCGCTCGCGGTGTTCGCGATCGACGTGGCGTTCATCGCGCTCGCCGTCCACGGGCTGCGCGCCGGGGGCGAGCTCGTCGAGTTCGACCTCGGGCGCTGGCTGCGGCTCGCGGTGACCATCGTGCTGTCGGGTGCGCTCGGCATGGCGCTCGCGCGGGCGTTCGGCGGCACGACCGGCATCGTGACGGGGTCGCTGGTCGCGCTGTGCGCGTACGCCGCGGGCGTGGTCGTGCTGCGCGTCGTCGACGCGCGCGACCGCTCGTTCGTGGCGTCGGTGCTGCGTCGCCGGGCGCGCGCGTGAGCCTTCGCCGGGCCCGCGTGTCGGCGGTGCGACGAGCGACCGGCAGGCCGCCGGCAACGCGTGCAGGCGGATGCCTCGACCCGTCGTCGAGCCACCTTCGCCGCATCGGAGCGGTGCCATCATCGAAGCGAAACGGGCCTTTTCCCACCGAGTCCCGCCCAGACCCGAAGCACGCCGATCCCGTATGGCCAGACTGCTGTCGCTGAACAACTACCACTACCGCCGCGGCGGTTCCGACGTCGTGTACTTCGAGCACGACGCGCTGTTCCGCGCCCGCGGCTGGGACACGGCGGTGATGGCGATGCGCCACCCGCAGAACGTCCCCTCGCCCTGGTCGGAGCACTTCGTCGAGGAGATCGAGTACGACCATGCGGTGTCGCCCTGGCAGCGGCTCAAGCAGGCCGGCAAGGTCGTCTGGTCGAACGAGGCGGTGCGTCGGATCGACGCGCTGCTCGACCGCTTCCCCGCCGACGTCGTGCACGCGCACTGCGTGTACCACCACCTCTCGCCGTCGGTGCTGCACGCGGCGCACCGGCGCGGCATCCCGGTCGTGATGACGCAGCACGACCTGAAGCTCGCGTGCCCGGCGTACAAGATGCTCGACGGGCAGGGCGCGGTCTGCGAGCGCTGCCGCGGCGGCAACGTCTCGCACGTGCTCGCGAACCGCTGCATCCGGGGCTCGCGCGCCGCGAGCGCGGTCGTGATGGTCGAGTCCGCGCTGCACCGCGCGATGCGCGTCTACCCGCGCTCGGTCGACCGGCTGGTCGCGCCGAGCCGCTTCTACGTCGAGAAGCTCGTCGAGTGGGGCTGGGACCGCTCGCGGCTGCGCTACGTGCCCAACTACGTGCACGCCTCGCGCTTCGCGCCCGAGTACGCGCCGGGCGACTACGTGCTGTACTTCGGCCGGCTCGCGCCCGAGAAGGGGCTGCCGACGCTGCTGCGCGCGGCGGCGCGCGCCGACGTGTCGCTCGTCGTCGCCGGGACCGGGCCGCAGGAGCGGGCGCTGCGCGAGGAGGCCGAGTCGCTCGGCGTGCGCGCGAGCTTCGTCGGCTACCGCTCGGGCGCGGCGCTGCACGCGCTGGTGCGCGGCGCGCGGGCGGTGGTGCTGCCCTCGGAGTGGTACGAGAACGCGCCGATGTCGGTGCTGGAGTCGTTCGCGATGGGCAAGCCGGTCGTGGGCGCGCGCATCGGCGGCATCCCCGAGCTGATCGAGGACGGGCGCACCGGCGTCGTGTTCCGCTCGGGCGACGTCGACGACCTGGCCCGGGCGCTGCGCGAGGTCGTCGACGCGCGCGACGCCACGCTCGAGTCGATGGGCCGGGAGGCCCGGCGGTACGTGGAGACCACGTTCACCGAGGAACGCTACTTCAGGGAGATCTGCGACGTGTATGCCGAACTCGGCGTGACCCTGCCCCAGGCGGTGCCGGCATGAACGCCCCCTTCTTCGAGGCGCGCCGCCTCCCCGACGACGACCTGCTCGCCGCCCCCGCGCCGGAGGGCTCGCCCGAGGCGCGCGACGGCTCGGCGCCTCCGCGCTCGGGCACGCCCGCCGGACGCGGATTCGACGCGGTCGGCACCGGCGGCGACGGCCCGTCGCCCCGTCCGGGTCCGGGCCGGCGCCGGCTGCGCATCCTGGGCATCCGCGGCGTCCCGGCGCAGCACGGGGGCTTCGAGACCTTCGCCGAGCACCTGTCGCTGTACCTGGTGTCGCGGGGCTGGGAGGTCTACGTCTACTGCCAGGTCGAGGGCGAGGGCCCGATCCGCGAGGACGAGTGGCGCGGCGTGCGCCGCGTGCTCGTGCCCTCGCGCGAGGGCTCGCTCGGCTCGATCGGCTTCGACTGGCGCGCGGTGTCGCACGCGGCCGCGCAGGGCGACCCGTGCCTCACGCTCGGCTACAACACCGCGGTCTTCTGCTGGCGGCTGCGCATGGCGGGCGTGCCGAACGCGATCAACATGGACGGCATCGAGTGGGCGCGCGGCAAGTGGGGCCCGCTGTCGAAGGCGTGGTTCTACCTGAACGACTGGGCCGGGTGCTGGCTCGGCGACCGGCTGGTCGCCGACCATCCGGAGATCCTCGAGCACCTCGCCTCGCGCGGCGTGCGCTCGCGCACGACGATGATCCCGTACGGCGCGCGCGAGCTCGTCACGGCCGACCCGGCGCCGCTCGCCGCGCTCGGCGTCGAGCCGGGGCGCTACTTCCTCGTGATCGCCCGTCCGGAGCCCGAGAACTCGATCCTCGAGATCGTCCGCGGCTACGCGAGGTCGAAGCGCGACCGGCCGCTGGTGGTGCTCGGCCGCTTCGACGAGTCGCATCCGTACCATCGCGAGGTCGGCCGCGCGGCGGTCGACGGCGTGATCCGGCCGGGGGCCATCTACGACGCCGCCACGGTGGCGGCGCTCCGGGTGCACGCGACCGCGTACCTGCACGGCCACCGCGTCGGCGGCACGAACCCCTCGCTGGTCGAGGCGCTCGGCGCGGGCAACGCGGTGATCGCGCACGACAACCGCTTCAACCGCTGGGTCGCCGGTCCGGGCGCGCTCTACTTCGCCGACGACGCGCAGTGCGCGGCCCGGCTCGACGAGGTGGCCGACGACGAGGACCGTCGCGCGGCGATGCGCGCCGCGAGCCGCCGGCGCTTCCGCAGCCGCTTCACCTTCGACGCCGTGCACGAGCAGTACGAGGCGCTGCTCGGCGAGCTCGCGCAGGTCGCGCGCGGCTGAGGCCTCGCCCGGGCCCGCGGTCCGCCGCGGCCCCGGGCGCGCCGCTCACTCGAGCGGGGGCGGCGCGGCGCGCAGCGCGCGCACGCTGATCGTGGTGCCGGGCGTCGTCACGACGCCCGCGTCGATCGTCGCGAAGTTGAACGCCTGCCACTGCGACGTCACCCGCTTGGCGCGCGACAGGCCCACGCCCGGGTTGTAGCCGGTCGGCGCGAACGCGGCCACCGTCGTGTCGCGATCCGGGTAGTAGTCGGCGCCCACGTGGAGCAGGTAGCGCGCGCGGTCGCGGTCGTCCGGCCGGCTCGGCGAGTCGCGCACCAGGCGCGCCTGCAGCGTGACGAACACCGCCCCGACGTCCGCGCCGTCGATCGGCGTGCGGCCGCAGCACCAGCCGTGGAACACCGCGTCGCCGCCCGGCGGGCG
>DASPJX010000216.1:0-4086 GCA_035628395.1 Burkholderiaceae bacterium | reverse complement strand
GCGGTGGTCGCGCTCGGCGAGGACGTGGGCCGCGGCGGCATCTTCGGGCAGTACGCGGGCCTGCAGGCCGAGTTCGGCCCCGACCGCGTGATCGACACGCCGATCTCCGAGGCGACGATCGTCGGCGCGGCGGTCGGCATGGCGCTCACCGGCCTGAAGCCGGTGGTCGAGATGCGGGTGGTCGACTTCGCGCTGTGCGCGATGGACGAGATCGTCAACCAGGCCGCGAAGAACCGCTTCATGTTCGGCGGGCAGGGCCGCGTGCCGGCGGTGATCCGGATGCCGATCGGCATCTGGAGCGCGTCGGCCGCGCAGCACTCGCAGTCGCTCGAGGCGTGGTTCGCGCACGTGCCGGGCATGGTGGTCGTCGCGCCGTCGACGCCGCAGGACAACTTCGGCCTGCTGCGCGCGGCGATCGACTGCGGCGACCCGGTCGCCTACTTCGAGCACAAGGAGCTCTGGGGGCTGCAGGGCGAGGTGCATCCGTCGCAGCCGGTGCCGCTCGGCCGCGCCCGCACGGTGCGCGCGGGCTCGGACCTGACGATCGTCACCTGGAGCCGGGCGGTGCACTGGAGCCTCGAGGCGGCCGACGCGCTCGCCGGGCAGGGCGTGCGGGCCGAGGTGATCGACCTGCGCACGCTCTGGCCGTGGGACCGCGACGCGGTGACGGCCTCGGCCGAGCGCACGCGGCGCGTGCTCGTCGTCCACGAGGCGGTCCGGGTGGCCGGCTTCGGCGCGGAGATCGCGGCCACGATCGCCGAGAGCGGGGTCGCGCGCGTGGCGCGGGTCGGCGCGCCGCGCTCGCCGGTCGGCTACGCGCCGATGCTCGAGGCCGAGGCCCGCGTGACGCCGGAGCGCATCGTCGCCGCCGCGCTGGCGCTCGTGCGCTGATCCCGAACGGCCGAGCCCGCCTACACGCGGTGGGCCGCGCCGCCCACGGCCGGGCTCGGGGTCGTCCTGCACCGGCCCTCGCGCGGGCGCCTAGACTGGCTCGACCGGAACCGAGCGGGAGACGGCGAGCATGGGCACCGACGACGCGGCGATCCTCGATCCGGCGCTGCCCTGCGCGCGCCGGGGCGGACGGGGCGAGGCGGTGCTGATCGTCGACGTGCCGCCGCTGTCCGACATCCGCGCGCGCCACGGCGCCGGCGCAGCCGAGCAGGCGCGCCGCACGGTGTCGGACTGCCTGCGCCGGCGGCTGCGTCCCGAGGACCGGATCGCCCCGGTGCGCAGCGACGGCTTCCTCGCGGTGCTGCCGGGGGCCGACGACGCGGCGCTCGCGGCGATCGCCGAGCGCATCCGCAGCGGCGTGCGCGGGCTGCGCCTGTCGGTCGGCGGGGACGCCTGGCCGCTCGACTGCGCGGTGGGCGGCGCGGCCCGGGCCGCGCGCGCGCTGTGCCTCGAGGGGCTGGTGCGGGCGGCCGACGGGGCGCTCGCGCGCGAGCGGCGCGCCCGGCCGGCACCGGTCTGAGGCGTCGCGGCCCGAGCGGGGCGTCGCGGCCCGGGCGGGCCCGGGCGGGCCGGGCGACGGGCGCCGTCGCGTCGCGTCCGGCGTCCGGCGTCCGCGCGATCGTCACGGATGTTACGATCGGCCGGACTCCAGGAGACCGCCGTGCCCGATCCGATCGTCGCCCGTCCCGCCCCCGTCGCGCTGCACCGCCGCGGCGGCCGCGGCGGCGCGTACCTCTACGACGCGCTCGAGCTGCCGTGGCAGGACGCCGGCAAGGAGGGGGTGCGCCAGAAGATCGTCCGGCGCGACGACGATCGGGGCCACTTCCTCGGGCTGATCGGCATGGAGCCGATGGTCCGCTCCGGGCTGCACCAGCACCAGGGCACGGCGACCAGCTTCTTCCTCGACGGCGGCCTCACCGACTACCACGGGCCGATCCGCCGCCACCAGGTCGGCATCAACCTCGCCGGCGCGACGCACGACGCGATCGCCTGGGAGCGCACGCTGTTCGTCGCGCGGCTCGAGGGGCCGGTCACCTATCCGCCGCAGGACGGACCGCTGCACGGGCTGCACGCGGGCGCGCGCCACGCGCCGCTGTCGAACCCGGCGCCCGACGTCGCGCCGGAGATCAACGTCGACGTCGACGCGCTGCCGGCGCAGGCCACCGGCTGCGAGGGCGTGACGCGCCGGACGGTGTTCGACTACGCGCTCACCGCCGACGACCACCGGATGGTGCAGCTCGAGATCCGGCCGCAGGCGCGGATGCCGCGGCTGGCGGCCGACGGCCACCTCGAGCTCTGGGTGCGCGGCGGGTCGCTCGAGATCGACGGCCGCGTCGCGTCGGCGGGCTGCTTCGTCGTGATCGAGCCGGGCGCGGAGCTCAGCCTCGCGTGCCCGTTCGGCGCGATGGTGCTCGGCTGGGCCGAGGCGCCGGTGCGCTGGATCGACGCGCCGCCGCCGCGGGACGGTCTGCCGCCTTCGCCGCGCGCCGACCTGTTCGGGCATCGCTGAGCGCGCCGTCGGCCCCGTCGGCCGCGAGCAGCGCGTCCGACATCCGGTCGACGAGCCGCGCGAGCCGCGTGCGCTCGGCCTCGGTGAGCCCGGCGAGCGCGTGCTCCTCGCGCCCGCGCGCCTGCTTCCACAGCGCCTCGAACAGCCGGCGTCCGGCCGCGGTCAGCGACACCAGCGCGCGTCGCCCGTCGTCGGGATCGGGGCGGCGCACGATCCGCCCGCCCCGCTCCAGCGCCCCGAGCGCCCGCGACACCGTCATCTTGTCGAGCCCGGTGCGCTGGGCGATCTCGCTCGCGGTCGTCGCCGGGCGCGACGACAGCACCGCGAGCGCGCGCCACTCGGCGAGGCCGATCCCGTGGCGTCGCCCGAGCCCCTCCTGGAACGGCCGGGCGGCGAGGTTGACCAGCCGGATCAGCGAGAACAGCAGCGTGCGGTCGACCGGCGCGGACCCGTCGGCGGGTCCGGCCGGCGCCGCGCGGCGTGCGGCGGGCACCTCGGGCTCAGGCCTTGCGGGTCCTCGCCACGACCTCCTCGAACTTCGAGATCAGGCCCGGGTTGATCTGCGCCTTCCAGCGCGCGTACGGGCGGCGGCAGGCGATCTGCCACTGCTCCATCTCGGCGGCGGTCGGCACGGTCACGTCGACGCCGAGCGCGCGCACCGCCTCGACGTCCTTCGCGAAGTACTCGCGCACGGTGCGGATGTTCTCGCGGGCCGCGTCGATCGCCGCCTCGCGGACGATCTTCTGGTCCTGCGGCGACCACGACTGCCAGATCGGGTTGGCGATCGCGATCAGCAGCGGATCGTTCGAGTAGTTCCACTTGGTCACGAACTTCTGGCCGAGCGTGTGGACCTTGAGGCCGAGGAAGAGCTCCATCGGGTTCTCCTGGCCGTCGACGGCGCCCGAGGCGAGCGCCGGCTGCGCGTCGGCCCAGCTCATCGCGGTCGGGTTCGCGCCCATGCCGCTCATGATCTCCTGGTACATCGGGCTCGCGACGATGCGGACCTTCAGGCCCTTCAGGTCCTCGGGCTTCCTGACCGCGCGCTTGCTGTTCGACAGCTGGCGGTAGCCGGTCTCGCCAACGGCGAGCGGCTCGGCGCCGGCCTTGCGGATGATGTCGAAGAAGTCCTTCTGGACCGCGTCCGACTGGATCACCGCGTCGTACGCCTTGTGGTCGGGCATCAGGAACGGCAGCGCGAATGCGCCGCACTCGCGGACCGTGCCCGACCAGTTGATCGGCGCGCCGCACAGCACGTCGATGATGTCCTGGCGCGCCGCCGCAAGTTCGCGGGTCTGGTCGCCCTGCACCAGCGAGGCGCCGGGGTACTGCTTGATGTTGATGCGGCCGGCGGTGCGCTCGCGCACGAGGTTCGCGAAGATCTCGCCGCCCTTGCCCCAGGCGAAGGCCGGCGGCACCACGGTGCTCATCCGGTACTCGGCCTTGTAAGCGCCTTGGGCGTAGAGGTAGCGCGGCAGGGCCACGGCGGCGGCAAGCGGGGCGGCCACCCGGATCAGGGAACGGCGTTGGATCATGTCAGGTCTCCTCAGCTGCGCTTCAGTATCCGAGGCGGCGCGGCAGCCACAGCGCGAGCTCGGGTTGGAAAAACACGGCGGCGATCACCACCA
>DASPJX010000215.1:0-22582 GCA_035628395.1 Burkholderiaceae bacterium | reverse complement strand
TCGCGCTCGAGCACGACGTGCTCGTTGAGCAGCACGGTGAGCCCCAGGCGCCGCAGCTCCGCGATCCACGGCAGCGCGCCCGAGTAGTACTCGTGGTTGCCGGTCACGAAGAAGGTGCCGTGCCGCGAGCGCAGCCCGGCGAGCGGCGCCACGTGCGGCGCGAGCTCGCGCACGCCGCCGTCGACGAGGTCGCCGGTGATCGCCACCGCGTCGGCGCCGAGCGCGTTGACCGCCTCGACCACCGCCTCGACCTGCGGCCGCCGGATCGTCGCGCCGACGTGCAGGTCGCTCACCTGGGCGATCGTGAAGCCCTCGAGCGCCGTCGGCAGCCCGGCGATCGGCACCTCGACGTCGACGATGCGCGGCACGCGGCGCGCCTCGACGAAGCCCCAGGCGGTCGCGCCCAGCCCGAGCAGCGGCACGGCCACGGCGCTCGCGCGCGCGAGCGCCTCGACGCCGACCGCGGCGGGCCACAGCGCGTCGGCCGCGACCGCGAGCAGCAGCCCCGCGTCGCGCAGCAGCGTGAGCACCGCGATCGAGGACAGCGCGCCCAGGCTCGTCATCCCCGCCCAGTGCAGCGCCCGGCCGCGCGCGTCGCCGTGCCGGCGCATCGTGCGCAGCCCCGGCGGCAGGACCGCGGCCGACGCCGCGAGCAGCAGGGCGAACGCGACCGCCGCCGGCGGCCAGGGCGCGAGGCCCGGCACGATCCGCAGGCCGACGTACAGGTGGAGCAGGCTCGACAGGATCCAGAGCGGGGCCATGGGGGCTCGCGAGGGGCGATCAGCGGCAGGTCGGGACGATCGGCCGGCATTCAAGGCGCGAGCGGTACGGCGCGCGTCCCGGGCCGCGGCGCTGGCTTACCATGGCGGCCGGCACCGAGAACGAGACCGAGGAGACACCGATGACCGAGCGCCCCGCCCTGCGGCGCGAGACCCTGTTCGGCGATCGCGTCGTGCGCTGCTTCGCCGACCGTCCGACGTCGGTCCACGCGATGTTCGAGCGCTCGCTCGCGCGCGGCCCGGACCGCGATGCGATGGTGCACGAGGGTCGGCGCTGGAGCTGGGCCGCGCTCGACGACGCGGCCGGACGGCTCGCCGCCGCGCTGGCGGCGCGCGGGGTGTCCGTCGGCGACCGGGTCGTGATGCTGCTGTCGAACCGCCCCGAGTTCCCGATCGCGTGGCTCGCGCTGCTGCGGCTCGGCGCGATCGCGGTGCCGGTGTCGATCCGCGAGCAGGGTCCCGGGCTCGCGTACGTGCTCGCGCAGTGCGGCGCGCGCGGGATCGTGTTCGACGACGACCTGGCGGACCGGCTGCCCGACGCGGCCGACGCCCCGACGCTCGCGCTGCGGCTCGCGGCGTCCGAGGCGGCCGCGCTCGCCGCCGGACCGCAGCCGCCGCTTCGCGAGGCCGCGGCGGTGGCCGAGACCGACACCGCCGCGATCCTGTACACGTCGGGCACGACCGGGCGACCGAAGGGCGCGATGCTCGCGCACGTCGGCATCGTGCATTCGACGATCCACTACGAGATCGCGATGGCGCTCGGCCCCGACGAGCGCTCGGCGCTCGCGGTGCCGGCGAGCCACGTGACCGGGCTGGTCGCGGTGATCGCGACGATGTGGCGCACCGGCGGCACGCTGGTCGTGATCCCTCAGTTCAAGGCGGGCGAGTACCTCGCCCTGGCCGCGCGCGAGCGGATCACGCACGCGATCCTGGTGCCGGCGATGTACGCGCTGTGCCTGCTGCAGCCGGACTTCGGCAGCCACGACCTGTCGTCCTGGCGGATCGCGGCCTACGGCGGCGCGGCGATGCCGCGCACGACGATCGAGGCGCTCGCCGAGCGGCTGCCGGGCCTCGTGCCGATGAACGCGTACGGCTCGACCGAGACGAGCTCGCCCGCGACGCTGATGCCGATGGGCGAGCAGGCCGCGCACCTCGACAGCGTCGGACGGCCGCTGCCCTGCGCCGACGTCGTGGTCGTCGACGACGACGGCCGCGAGGTGCCGACCGGCGAGACCGGCGAGCTGCTGATCGGCGGCCCGATGGTCGTGCGCGGCTACTGGGACAACCCCGAGGCGACCGCGGCCGGCTTCGTCGGCGGCTGCTGGCGCTCGGGCGACCTGGGCTCGATCGACGCCGACGGCTACGTCCGGATCTACGACCGCAAGAAGGACATGATCAACCGCGGCGGCTACAAGATCTGGTCGGTCGAGGTCGAGAACACGCTGGTCGCGTTCCCGGGCGTCGTCGAGGCCGCGGCCGTCGGCGTGCCCTGTCCGGTGCTCGGCGAGCGCGTGCACGCGTTCGTGCACATGGACCCGCGGGCGCGCGCCTCGCACGCCGACGCGGCCGCGCTCGCCGAGGCGATGCGCCGCTTCTGCGCCGAGCGGCTCGCCGACTACAAGGTGCCCGAGTCGGTGCGCCTGCGCGACGAGCCGCTGCCGCGCAACGCCAACGGCAAGCTGCTCAAGCGCGAGATGCGCGGCTGGTTCGACGCGCCGGTGTCCGCGGCGCGGCGCTAGGGCCGCACGCGGTCGCCGTCGAGCCGGCCGCCCGCTCACGTGCGACGCCGGCCCGGCGACTCGACCGACCGGGGCGACGGACCGGCACGCAGACCGCTGCGAAGCTCGGCCGGTTCGAGCGGACGGGGTCGGGCGGCCGGCCTTTCGCGACGCGAGCGCGCATACTGGCCTCGTCCACCCCGTCGGGCCCGCAGCGCGGGCCCCCGATCGTGGACGAGCGAATGCCCAGCCACCGCGCTCCACAACCACGGAGTCCCGTCATGTCCGCACCAGCGTTCGATCCCGTCCAGTACAAGGCGACCACGCACGCGCAATGGGATACGGCCGCCGAGGCCTGGGACCGGTGGGGGCCGGTGATCGGCCGCTGGCTGGGGCCCGCGACCGAATCGATGCTCGACATGGCGGACGTCGGTCCGGGTGGCCTGATCCTCGACGTCGCCGCGGGCGCGGGCGAGCAGACGCTTTCGGCCGCGCGCCGCGTCGGCCCGACGGGGCGGGTGCTCGCGACGGACATCTCCGCCGAGATCCTGGGTTTCGCGGACAGGGCGGCGCGGAAGGCGGGCCTGGCGAACGTGGAGACGGCCGCGATGGACGGAGAGGATCTCGACCTGCCGGACGAAAGCTTCGACGTGGTCATCTCGCGGGTCGGGCTGATCTACTTCCCGGACCGGCAGAGGGCGCTCGAGGGCATGTACCGGGTGCTGCGTCCGGGCGGGCGCATCGCGGCCGTCACCTACTCGACACCCGAGAACAACCGCTTCTTCTCGCTGCCGGTATCGATCATCCGGCAGCGGGCGAATCTCGGCCCGCCGCTTCCGGGCCAGCCGGGCCCGTTCAGTCTCGGTACCCCGGAGGTCCTCGGCGGCGCGCTGCGGCAGGCCGGATTCAGGGACGTCCGGATCGAGGCGGTTCCGTCGCCGCTCGAGCTGGGCTCGGCCGACGAGTGCGTCCGCTTCGAACGGGAGTCGTTCGGGGCGCTGCACCAGATGCTGTCCGGCCTTCCGGAGGAGGAGCGACCGGCGGTATGGGACGAGATCGGCGCCGCGCTCCGGCAGTTCGAACGGGACGGCCGTTTCACGGGGCCGTGCGAGATGCTGGTGGCCGTCGGGACCCGATGAGCCGCCGATCCGGAGCATGCGGCCGCGAGCGACGTCCCCGCTTTCGACCGGGGCTCGAGGCGGGTCGAGCGGATCGACGAAGGCGTCGTCCGCGAGCCCGCCCGGGCGCTCCGTGAAGACGTCGCCCGGCGCGCGGCGGCCTCAGCGCCCGCTCGAGAACCGCCGGTAGTCCTCGGGCCGGAACCAGTCGCGCCAGCCCGCCCGGTACTCCTTGCCGGGCGTCGGCTCGGGCGCGGTCTCGGCCTGCTCGTCGCAGGTCAGCTCGAGCAGGATGCCCGACGGGTCGAAGACGAACAGCTGGTACGGCCGCCCCGGGCGGCACTGCTCGCGCCAGTCGAGGCCGAGCTCGCGGACCTTCGCGCGCAGCGCCTCGAAGCCCGACACGCACATCGACACGTGGTCGACCGCGGCGCCGCCCGAGGGCACCGCGCCCTCGGAGCCGGACGCGGCCTCGCCCGCGTACACGTGCAGGATGGCCGGCGCGCCGGCGACCGGGGCGCGCAGCCACGCCCCGGGGAACGACAGCTTCGGCCGCTCGGCCTCGACCATGCCGAGCACCTGCGCGTAGAACGCGCGGGTCGCGTCGAGGTCGGCACTGCGGATCGCGACGTGGAACAGTCCGAGCACGCTCATCGCGGCGGTCTCCTCAGGCGAATCGGTAGGGGCCGCCGCGCTCGAGCGCGGCGCGGTAGGCGGGGCGCGCCTGCAGCGCGCGGATCCAGCGGTCGAGCTCCGGATGGGCGGCGCGCCTGCCGTACGCGCCGGCGATCTCGGCGACGAAGCTCGCGTGCACGTCGGCGCCGGTGAACGCGTCGCCCATCAGGAACGGGCGGCCGGCGAGCGATCGGTCGAGGTAGCCGAGATGGTTGGCGATCTCGCTCTCGATCCGCGGCTGCAGCGGCGCGCCGGCCTCGCCGAGGCGCGACACGTACAGGTTCAGCATCAGCGGCAGCATCGCCGAGCCCTCGGCGTAGTGCAGCCACTGCTGGTAGACGTCGTACTCCGGCGTGGACGGGTCGGGCTGCAACTGCCCCCCGCCGTGCCGGCGGATCAGGTAGTCGACGATCGCGCCCGACTCGTGGACCACGCGACCGTCGTCCTCGATCACCGGCGACTTGCCGAGCGGATGGATCGCGGCGAGCCCGGGCGGGGCGAGCCGCGTCCGCGCGTCGCGCGTCCACGCGCGGACCTCGTACGGCAGCCCGAGCTCCTCGAGCAGCCACAGCACGCGCTGCGAGCGGGAGTCGTTCAGGTGGTGGACCACGATCATCGGCGCGTCTCTCCTCGCACGTTTCTTGCCCCCCGACGTCGACATGAAGCCCTACGTCCTCTGCGATCTCGACGGGACCGCGTCGGATCCCGCCCACCGACTTCACCACGTCCGGGGTCCCGGCCGCAAGAACTGGTCCGCTTTCTTCGCGGGCTGCGGCGACGACGCGTGCCACGAGGACATCGCGGAGATCCTGCGCGCGCTGCTCGCCCCCGGACGGCGGGTGATCTACGTGACCGGGCGGCCCGAGCGGAACCGCCGCGCGACGCTCGAATGGCTGAAGCGCCACGGCTTCCCCGAGGGTCCGCTGCACATGCGCGCCGACCGCGACCACCGCGCCGACGACGTCGTCAAGGAGGAGATCCTCGACCGCGACCTGCGGCTGGACCCCTCGCAGGTGCTCTGCGTGCTCGACGACCGCGACCGGGTGGTCGCGATGTGGCGCCGCCGCGGCTTCCGGGTGCTGCAGGTGGCCGAAGGCGACTTCTGACGCGATCGGGCGGACAAAAGTCCTCGCCGGCGACGGCCCGGCCCGCCAAGCTCGGGCCTCGACCGGACCGTCCATGCCCGCCAACCGCCGAAACTACTACCGGATCCTGCACGTCCAGCCCGAGGCGCCCCCCGAGGTGATCCGCGCGAGCTGGCGCGCGCTGCTCGGCAGCGCGCGGATGCACCCGGACCTGGGCGGCGAGCACGAGGCCGCCGCGCTGATCAACGAGGCGTACGCGGTGCTCGGCGATCCGGCGCGGCGCCGCGCGTACGACCGGACCTACGACCCCTCGCGGATGCGGGCGGCCCCGTCGCGCCCGGCCGCGGCGCCCGCGCCCGGACGGACGGCCGGACCGGCCGGACCGGTTCGCGCCGGCGCGCCGGGCCCGGCCGCGTCCGCCGCGCCGGTCGCCGGCGGCGGGCCCGACGCCTGGCGCGCCGAGCGGCGCTGCCCGCTGTGCCGGGCGGGGCTGCCGGTGCCGCTGCGGGCCGACGCCCGCTGCGCGCGCTGCGACGCCCCGCTCGCGCCGGTGCCGGTGCCGCCGCCCGGCGAGCGCGATGCGCACGGCCGCCGCGCCGCGCGTCGCCGCGACCGCGACGACGAGGCGACGGTGGTGCCGGCGATCGGCGCGCCCGGCATCGCGGCGCGGCTGGTCGACCTGTCGATGGGCGGCGCGGCGCTGTCGGCGCGCGCGCCGGTGGCGCCGGGGAGCGTCGTCCGGGTGCTGCTGCCGACGCTCGACGCGGTCGCCCGGGTCGTCGCCTGCGAGGGCGGGCGACCGGGCTGGCGGCTGCGCGTGCAGTGGCTGAGCGCGCGTCCGCTGGCCAGCCGCGGCGTCTACCTCGCGGCGCGCGCCTGAGGGCCCGGACGGCCCGTCGCGTGACGGATGCCGCGGCGGGCTCCGATCGGCGCGCGCCGCGCCGATCGGCGGCGGGCGCCGAGTGCGGTTTCGCACTCGCGCGCGGGACGGCGCTGCGCAGACTGCGTCCCAACGATCCGTCGCCCGTCGAGCCCCGTCCATGACCCCTCCCCGTCCCGCCGCCCCGCGCCTCGCCGCCCTCGCCCTGGCGCTCGCCTGCGCGATGCCGGCCGCCCGCGCGGCGGACGCGTCCGCGCTCGCGGCCGAGCGCGCGCTCGGGACGGCCTCGGCCGCGATCGGGGCGGGCGCCGCGCACGCGCGCGGGCTGACCGGCGCCGGCGTCGCGATCGCGGTGCTCGACACCGGCATCGACGCCGCCCATCCCGAGTTCGCCGGCCGGCTGCTGCGCGGCTTCGACGCGCTCGGCGGCGGCGCCGACACCGCCGACCGCAACGGGCACGGCACCCACGTCGCGGGCCTGATCGGCGCCGCCCGCGACGGCCGCGGCCTGGCCGGCGTGGCGTACGACGCGCGGCTGATGCCGGTGCGGATCCTCGACGCGAGCGGCACCGGCACCGCCGCGCAGCTCGACGCCGGCCTGCGGCACGCGGCGCGCGCCGGCGTGCCGATCGCGAACCTGAGCGTCGGCTCGGCGGCGGCGACCGGCACCGCGGCGCTGCGCGAGGCGGTCGGCGCGGGCGTGCTGCTCGTCGTCGCCGCCGGCAACCGCGGCGCGGCGCACCCCGACTGGCCGGCCCGCCACGCGAGCGCCGACTGGGCGCGGGGCCGGATCATCGCGGTCGGGGCGATCGAGGCCGACGGCACGATCGCCCCGTGGTCGAACCGCGCGGGCGACGCCCGCGACGCGTTCCTGGTCGCCCCGGGCGCCGGCCTCGTCTCGACGCGCGGCGACGGGTACGCCGCGATGAGCGGCACCTCGATGGCCGCGCCGATCGTCTCGGGCGCCGCGGCGCTGCTCAAGCAGGCCTGGCCGTGGCTGCGCGCCGAGGAGCTGGCGGGCATCCTGCTCGCGACCGCGACCGACCTCGGGGCGCCCGGACCGGACGCGATCTACGGCCGCGGCCGCGTCGACGTCGGGCGCGCGCTGCAGCCGGTCGGCGCGCTCGCGGTGCGCGCCCCCGACGGCACGCGCTTCGGCGCCTCGGCCGGCACGCTGCGCGCCTCGAGCGCGACCGTCGCGGTGGCCGCCGCCGCCGCGCAGGGCGCGTTCCGGATGGCCGCGCTCGACGACTTCTCGCGCGACTTCCAGGTCGACCTCGGCGCCGCGGTCGTGCGCCAGCCGTCGCCGATGTCGCTCGAGCGCGTCTTCGGCCGCGCCGGCGAGCCGCTGTCGTTCGCCGAGGGCGCGCTCGCCGGCGGCGCGCGGCTCGCGCTGGTCTCCGCCGCCCCGCTGCCGGGCGTCGCGCCGGCCGACGCGACGCCCTTCGCCTCGCCGCTGCCGTTCGCGGCGGCGATGCCCGGCGCGCCGCGCGCCGTCGCGGCCGCGGTGCACGGCGCGTCGCTGACCGGCACCGTCGGCGCGATCGACGTCGCGGCCGCCACCGGCGCGCTGTCCGGGCGGGGCTTCGGCCTGCAGGCGATGACGGTGGCCGGCACCCCGCTCGCCGGCCTGCCCGGGCTTGCGAGCCCGTACCTCGCGCTCGCCGGCGGCGGCGTGCAGCTCGCCGGCGGCGTCGCGACCCCCGACGTCCAGGTCCGGGTGGGCCTGCTGAACGCCTCCGGCCCGACCGGGACGACCGCCGGCCTCGTCGATCCGGCGCGCGCGCAGGCCACCGTGGTCGAGGTGTCGCGCGCGATCGGCGCGTCGCGCCTCGCCGCCACGTGGAGCGCGACCCGCGAGAGCGACGCGCTGCTCGGTGCGCGCGCCTCCGGCGCGCTCGCGCTGGCGGGCGGGCTCACGCAGGCGCTCGAGGTCTCGGGTGCGGTGCCGCTCGCGCCGCGCACCGCGCTCGTCGGCACGCTCGGCGTCGGCGGCACCCGCGGCACCGGCTTTGCGGCGCTCGACGGCGCGGCCGACGTGCGCACCCGCGCGTTCGCGCTCGCGCTCGTCGAGGCCGACGCGGTGGTCCGCGGCGACCGGCTCGTGCTGTCGGTCTCGCAGCCGATGCGCGCGAGCGGCGGCACGCTGTCGATGCGCGCGCCGGTCGGCGCCGAGGCCGACGGCACGATGCGCTACGAGACGCGCCGCGTCGCGATGGCGCCGTCGGGCCGCGAGCTGATCGGCGAGGCGAGCTGGCTCGTGCCGGCGGGGCGCGAGCGCACCGTGGGGCTGACGCTCGGCCTGCGCCGCCAGGCCGACCACGACGCGGGGGCCGGCACCGCCGCCCTCGCCGCGATCCGCTTCTCGGGCACGTTCTGAGCGGCGCCCGGCCGCCGGCTCAGCCGCGGCCCGGACGGCCCGAGCGCGCCTCGTAGAGCGCGTGCAGCGTGATCCGGCGCACCTCGGCCTGGCTCTGGCCGATGTGGCTGCGCAGCAGGATCGACGCCTGCTCGGGCCGGCGCTGGATCACGTGGCGCAGGATGCGTCCGTGCTCCTGGTAGGTGGCGTCGATCCGGTCGCCGCGCGTGAAGTCGAGGCGACGCACGATCCGGATCCGTTCGGTCACGTCCCAGTGCACCTTCGCCATCTCCGCGTTGCCCGCCGCGCGCACCAGGGTCGCGTGGAAGCGCTCGTCGAGCGCGCCGACCTCCGCCGGGTCGTCGAGCCGCTCGGCCTCCGGCACGAGCCACGCGCGCTTCAGCGCGTCGAGCTCCGGGGGCCGCTCGGGCAGCGCGCACAGCCGCGCGATGCAGGCCGTCTCGATGACCACCCTCAGGTCGTACAGCTGCTCGATCCGCTCGAAGTCGATCGGGCGCACGAACCAGCCCGAGCGGCTCTCGACGTCGACGAGGCCCTCGCTGCGCAGCCGCTGCAGCGCCTCGCGCACCGGCGTGCGGCTCACGCCGAGCCCCTGGGCGAGCTCGGCCTCCGAGATCCGCTCGCCGGGCACCAGCGAGAAGTCCATCATCCGCGACTTCAGCGATCCGTAGACGTGGTCGGCGAGCGCCCGGCGCGGGCCCGCGGGCGCGTCGTCGGCCTCGGGCGAGGGCGTCCTCACGGCGCCGGCCTCACGAGGCGGCGAGCGCGGGCTCGATCCAGCGGGCCCGATGGCAGGCCGCCCGGTGCGAGCGCGACGCCGGCGAGGCGGCCAGGGGCGGCATCTCGCGCCGGCACCGGTCGTCGACCTCCGGGCAGCGGCTCGCGAAGCGGCAGACCGAGGACGGCGGATCGATCGGGCTCGACACCTCGCCGACCAGCCGGATCCGCGGCCCGTGCCCCGGGATCGACGACAGCAGCGCCCGCGTGTACGGATGCGCGGGCGCGGCGAACACCTCGGACGAGGCGCCGATCTCGGCGATCCGTCCGAGGTACATCACCGCGACCCGGTCGGTGAGCAGCCGCACGACGTTCAGGTCGTGCGAGACGAACAGCACCGTGAGCCCGAGCTCGCGCCGCAGCCGGTCGAGCAGCTGCAGCACCACCGCCTGCACGCTGACGTCGAGCGCCGCGGTCGGCTCGTCGAGGATCAGCAGCCGCGGCCGCGCGGCGAGCGCGCGCGCGATCCCGACCCGGGCCTTCTGCCCGCCGGACAGCTGGTGCGGGAAGCGCGACAGCAGCTCGAGCGGCAGCCCCACCTGCGCGGCGACCTCGTCGACCCGGGCATCGGCGGCCGCGCGCTCGAGGCCGCGCAGCAGCGTGCAGGGCTCGCGGATCGCCTCGCGCGCGGTGAAGCGCGGGTTCAGGCTGTCGGTCGGGTCCTGGAACACCATCTGGATCAGCGCGCGCTCGGGCCGCCTCGCGAAGCGCGCGGCCGGCAGCCCGGCGAGGTCGACGCCGCCGAAGAGCACGCGCCCCTCGCTCGGGTCGATCAGCCGGGCGAGCAGGCGCACCAGCGTCGACTTGCCGCATCCCGACTCGCCGACCAGCCCGAGGCTCTCGCCCTCGCGGAGGTCGAAGGACACGTCGTCGACCGCGTGCAGCTCCGCGCCGCGGCGGCCGGCGACCGGGAAGCGCCGCGACAGGCGCTCGACGCGAAGCAGCGGCTCGTCAGGCATGGACGGCTCCGGGCAGGGGGTGGTGGCAGGCGACCGCGTGCGCGCCGGCGTCGAGCGCCGGCAGCGCGCCGCGGCAGGCCGGGCTCGCGCGCTCGCAGCGCTCGAGGAAGCGGCAGGCCGGCAGGTCGGTGCGACGCAGGTCCGGCAGGCTGCCCGGCACCGGCGCGAGCTCGGCGAGCGTGCGCTGGCGCTCGGGCGTCGAGGACATCAGCCGCGCGGTGTACGGATGCCGCGGCGACGCGAACAGCGCCCGCGTGGGCGCGCTCTCGACCGCGTGGCCCGCGTGCATCACGACGATGCGGTCGCAGTACTCGGCCGCGAGCCCGAGGTCGTGGGTGATGAACAGCGTGGCCATCTGGCGCTCGCGCGCGAGCCCGGTGATCAGGTCCATCACCGCGGCCTGCGTGGTCACGTCGAGCCCGGTCGTCGGCTCGTCGGCGATCAGCAGGCTCGGGCGGCAGGCCAGCGCGATCGCGATCATCACGCGCTGGCACATGCCGCCGGACAGCTCGAACGGATAGGCGTCGTACCGGCGCTCGGGGTCGGCGATCGCGACCTCGCGCAGCGCCCGCACCGCGCGCTCGCGCAGCCCGCGGCCGTGCTCGGGGCCGGTGGCGCCGCGCGTGGCGACCGCGTGCCGGCGCAGCACGTCCTCGATCTGCAGCCCGACCGGGCGGATCGGGTTGAGCGCGGTGCGCGGGCTCTGGAAGATCATCGAGATCTCGCGCCCGCGCAGGTCGGCGAGCGTGCGCGGCGAGGCGGACAGCAGATCGAGCCCGCCGAACGCCGCGCGCCCGCCGGTGACCCGCGCGGCGGCGTCGGAGATGCCGAGCATCGCGTACGACAGCACCGACTTGCCCGAGCCGCTCTCGCCGACCAGCCCGACGATCTCGCCGCGGCCGACCTGCAGGCTCACGCCCTGCAGCGCGCGCACGGTGCCGCCGCGGGTGCGGAACTCGAGCCCGAAGTCGCGGACGTCGAGCAGCGGCGCGCTCACGTTCGCCTCCGCGGATCGAAGATGTCGCGCAGCGCGTCGCCGAGCAGGTTGAAGGTGAACACCGCGAGCATCAGCACGATCCCCGGAAAGAAGCTGACCCACCACTCGCCGCTGACGATGTACGCGGCGCCCTCGGCCACGAGGATCCCCCACTCCGGCTCGGGCGGCCGCACCCCGAGGCCGATGAAGCTCAGGCCCGCGGCGTTGAGGATCGCCCAGCCCATGTTCAGGCTCACCTGCACCATCGCCGGGGGCAGCGTGTTGGGGAACAGGTGGACGGCGAGGAGCCGCGCGTCGCCGTTGCCCGACAGGCGCGCCGCCTCGATCCAGCCGGCCGAGCGCCGGACGTTCGCCTCGGCCCGGGCGACGCGGACGTAGAACGGCAGGTTGATGATCGCGGTGGCGAGCACGATGTTGCCGACGGTGTTGCCGAGGGCCGCGACGATCCCCATCGCCAGCACGAACAGCGGGAAGGCCATCACCGTGTCGGCGATCCGCGTGACGACGCGCTCCCACCAGCCGCCGAAGAAGCCGGCGGCCAGCCCGAGGGGCATGCCGATCGCGAAGCTGAGCGCGACCGCCCCGAAGGCGATGCCGAGGTCGAGCCGGGTGGCGACGACGACGCGCGAGAAGATGTCGCGGCCGAGCGCGTCGGTGCCGAACCAGTGGGCGGGCGACGGCGGCCGCAGCGCCGCCGAGGCGTCGCTCGCGAGCGGGTCGTAGGGCACCCACCAGGCGCCGGTCAGCGCCGTCGCGACGAACGCGACGAAGAGCGCCGCGGCGACCATCGTCACCGGGTTGTCCGACAGCACGTGCCGGACGTGGCCGAGCGTGGTCGTGCTCACGATTCGATCTTCACGCGCGGGTCGATCGCCGCGTACAGCAGGTCGATCGCGAGGTTGAGCAGCACGAACAGCACCCCCATCGTCAGCACGAAGCCCTGCACCGGCGCGTAGTCGCTCGCGGTCAGCGCGTCGATCGCGTAGCTGCCCACGCCGGGCCAGCCGAACACCTTCTCGACGACCACCGACGAGCCGATCATGAAGCCGAACACCATGCCGAGCGTGGTGACCACCGGCAGCAGCGCGTTGCGCAGCGCGTAGCGCACGAGCACGGTGCCGGTCGACAGCCCGCTCGCGCGCGCGGTGCGCACGAAGTCGCTCGACAGCACGGCGATCATCGAGGCCCGCGTCATCCGGGCGATCGGCGCGAGCACGAAGATCGCCATCGTGACCACCGGCAGCACCAGCTGGCGCAGGCAGGCCCACCAGAGCCCCGCGTCGCCGGCGACCGCCGCGTCGACCAGGTACAGGCCGGTGACGGCGGGCGGCGGCGACCACACCGGGTCGAGCCGGCCGAGCGGCGACGGCGCCCAGCCGAGCAGGAAGTAGAAGACGTACGCGAGCAGCAGCCCGGTGAAGAAGGTGGGCAGCGACACGCCGGCGGTGGTGACGAGCCGCGCGAGCTGGTCGACCCAGCCGCCGGGCTTCGTCGCGGCCGCCACGCCGAGCGGCACCGCGATCGCGCAGGCGAGCACCAGGGCGAGCAGCACCATCTCGAGCGAGGCCGGCAGCCGCGCGAGCAGCTCGTCGAGCACCGGCTGCCCGGTGGTGAGCGACAGGCCCAGGTCGCCGCGGGCGAGGTCGCGCACGTAGAGCAGGAACTGCTCGGGCAGCGGGCGGTCGAGCCCGAGCTGGCGCCGCACCTGCTCGACCGCCTCCTGCGTCGCCGCGCCGCCGGCGAAGTAGGCGGCCGGATCGCCGGGAATCGCGCGGGTCAGCAGGAACGTGACCACCACGACCCCGACCAGGTTCGGCAGCGCGGCGAGCAGCCGGCGCAGGACGATGCGGCCCATCCCGGTCAGCCCTGCATCAGCGAGACGTGCGCCGACACGATGCGCCAGCCGAGGTCGGGGAAGCGCACCCAGGTCTGGCTCTGGCGGCCGACCTTGGTGCCGCCCTCGCGCACGAACTCGATGTTCGTCGTGCCGTGGTCGCGGCCGTAGGTGGTCACCGCCGAGCGGTGCACCGTGCGGGCGAGCCCCTGCGCGGGGCGGGACGCGCGGAACGCGCGGATCGCCTCGATGCCGTAGAGGTTCTCGGCGACGCCGTAGCGGACGGTGCGCTCGCTCGGCCAGAACAGCGCGTCGAGCACGTCGAGCCGGTTGTTGACGAGCGCGTCCTCGTAGCGGGCGAACTCGGCCGACAGCTCGGCGTGGGCTTCGGGCAGATCGATGTGCATCGTCACTCCTTCGCGATCGGTGCGGACGCGACGCCCGCGGATTCCAGCGCGCGCGCCACGCGCAGGCACAGGTCCTCGCGCCACGGCGCGGCGATCACCTGCACGCCGATCGGCAGGTGGGGGGCGGCGGGGTCGACGCCCCGGACCGGGACGGTGACCACCGGCAGCCCGATGCACGAGACCGGCTGGGTCAGCAGGCCCATGCTCGCGCGCGACGGCAGGCGCCGCCCGCCGATCTCGATCCACTCGGTGCCGATCGCCGGCGCCGTGCAGGGCGTGGCGGGCGCGAGCAGCACGTCGACGTCGGCGAAGCGCTCGGCGACGCGGCGCGCGAACCAGTGCCGCACGCGCTGCGCCTGGTGGACCCAGGCCGCCGGCAGCAGCGCGCCGGCGAGGAAGCGGTCCCGGGTGTGCGGATCGAAGTCGTGCGCGCGGCGTCGCAGGTCGGGCAGGTGCAGCGCCGCGCCCTCGGCGTTGGTGATCATGAACGCCGCGGTGCGCGCGCGCTCGACCTCCGGCCAGTCGACGCGCGCGGTCGCGCCGAGCGCCGCGGCCACGCGATCGACCGCCTCGCGCGCCGGCGGCAGCGCCATGTCGCGGAACCACCCGCCGAGCACCCCGATGCGCAGCCCCCGCGTGCCGAGCTCGAGCCCCGGCACGGTCGGCTCGAGCGGACGGCGGACCTGCGCCGGATCGTCCGCGTCCGGACCCTGCATCGCGTCGTACGCGGCGGCGAGCGCGGCGACGTCGCGCGCGAACGGACCGAGGTGGTCGAGGCTCGCGACGAACGGATAGCTGCCCGCGCGCGACAGCCGCCCGAAGGTCGGCTTCAGGCCGAACACGCCGCACAGCGACGCCGGCACCCGGATCGAGCCGTTCGTGTCGGAGCCGAGCGACAGCGGGACCTGGCCGGCCGCCACGCTCGCGGCCGAGCCGCCCGACGAGCCGCCGCTGATGCGGGTCGTGTCGTGCGGGTTGCGGGTCGGGCCGTAGTGCGTGTTCTCGGTCGTGAAGCCGTACGCGTACTCGTCCATGTTGAGCGCGCCGACGCACACCGCCCCGGCGGCCTCGAGCCTGCGCACCAGCGCCGCGTCGCGCCGCGCGGGCGCGGCGTCGCGCTCGATCGCCGAGCCGGCGAGCGTGACCACGCCCTCGACGTCGAACAGGTTCTTGACCGCGAACGGCACGCCGCGCAGCGGCAGCGTCGCGTCGCTCGCGTCGACCGCCGCGGCGCGCGCCAGCGCGCGCTCGGCGAACACCGCGGTGAACGCGTTGATCCGCGGCTCGGTCGCCTCGATCCGCGCGAGCGCGGACCGCACCGCCTCGACCGCGCTCATGCGCCCTCCCCGGCGGGCGCGACCGGCTCGAACGTGTTGGCGGGCTCGTCCGCGGGCCCGAGGTCGAAGCCCGTGACGGCGGGTGCGAGCCCCGCGACCAGATGCAGGTAGCGCACCACGCCGGGCCGGTGCTCGGGCGCGAGCGCCAGCCCCAGCAGCGCGCACTGCGCGTCGACGAACGCGTCCATGTCCATCGGTCGCCTCACGCCTTGAACAGCTGCCGGTAGTCCGGCTGCAGGTGGAACCAGTACTGGTAGCCCATCACGTCCTTCTGCATCGCGACGTCCTGGCTCGGCTGGAACAGCGGGATCCGCGGCACCTCGTCGTAGGCGATCTGGATCATGTCGCGCACCATGCCGTCGTAGATCGCCCTGCTCTCGGCGAAGCGCGCGTTGTCGACCATCCGATCGAGCTTCGGGTTCTGGTAGCTCATCGTGTTGAACACCGCGTTCTGGCCGTGGTAGCACCAGTAGAAGAAGTACTCGGGGAAGTCGAGCCAGCCGCCGAAGCGGTTGACGATCATCGGCATGTCCTTCTTCAGCAGCGCCGAGCGCCAGGTCGCGCCGGGGATCTTGTTGATCTGCGCGCGGATGCCGATCTGCGCGAGCGACTCCTGGATCAGGATCGCGGCCGGCTCGCCGACCGTCGCGCCGCCCAGGTCGAGGCTCAGCGTGGTCTCGAAGCCGTTGGGCATGCCGGCCTCGGCGAGCAGCGCGCGCGCCTTCCGCAGGTCGGTCGCGTACCAGGTGGGCTGCGGCCAGGCGGTCGTCTTCACGCTCGGCGACGCCGAGCCGTAGAGCTTGATCCCGCGGCCGTGGAGCGCGGCCTCGTGGATCGTGTCGTAGGGGATCGCGTAGGCGACGGCGCGCCGCACCTTCGGGTCGTCGAACGGCGGCTTCGTCGTGTTCATGCCGAGGTAGAACATCGCGTTCTCGACCGGCATGGTCGCGACCTTCACGTTGCCCTTCTCGGCGGCGAGCTCGGCGAAGTCCTTCGGCGGCATGTCGAAGGTCATGTCGATGTCGCCCTTCAGCAGCAGCGCGCGGCGGTTGCCCGCGTTCGGCACCTCGCGCTGCACGATGCGGCGCAGCTTCGGCATCGGCCCGCTCTTCCAGTCGTCGTTGCGGACGTAGACGATCTCCTGACCGGGCCGGAACGACTCCACCCTGAACGCGCCGCCGCCGGCGACGTTGTTGCGCGTCCACGCGAGGCCCCACGGGTCCTGCGCGGTCGCGTGCTTCTTCACCAGCTCGCTGTTGAAGACCGACGGGACGGGCACCGCGATGTTGTTCATCGTCAGCTTGTCCTTGCGCAGGAACTTCACGCGGAAGGTGTGCGCGTCGATCGCCTCGAACTGCTCGGGCTTCTCCAGCGAGCCCGCCCCCATCTGGAAGGTCGGGAAGCCGCCGACGCTCACCGCGCGGTCGAAGCTCCACTTGACGTCGGCCGCGGTGACCGGCGTGCCGTCGTGGAACTTCGCGTTCTTGCGCAGCCTGAACGTCACCGACATGCCGTCGGGCGCCATCTGCCAGCTCTCGGCGAGCTCGGGCTCGAGCTTGTCGCGGTCGTAGACCACGCGGCCGTCGGGCAGCGTCTTCTTCCCGTAGGTCATCAGCCGGTCGTAGGCCAGCCAGCTCACGCCGTAGGCCGGCCGGTTGGCGCCGACGGTGTGGATGTCGAGCGAGTTCGGTCCGAACTCGTTCGCGACGATCAGGACGTCCTTCGGACGGGCCTGCGCGTGCACGGCGGCGGGCAGCGCGCCGGCCGCGAGGCCGCCGGCGGCGGCGGACGAGAGGAACTGTCGGCGGTCCATGGATCAGGCTCCTGCTGGATGCGAAGGGGTGGATCGGGCGGCTCGTAGGTAGTCGCGCCAGCCGCCGTGGGCGCTGATGTCGGTGGCGCCGGCGAGGCCGGCGTGCTCGCACAGGAAGCCGTGGACGCGCTCGCCGCCGGCGAGCTCGATCGTCCCGAGGCCGAGCGGCGACGGGATCGCCGCGAGGAACGAGCCGACCTCGGAGAGGGGGAGCCGCCAGACCTCGACGGCGATCGCTCGGCCGCCCTCGGCGACGCGCTCGAGCCCGGGCCTGGGCGGCGTCGTGCCGGGCAGCGCCCACAGCCGGTAGCACGGCGCGGTGCGCGTCGCGGCCTCGAGCACCGCGCGCCGCTCGACGAGCTGGCCGTTGAGCGGCAGGCCCGACAGGTGCGCGCCGACGACCGCGAGCCGCAGCGTCGGCTCGGTGGCCGGCCACGGGGCGGCGGCGCCCGGGGGCTCGGTCCCGGCGAGGCGTGCGCCGGTGGCGCCGAGCGGCGTCGCCGCGGCGCGCGACCACGCGCGTCCCCAGGCGAGCAGCGCCGCGTCGGCGTCGCCCGGGCCGATCGCCGTGATGCCGAACGGCAGGCCCGCCGGCGTCGTGCCCGAGGGCAGCGCGAGCGCCGACCAGCCGAGCAGGTTGACGAAGTTGGTGTACGTGCCGAGCACCGCGTTCGCGCCGACCGGATCGGCGGCGACCTCGGCGAACGCGGGGTGGCGCGGGGCGGTCGGCACGACCATCAGGTCGATGCGCTCCCAGAGCCGCCGCGCGAGCCGGCGGCCGCGCTGCACCGCGTACTGGCCGCGGAACGCGTCGACCGCGGACAGGCCCGTCGCGCGGCCGACGATCGCCGCCACCGTCGGATCCATCGCACCGGGCTCGCGCTCGATCAGCGACTGCACCGCCGCGTAGCGCTCGGCGACCCACGGTCCGTCGTAGAGCTGGCGCGCGACCGCGTGCAGCGGCTCGAGGTCGATCTCCACGATCCGGCAGCCGAGCGACTCCAGCCGCGCGAGCGCGTCGCGCCAGCCGGCGTCGTAGCCGTGCGCGTCGTCGAGGATCGGGCGCCGCGGCACGCCCACGCGCGGCGCCGGCGGCAGCGCGGCGGGCCCGGGCGCGAAGCGCGCGTACTCGTCGTCCGCATCCTCGCCCTCGGCGACGGCGAGCACCGCGGCGGCGTCGTCGACGGTGAGCGCGAACACCGACACGCAGTCGAGGCTGCGGCAGGCCGGCAGCACCCCCGAGGTGCCGATCCGGCCCGGCGTGGGCTTCATGCCGACGATGCCGTTGAAGCCGGCGGGCACGCGCCCCGAGCCCGCGGTGTCGGTGCCGAGCGAGAACGCGACCTCGCCGTGCGCCACCGCGACCGCCGAGCCCGAGCTCGAGCCGCCGCTCACGCGCGTCGCGTCGAACGCGCTCGACGGCGCGCCGTACGGCGAGCGCGTGCCGACCAGCCCGGTGGCGAACTGGTCGAGGTTCGTCTTGCCGAGCAGCACCGCACCGGCATCGAGCAGGCGACGCACCACGCCGGCGTCGCGCTCGGGACGACGCGCCCAGGCGGGGCACGCGGCAGTCGTGTCGAAGCCCGCGGCGTCGATGTTGTCCTTCGCCGCGAACGGCACGCCGAACAGCGGCATGCGCGCGAGGATCGCGGCGGGCTCGAGCCCGGCGCTCGCGCGGCGCAGCGCCTCGCAGCGCTCGCGCAGCGCGTCCTCGCCGATCAGCGCGATCCAGGCGTGCGGCGTCGCGGAGGCGGCGAGCCGTCGGCGGCGGGCGAGCAGCAGATCGGCGACCGGCGCGCCGTCCGCGACGGCGCGTCGCCAGTCGGCGACGGTGAGCAACTCTCGTTCTGCAGGACCCATGTCGGTGCACCGGCTTGTATACCGACCGGGATACGCGCAGGAACCATGCCAGGACGACGTGCGCCGGATCGGTGCACGGTGCGCACCGCGCGGGCCCGCGACGCGGTGCGGCGGGAAAATAGAGTTCGCGGCGGCGCCGTCGAGTCTGTTAGCATGGGTTCGGTAGACATGCTCGTGCGCGTTCTCGAGTCAGCCTGTTTTGCTCTTCGCCGTCCCCGGACGGTTCGGCCAAATCACCGCTCGCTGGATTCCCGGAGTGTCTCTGCACTGCGCACGCACGTGCGGCGCATCACACGAAAGGAATCGATATGGCCAAGGAAACCGGTACCGTGAAGTGGTTCAACGAGAGCAAGGGCTTCGGGTTCATCGCGCCCGACGGCGGCGGCAAGGACCTGTTCGCCCACTTCAAGGAGATCCAGGGCACGGGGTTCAAGACCCTGCTGGAGAACCAGAAGGTCGAGTTCGAGGTCACGCAGGGCCAGAAGGGCCCGCAGGCGTCGAGCATCCGCGTGATGGGCTGACGCCCGGACCGGGCTCCTCGCGGAGCCCCGGCACGAGACCGCGGCCGAGTGCCGCGGTTTCCTTTTTCGGAGACGCCGACATGAAGACCCTGCAGGACGCGACCGAGATGATCTGCGACCTCAAGGGCAGCGTCATCGCGCTCGACGCGCTGCTGAGCGCGCTGCTCCACCACGTGCCGCCCGAGCAGCGCGACGCGCTGCTCGCCACGTTCCGCTCCAACAGCGAGGTCGCGCGCACGATGCTGCTGCACACGCCGATCTCGGAGCACACGATCAGCGGATTCGAGCTCGACGTCCGCCGCTACGAGTCGCTGATCCCCGCGGCCTGAGCGTCGGCGCCGCGCGCGGCGCGGCCCGCCTCAGAACAGCGGGAACATCGCGGCGGGAAGCCGGATCGGCGCGCCGCGGGCCCCCGCGCTGAACGCGCGGGCGGCGACCCCGTGGATGCGCTCGCGCTGGCTCTCGAACATCTCGGCGAGCGCGGTGCCCTCGGGGCTGTCGGTGATCTCGAGCAGCGTCTCGCGCGAGATCGCGAAGCGGATCTTCTCGCCCGAGGCGTCGGTCGCCTCGAACTCCACGCCGGCGGCGCGCACCCGCACGCCGCCGAAATGCAGCTCGGCCCGCTGGCGGGCGCCTCGGCCGGTGACGCGGGGGGTGTCGGACATGGCCCCACTCTACGCTCCCGTTGGCCCGTGGCCAGCGCTGTTACAGTCGTACCGCCCGGCTCGGACGCGCGCCCGGGGCGGGCCGCACGCCCGGCTCGGCCGTTCGTCCGACCCGCGGCCTCGCGAGCGCGGTCCGGCCCGACCCGCGGCCTCGCGATCCGGGTCGGGCCCCGACCCGCGCGACGGACGGCGCGTCACCCTCCCGCCCGACGCGGCCCGGACGGAACCCCTCGCATGACGCTCCTCGAACGGATCAGGGACTGGGCGCGGCGGATCGAGCGCGACTCGGTGACGCTCTGGTTCGCCTCGCGGCATCCGGCGACGACCTGGGCGCCGAGGGCGCTGTGCGTCGTCGTGGTCGCGTACGCGCTCAGCCCGATCGACCTGATCCCCGACTTCATCCCGGTGCTGGGCTGGGTCGACGACGCGCTGCTGCTGCCCGCGCTGATCTGGCTCGCGGTGCGCCTGCTGCCCGACGAGGTGCTGCGCGACAGCCGCGAGCGGGCCGCGCGCTGGCTCGAGGCCCGCGCCGCGAAGCCCCGCAGCATCCCGGGAGCGGTCGCGATCGTCGCGCTGTGGATCGCGCTCGCCGCGCTGACCGCGCGGTGGCTGCTCGGACGCTGAGCGGCCCGCGCCGGGCGGGGCCGCGGCGGGCGTGTCCCGCTCGCGGCACCCGCTCCGGCCGCCCTCGTACCCGACCGATCGCGCGGCTCGGTGCGGGCGGCGCCCTGCCCGCCGGGGCGTCGCCGCCGGAGCGTCCGCCCCGGCGACGTTCGAGGGCCTCCGTCCGCCGACCGCGCGTGGCGGCCGGCGGGACGGACCCGGTCCGTCAGATCGTCTGGAAGGACAGCAGGTTGCCGGAGACGTCGGGCGTCACCGCGACGTTCGACTCGAACAGGAAGTTCCCGGCGGCGTAGACGCCGTCGAGCTGCACCGTCACGTCGGCGCCCGCGGTCGCGTCGGTGCCGAAGCTCAGCGTCGTCCTCGTCCCGTCGGACTGCAGCAGCACCTGGCCCTGGGTGAGCGCGGCGGCGTCGCCGCTCGACATCACGCCGCCGATCACGACCAGGTCGCCGAGGAACAGCACGTCGCCGGTGCCGAAGTCGGTGACCCGGTCGACGCCGGTGGTCGGCTCGGACGGATCGACCACCGCGAACAGGTCCGCGCCGGCGCCGCCGGTCAGCACGTCCGCGCCGTCGTCGCCGCCGAGGAGGTCGTCGCCGAGCCCGCCGATCAGCGTGTCGGCACCGCCGCCGCCCTGCAGCAGGTCGTCGCCCGCGCCGCCTTCGATCACGTCGTCGCCGAGGCCGGCGTCGACCGAGTCCGCACCGGCGCCGCCGAGGATCGTGTCGTCCCCCGACAGGCCGCCGAAGGCCAGCATGCCGTCCACCCCCGAGCCGACCTGGCCGTCGACGATCAGCGACTGGCCCGCGCCCAGCGCACGCGCGTCGATCGTCGCGTCGGCGACGGTCGGCGGCGGCGTGTTGCCGGGAACGGCGCCGTCGTAGCCGACCACGCGGATGTCGCCGAGGGTGCCGTCGCCGTTCCCGTCGGCGGCCGCCACCATCTCCGAGGTCAGCACGACGCGCACGCTGCCCGTGCCCGCCGCGACGTCGATGCGGTCGATGCCGACGAGGCTCGCCGCCTGCGCGAGGTCGTAGTCGGCCGCCACGAAGAGCTGCAGCCGGTCGTCGCCGGCGCCGCCGTCGATCGCGTCGCCGACGATCTCGGCGGCCGAGAACAGCTGGATGCGGTCGGCGCCCGCGCCCGCCTCGATCGTGTCGGCGCCCAGCCCGGCCGCGATGCGGTCGACGCCCGCGCCGCCGATGATCGTGTCGTTCCCGTTCAGGCCGCCGAAGGCCTGCGCCGGATTCGCCACGCCCGAGCCGATCTGCCCGGCGACCACCAGCGACTGGCCGGAGGTCAGCGCGCTCGCGTCGACGGTGACGTTCGCGGACGTGGCCGTCGGATTCGTCGCGCTGGTCGTCGCGTCGTAGCCGACCACGCGCACGTCGCCCGCGGTGCCGTTGCCGTCGCCGTCGGCGCCCGCGGCCATCGCCGTGCTCACGACCACCGACACGTCGCCGCCGCCCACCGCGACGTCGATGCGCTCGACGCCGGTGATGCCCGTCGCGACCGACAGGTCGTAGTCGCCCGCCGCGAGCAGCTGCAGCCGGTCGTTGCCCGCGCCGCCGTCGATCGTGTCGCCGACGAGCTCGGCGGCCGAGAACAGCTGGATCCGGTCGTCGCCGCCGCCGGCCGCGATCGCGTCGGCGCCGAGCCCCGCCGCGATGCGGTCGGCGCCCGCGCCGCCGGTGATCGTGTCGTTCCCGCTCAGGCCGCCGAAGGCGAACGCGGGGTCGGCGACGCCCGAGCCGACCTGCCCGGCCACCGTCAGCGACTGCGAGACCGTCAGCGCGCTCGCGTCGATCGTCATGCTCGCCGTCGTGGCCCCCGGCGATGCCGTGCTCGTCGGGTCCGCGAGGATCGGCGCCCCGTCGAAGCCGACGACGCGCACGTCGCCGGTGACGCCGTCCTGGTTGCCGTCGGCGCCGGCGACCATCGCCGAGGTGATCGTCACCGATGCGCTGCCGGCGGATGCGGCCATGTCGATGCGATCCACGCCGCCGATCCCCGCGAGCTGCGACAGCCCGTAGCTTTCGGCGTTGAACAGCACGAGACGGTCGTTGCCGAGACCGCCGTCGATCGAGTCGCCGGCGATCTGCGCGCCCGCGGTCATCGCGAACCGGTCGTCGCCCGTGCCGCCGATCATCGTG
>DASPJX010000214.1:0-2332 GCA_035628395.1 Burkholderiaceae bacterium | reverse complement strand
CGTGGTGTTCGGCCACGCCGACCGGATCGTCGTGCTCGCGCGCGGCCGCGTGATCGCCGAGGGCCCGCCCGACGCGATCCGCGACGACCCGCGGGTGCGCGAGGTCTACCTCGGCGGCGGCGCGCCCGCCGCGGCCGGCGCCTGAGATGGCGGCGCCGCTGCTCGAGGTCGGCGAGCTGCGCGCGTGGTACGGCCGCGCGCAGGTGCTGCACGGCGTGTCGCTGTCGGTGGGCGAGGGCGAGGTGGTCGCGCTGATGGGGCGCAACGGCGCCGGCAAGTCGACGACGATGAAGGCGATCGCCGGGCTGATCCCGCGGCGCTCGGGCACGGTGCGCTTCGACGGCCGCGACGTCTCGGCGCTCGCCTCCCACCGGATCGCGCGGCTCGGGCTCGGCTGGGTGCCCGAGGACCGGCGCGTGTTCACCGAGCTCACCGTGCTCGAGAACCTCGAGGTGGGCCGCCAGCCGCCGCGCCCGGGCGCGCCCGCCTGGACCGTCGAGGCGCTGTTCCGGCTGTTCCCGAACCTCGCGGCGATGCCCGATCGCGCCGGCGGCCGGATGAGCGGCGGCGAGCAGCAGATGCTGACCGTGGCCCGCACGCTGATGGGCAACCCGCGGCTCGTGATGCTCGACGAGCCGTCCGAGGGCGTCGCGCCGGTCATCGTCGAGCAGATGGCGCGCACCGTCGGCGAGATGAAGCGCCAGGGCCTGTCGGTGCTGCTGTCCGAGCAGAACCTGCACTTCGCGCGGCAGGTCGCCGACCGGGCGGTCGTGCTCGAGAAGGGCGAGGTGCGCTTCACGGGCACGATGGCCGCGCTCGACGCCGACGAGCCGCTGCGGCGCGCCTGCCTCGGCGTCTGAGCCGTCCGGCCCGCGCCGTGCCGCAGCGCAGCACGCCGGCGGCCCGTCCCCGCCGGGGCCGCGGGTACAATCGGCCGCGCCATGATCATCACGTCGCTGCTCGATACCGACCTGTACAAGTTCACGATGATGCAGGTCGTGCTGCACCACTTCCCGGGGGCGCAGGTCGAGTACCGCTTCAAGTGCCGCAACCCGGGCATCGACCTGGTGCCGTACGTCGACGAGATCCGCGACGAGATCCGCTCGCTGTGCACGCTGCGGTTCACCGAGCCCGAGCTCGCGTGGCTGCGCGGGCTGCGCTTCATCAAGAGCGACTTCGTCGACTTCCTCGGCCTGTTCCAGATGAACGAGAAGTGCATCTCGGTCGAGCCGGCGCCGTCGCGCGACGGCCAGATCGAGATCGTCGTGCGCGGGCCGTGGCTGCACACGATCATGTTCGAGATCCCGGTGCTGGCGATCGTCAACGAGGTCTACTTCCGCAACACCCAGCGCTCGCCCGACTATCCGGAGGGCCGGCGCCGGCTGATCGACAAGATCGGCCTGATCCGCGCCGATCCGGTGCTCGCCGGCATGCGCGTGGCCGACTACGGCACGCGGCGGCGCTTCTCCCGCACCTGGCACGAGGAGGTCGTCGTCGGGCTGCGCGACGAGCTCGGCGAGAACTTCGCAGGCACCAGCAACGTGCTGTACGCGATGCGCCACGGCGTCACGCCGCTCGGCACGATGGCGCACGAGTACCTGCAGGCCTGCCAGGCGCTCGGGCCGCGCCTGCGCGACTCGCAGACCTTCGGCTTCGAGATGTGGGCGCGCGAGTACCGCGGCGACCTCGGCATCGCGCTGTCGGACGTCTACGGCATGGACGCGTTCCTGCGCGACTTCGACCTGTACTTCTGCAAGCTGTTCGACGGCGCGCGCCACGACTCGGGCGATCCGTTCGACTGGGGCGAGCGGATGATCCGCCACTACGAGGCGCACCGCGTCGACCCGCGCACGAAGACGCTGATCTTCTCCGACAGCCTGAACGTGCCGCTCGCGATCGAGCTCTACCGCCGCTTCAAGGACCGCACGCGCGTCGCCTTCGGCATCGGCACCAACCTGACCAACGACCTCGGCTTCGCGCCGCTGCAGATCGTCATCAAGATGGTCCGCTGCAACGGCCAGCCGGTCGCGAAGCTCTCCGATTCCCCCGAGAAGACGATGTGCGACGATCCCGCCTACCTGGCGTACCTGCGCCAGGTGTTCCGGATCGAGCACGCCTGAACCCATGACGACGATCGACACCTCGGCGGCCCGGCGCCGCATCCTCGACCGCATCCGGCACGCGCAGGGCCGCTCCGGCGCGCCGACGCGCGGCGAGCGCGACGCCGTCGCCGACTGGATCGCCCGCCATCCGGTCGGCCCGCAGCCGACGGTCGACGCCGACCGCGTCGCGCACTTCGAGGCCCAGGCCGCCCGGATGTCGAGCACCACCG
>DASPJX010000213.1:0-2084 GCA_035628395.1 Burkholderiaceae bacterium | reverse complement strand
CCCATCCGCTACATCCTCAAGCACTTCGGCGACCGGCCCGACGTCGGCGTCAACGAGGGCGACGGCTGGATCAGCAACGACCCGTTCTACGGCGGCGTGCACTCGCCCGACCAGAGCGTGGCGCTGCCCGTCTTCCACGGCGGCGAGCTCGTCGCCTGGGTGTCGATCGGGATGCACGAGGGCGAGAACGGCGCGCGCGAGCCCGGCGGCATGGGCGCGAGCATCGAGAGCCCGTGGGAGGAGGGGCTGAAGCTGCCGCCGGTGCGCTTTGCCGAGGGCCGCGAGATCCGCCCCGACTTCCTGAACTTCATGCAGAACCAGTCGCGCGACCCGCGGCTGGTGGGCGCCGACCTGAAGGTCCGCCTGACCGCCGCGGTGCGCATCGAGCGCCGGCTGCAGGCGCTGTGCGAGGAGTACGGCGCCGACGCGCTGATCGGCGCCCTGCGCCAGAACGTGGAGTTCGTCTCCGCCGAGGTCCACCGCCGCGTGGCCGAGCTGCCGGAGGGCACGGTCCGCGGGCAGATCTTCCTGGACACGACGATGCGCGAGGACGCGCTGCTGCGCTTCTACACCGAGATCTCGGTGCGCGACGGCAAGCTCGTCATCGACTTCAGCGGGTCGGCGCCGCAGATCCAGAACCGGCCGATCAACGCGCCGATCACCAGCATGCAGGTGGGGGCGATGATGGGGCTGCTGAGCTTCGTCTGGCCCGACCTGCCGCGGACGCTCGCGGTGCTCGACGCGGTGGAGATCATCGCGCCGCCGCGCACCGTCACCAACGCGACGCCGGACGTGCCCACCTGCCTGAACATGCAGGTGCTGTTCAAGACGATCACGCTGATCCAGGTCGCGCTCGTCAAGCTCGGCTTCGGCACGCCGCAGGGCTACGCGGTCCCGACCGCGCCGTGGTTCAACCAGCCCGTCACGTTCATGTACGGCGGCCTGACGCAGCACCTCGAGGTCGTCGGCAACGTCTGCGCCGAGCTCAACGGCATGCCGGGCGGCGCGCACCACGACGCCGACGGCGAGGACAGCATCGCCCCGAACTTCGCCGCGAAGGTCGACATGGGGGAGACCGAGGCCAGCGAGGAGAGCTTCCCGTTCGTGCAGCTCATCTCCAAGCGCCTGCTGCGCGACAACTGCGGCTTCGGGCGCTTCCGCGGCGGCGGCGGCTTCGCCTTCTCGGTGGCCAACCGCTTCTCGGACATCTGGGGCTTCGGCGCGGTCGCCGGCGGCTCGCGCTTCCCGACGGTGCCCGGCATCTTCGGCGGCTACAGCTCGCCGGTGTACCCGATCGCGTCGGTCCGCGGGATCGACATCTTCGAGACGCTGGAGGATCCGGACGCCGCGCTCGACGCGTCGCTCGTGGACATCATGAACGAGCAGCCGTTCCCCGGCGGGCGCTACGAGACCGGGCCGGCCGCGATGCCGTTCACCCCCGCCGGCAAGGGCGAGCTGTTCCTGCAGGCCCAGGGCGCCGGCGGCGGCTGGGGCGACGTGCTGGAGCGCGACCCGCAGGCCGTCATGCGCGACCTCGAGCACGGCGCGATCTCCCACGAGACCGCGCGCGACATCTTCTGCGTCGTCTACGACCCCGAGCGGCTGATCGTCGACGAGGCGGCCACGGAGCAGGCCCGCTCCGCGCTGCGCGCGCAGCGCCTGGAGCAGTCGCTGCCCTACGACGAGTTCGTGGCGCAGTGGTCGCGGCCCGAGCCGCCGCCGGGCGTCCCGTACTTCGGCGCCTGGGGCGAGGACCGCGACGTCCTGTGGGCCGCGGGCCAGTCCTTCGGCGCCGACCAGATCCCCAGCATCGTCATGCCCGACCCGCGCGAGCTGCGGCTCGCCGAGCTCGAGGCCCGACTGCGCGAACTCGAGGAGGCCACGTCATGAGGATCATCGACTACGTCGACCGCAGCACCGAGCAGCACCCGGACCGCCTGCTGGCGTCCGGGGGCGGCACCGCCTGCACCTACGCCGAGGCGCAGGAGCGCTCCCACGGCATCGCGGCCGGGCTCTACGCCCGCGGCTTCCGGCTCGACGACGGCGTGGCCGTCCTCGGGCGCAACGACCCTCTGTCGCTGTGC